>JBBRCR010000189.1:0-14263 GCA_038204695.1 Opitutales bacterium | reverse complement strand
ACCGAGGAGGTGCGCGGCGCGTATCCCAACCCGCGGCTGGAGATCCGCTCCGAACGCTGCAACCACTGCGCCAAACCGCCCTGTGTTTACTGTTGTCCGACCGGAGCGAGCCACGTCGCGCGCGGTGGCGTGGTGCTGGTCACGCACCACAAGTGCATCGGCTGCAAGGCGTGCATCGCCGGCTGCCCCTACGACGCGCGGTTCACGCACCCCGACGGGTACGTGGACAAGTGCACGTTCTGCCTGCATCGCGTCGAGCAGGGGCTCCTGCCGGCGTGCGTCTCGGTCTGCCCGACGCACTGCATGCACTTCGGCGACGCGGATGATCCGCAAAGCGAGGTGAGCCGGCTGCTCCGCTCGCGACCCAATCAGGCGCTGCTGCCGGAGGCCGGCTGCCAGCCCCACGTGTATTACCTTTCCTGACACGCCTCCTCCGCCATGCCGATCGAACTCACCACCACGCGCCACAACCTCGGCGTCGATCCCGCGCTGCATGCCTGGGGCTGGGAAATTCCCATCTACCTCTTCCTCGGCGGACTGGTCGCCGGGCTCATGATCATCGCCGGGGTCCGGCTGCTGCTGGTCCAGCCGCGGGAGCGCCAGTCGATGGTGTGCTGCACCATTGGTCCGCTCGTCGGGCTGGTCCTGCTGAGCCTGGGCATGCTCGCGCTGTTTCTCGATCTCTCGCACAAGCCCTATGTCTGGAGGCTGTACCTGACCTTCGAGCCGACGTCGCCGATGTCCTGGGGCTCCTGGATTCTGCTGCTGGTTTACCCGGCCCTGCTGGCCAACGCGCTCACGCATCTGCCGGAGGCGATCCCGTCGCTCGCGAAACGCTTTCCGGTGCTCGTCACGATCAGCGATTACATCCTCGCGCGGCAGCGCATGGTGGTCGGCATCGGGATGAGCAACATGGTCGTGGGCGTGGCGCTGGGCCTGTACACGGGAATTCTCCTGAGCGCACTGCCGGCCCGGCCACTCTGGAACACGGCCATCCTTGGGCCGCTCTTCCTGTTTTCCGGGCTCTCCACGGCCGCGGCGCTGCTCCATGGCATCCTGGTGTTTTCGATGAAGAGCGATGAGCGGCCCGTCTTCGCCGACTACCTGCTCTCGGCGCTGGCCCGCTGGTCACACGGCCGCGCCCCCGACCGCAGCATCGCGCCCCTCCTGGCGCAGGCGGACAACAGCTTTCTCACGATCGAACTGGGCCTGTTGATTCTGATGCTCATCGGTCTGGCCAGCTCGACTCAGGTCAGCCAGCAGGCCGCGGCCCTGCTGCTCACCGGGCCGTACGCGGCGGCGTTCTGGGTGCTGGTGATCGGCACCGGGATTCTCGCCCCGCTGACGCTGCAGTACCTCGAATTGCAAAACCGGATACGGCATACGCTCGCGCCCGTGGTGCTGGTGCTGGTCGGCGGACTGGCACTCCGGTTCATCCTCGTTTTCGCCGGTCAGGAAAGCCACTGGATGCGCGTCGTCACCGCGCCGTGACCGCCGCTGCCCGCAGCCCGCCTTTTCCATGTCACATTCTCCCCCCGCCAAACCCTACCTGAACCCGTACCTTGCCGGCTTCGGTCTCGGACTGGTGCTGCTCGCCGCGTTCATCATCATGGGGCGCGGACTCGGTGCGTCGGGCGCGCTCACCAGCACGGCGGCTGCGGCGGTGCATGCGGTCGCGCCGGCGCACGCGAAGGCGAATCCGTTTTATGCCGAATACCTGGGCGATGGCACGGTCAGTCCGTTCAAGGACTGGCTGGTGTTCCAGGTGATTGGGGTGTTCGTGGGCGGCCTGTTGTCCGGCGCGTTCGCCAACCGGCTGCGCGTGACGGTGGAGAAAGGGCCGCGGATCTCCACGGCGTCGCGACTGGTGCTCGCGTTCATTGGCGGGGCGATTCTCGCCGTGGGGGCGAAACTCGCGCTCGGCTGCATGAGTGGCCAGGCGCTCACGGGCGGGGCGTTGCTCAATGCGGGAAGCTGGGCCGCGATGCTGTGCATCTTTGGCGGGGCGTACGGGCTCGCCTGGTTTGTCCGGAGGCAATGGCTATGACCGCACCCTTCTATCGGTTCGGGATGTTCAACTCGGAGGTCTCGCTGATCGTGGCGTTCGCGATCGGGATCGCGTTCGGATTTTTCCTCGAGCGCGCCGGCTTCGGCAGCGCGCGCAAGCTCACCGCCCAGTTCTACTTCAAGGATCTCTCCGTCCTGAAAGTGATGTTCACGGCGATCATCACCGCGATGACGGGTCTCTATGTGGTGTCGCGTCTCGGACTGGTGGACCTCTCGCTGGTGTACCTCACGCCCACGTTCCTCGTCCCGCAGATCGTGGGTGGGCTGCTCCTCGGCGTGGGCTTCGTGATCGGGGGCTACTGCCCGGGCACGTCGGTCGTATCCGCGGCGACAGGACGGCTCGATGCGGTGGTGTTTCTGGTCGGCATGTTCGCCGGGCTGATCGGATTTGGAACGGTTTATCCGGCCATCGCCCCGTTCACGACCCTGACGGGCTTCGGCCCGCTCACGCTGCCAGCGATGCTGCAGGTGCCCTACGGCGTGGTTGTGCTGGCGGTGGTGGTGATGGCAGTGGGTGCTTTCATCGCGGCGGAGTGGGCCGAGAGGAGGTTCGGCGGCGTGGAGCCAGGGGCCGGATCGCTGCTGGGTGCGGTGCGGCCGCTCAATGCAGCGCGAGGACTCGCGGCAGCGCTGCTGGCGGTGGGACTCGTCGCGGCGGTCGCCGGAAATCCTTATCGGGAGGGACGGATGACAATCGACCCGCGCCGGCTCGCCGAGCTGGCCGGCAGTTCCGCCGAGCGGGTGAGCGCGCTCGAACTCAGCACGTGGATCGTGGAAGGCCGGGCAGATTACACGCTGCTCGATCTCCGGAACGCGGCGGACTACGCGCGCAACCGGATTCCCGGCGCGCATCACGTGCCGTTGAAGATGCTCAATGATCAGGTGGCGCCGCGAACCGAGAAGATCCTGCTCTATGCGCAGGACGAAGCCCAGGCGGCGCAGGCGTGGCTGCTGTTGAAAGCGCAGGGATTCCGCGCCGTATATGCGGTGGCGGGTGGGTTGGACGCGTGGAACCGTGACGTCATGGCTCCGGCCAAACCGGCCGATGACGCGCCGGCTGCGGTGAAGGCGGAATTCGAAAAGCGCGCTTCCGTGGCGCGCTACCTTGGCGGTGTGCTCGAGGGCGACACGGCAGTCGGTAAAGCGCCGCCCGCCGTCACGCCTGCGCCGGTCATGCCGGTGCTGCGCGGTGTGCCAGCGGCGATGCCGGCCCGAAAGAAGCGCGAGGGGTGTTGAGGGGAGTTGAGAAGCCGGGGGGCGAGGAGTCGACTGGCCAGGCGGGGAGTCGAGGGGGCGAGGAGTCGATCCAGAGCAGCGGGAAAACACTTTGAAAAATTTGGATCCAGCGCGGCGGGGGCGGCGGGGGACAGTCGCTGCGCTCAACGCGGGCGATGCGGCAGCCGCCTCGTTCGTGCTTTGTGCGATTTCCGGCTGGCTGTTGCGCGGCTCCTACGATGCGAGCGACGGCGCGCGGTCGATCGCTGCGTGGCTGCTGGCGAGTCCGGTCGCGGTGTTCCTGCGCAACCTTCATTATTGGACGGCGCAGCTGCTTGTCGTCAGCATCGCGTGGTGGGTGTGGAAGCAACTGCGCGGCGCGGCGACGCGTCGGGCGGAAGGCGGGTTTCGGGTGGCGCTGGTGCTGTGCCTGCCGGTCATCGCGTTTCTGATGTTCTCCGGCTTCGCCTTGCGCGGCGACGCGGATGCCCGGGCCTTTCAGCCGCTGTTCGTGGCGCTCGTCACCGATCTGCCGCTTTTTGGTCCCACGCTGGCGGAGCACCTCTTCGATGTGGCCGACGCGCGGTGGGTGCTCTTTCACCACGGGGTGACCGCAACCGTGTTCGTGGGCTTGATCGTGGCGGCCTACGCGCGCCGGGTCGTCCCGCGGGCGATCGCGACGCTGCTCGTCACGCTTGCGGCGGGCGCCATGTCGCTCGTCGTGTCGCCGGGGCTGAACGACGGGCTCAGCCGCCAGGCGTCCGCTCCGTGGTTTTCCGTCGGAGCTGTGGAAGTGTTGCGGTGGGTGCCGGACGCAGTGGTGTTGGTCGCGATTGCGTCGGCCGGGCTTTGGCTGATGTGGGCTTTGCCGAGGTTTTCGGCGGCGGGGGCCACCCGGGTGCGAAGGGGCCTGCTGGTGGTGGCGGGCGGGTATGGTGCCTTGTGTGTGGTGGGACTCTTTTGGAACGTGGGGAGCGAAGGGCGGGAGTTCCAGATCCCGAACCGCCGCGGTGACTGGCGCGTCGGTTCGATTTTCCCGGCCGGGGACGTCCGGCCGATCAGCCTCGCCAGCGTGCCAGTGATTCGCGGCCGTCCGGAGGGGTGTGTGATTTGTCATGACAACATCACGGGATTCAGCAGCGCGCATCGGCCGGAGGAAATCGGCTGCGCTTCGTGTCATGCGGGCGACACCACGACGCTCAATGCGGAGCGTGCGCACGCCGGGCTGATCCGGGTGCCAGGGAACCTCGCTGATGCGCCTCACACCTGTGGCACGGCCGGTTGCCACGCTGACATCATTCCGCGGGTCGAGACCTCAATCATGGCGACGTTTGCCGGAGTGATTGACGTGAACCGCCGGGTCTTCGGCGAACCGGCCGATCCCGCGGCTCCTCCGGTTCACGTTCGCGATCTGGGTCACAGCGCGGCCGACAGTCACCTGCGCCAGCTCTGCGTGTCGTGCCATCTCGGCACCGAAAAGGAGCACTGGGGCCCGATCGTGCAGGAGTCGCGGGGCGGCGGATGCAACGCCTGCCATCTCTCGTATTCACCGGAAGCGGCGTTGGCGCTCGACCGTTATGAGGCGAGTCCGTTTGGCGTCCCGAAGACGATCCCGAAGGTGCATCCGTCGTTCACGCTCAACCCGGAGAATGCGCACTGTTTCGGATGTCACTCCCGTTCGGGACGCATCGCCACGAATTACGAGGGGTGGCATGAGTTGCGCGAAGCACCGACGGCGCAGCAGCTGGCGCAGGAGGATGCGCGACACCCGCAGTATCGGCTCCTCGACGACGGCCGACATTTTGTGCGTGTGACGCCTGACGTGCATCAGACGCGCGGGATGGACTGCATTGATTGCCACACGTCGTCCGAGGTGATGGGCGATGGCCGGAGGGCAAAGCACAAAGGCGATCAACTTCAGGTGCGATGTGAGGATTGCCATGCCCGACCGCTGGCGTCGCAGCCAGCGGCAAAGGCGGACGCCGAGACGCTCAAGCTGCTGGCGCTGCGGAAGTGGCCGGTGACCGCCGACCAACGGCTTGGCACCACGCGTTCCGGCGGTGTGCTGGCGAACGTATTCGTGACGCCGGAGGGCACCGGGCAGCTCCGGAGGAAGCGAACCGGGGAGGTCAACGAACTGCGTCCGCCGCTCGAGGTGTGCGTGGAAGGCGCCGGGCATGCGCGGCTCTCGTGTGCGAGTTGTCACACGCCGTGGGCGCCGCGGTGCGCGTCGTGTCACACCGCTTTCGATCCGGCGGCGGAAGGGTTCGATCATCTGTTGCAGCAGCCCGTGAAGGGCGCGTGGGTGGAGACCTCGGGCGAGTTCGAGGTGGCGCCTCCGACGCTGGGGATTCTTTTGGATCGTACCGATCCGGCGCGGCCGAACGGCGTCGTGGACACCTTTGTTCCCGGGATGATCCTCGAGTTGGATCGCAACCGCCTGGGGGGGCGGCCGGCGGATCTGGTGTTTCGGCGGCTGTATGCGCGGATGGCGGCGCACACCACTTCGCGCGGGGCGCGGTCATGTCGGTCGTGTCACAACGATCCGGTGGCGATTGGGTATGGTCGCGGCACGCTCGAATTCGAGGTCTCTGGTTTAAGCGGCCGCTGGCGGTTCAGTCCGGCGCATGCGTCGCTGCCGCAGGATGGGTTGCCGGCGGATGCGTGGA
This sequence comes from Opitutales bacterium, assembly GCA_038204695.1. Taxonomy (GTDB): domain Bacteria; phylum Verrucomicrobiota; class Verrucomicrobiia; order Opitutales; family Opitutaceae; genus ER46. The sequence continues at coordinate 8,312 of JBBRCR010000189.1, read as the reverse complement.
TTGGGTTTCAGCAACGGCGGGAGGGGATGGTGTCGACGCGGGAGGACGTGCGGCCGTTTTCGGTCGCGGAGCAGCGTCGGATTTTGACGGTGGGGGCGTGCCTGACGTGTCACGCGGACGATTCGAGCGAGCTGCGGCCGGCGGTGGCGGATTTCGGGGCGCTGGTGGCGCGGCGGGGGCGTTCGTGCGTGTTGCCGACGTGGAGCGATTAGCTGCGGGCGGGCGGAGGGGTCGGCGCAGCGAAAACGGGAGAACAAACAACGTTCAAACGACGGTTTTAGCCTTCGAAGTTGGAGATGGGGTTGCTAAGCGCAGATACCTTGCTTGATGGAATTTGGTTATCATTAAGTTAGCCTATGATTGTTTGTTAACAATCGGTTCGATAAACTTTTCTAATCCAGAGAGAGCCGTGAATTAGCTAGACGTGCGGCATCATCCGAGTGGGTAATATCTGATTTGCAGCAAGTAGAATGGATAGACGGACACTCAAACGAATGTCTTAACATCCCTCGTCAGATCGTCTGTTCATCCCGCGTGGCCCAGCGTGATGCCAGCAATCTCACGTGAACGGTTCACCTTCGTGCAGCCGCTCACCGCCAGTCGCAACTCGGGCCGTATCTACCTGCTAGACCAAATGAACCTCTCCCCCAAATTGGGTATCTTCTCTGCCGCGGCCGCCTTGGGCGCCTTGGCGGCGACGGCCAACGCCTCGATCCTCGAGGCCAACATGATGAGCCTTCAGGTGCAGTTGCGCGGGCAGTTGCTCGCTGAAAACACCGACTACGGCAGCGGCGCGGCCTTCGAGGGCAACCGCACAGACCTCCGCTTTGCGCGTTTCCGACTCACGTTGACCGGCATGATGGACGAGACGTATGGCTTCCAAATCAACACGACCAGCATCACCAGCGGCACCAAGACCGGGTCCACCGGTTACGGGGTTTCCGGGCAGGACACCGATCCGAACGATGGCAGTATCCGGCTGCACGACGGCTACCTCATTGCCAACTACAACGACTGGGTGAACCTGAAGATCGGATTGACCAAAATTCCGCTCACCCGCGGCAACCTGGATGGCTGCTTCGATCCGCTGACGCTCGACCGCTCGGCCTTCATTTTCAGTTCGTACGGCACCGTCCCCGCGAAGGCCAGCCGCGACATCGGCGTCACCTCTTGGGGCCGCTTTGTGGATGGCCGCGTGGTATACCAAGCTTCGGTGTTTCAGGGGCGTGAAGGTGTCACCCGGTTGACTCATCCGTTCAGCCTCGCGTCTGTCACGTCCAGCCCCACGCCGAACGAGAACTTCATGTACGTCGGCCGGGTGCACTACTCGTTCCTCGATAAGGAACCGAGTTCCGGTTACGAGGGCTCCTATCTTGGCGAGATGAAGGTGCTGACCTTCGGCGTCGGCGCCGCCTACGAACCGTCCGCGGTATTCAAGAATGTGACCTCCGCAGGCGTCGTGCAGAACAAGGAGACGGTCGATTATACAGCGATGACCGCGGACGTGATGTTCGAATATCCGACCCCGAGCGGCACCTACACCGTGACGTCGGCATATATGAAAAACCACTTCGACGATGCATATAAGACCAATTTCAACCCGGGTGATCGCCTCGCGAACATCGCCGGGCTCAACGGGCAAAAGGAAGGCTGGTACGTCCGCACGGCGTACCTGCTGCCGTACAAGATTGGCGCTCGCGGCAAGCTCCAGCCCTACGCCTATTATGAGAACTGGGACTTCGCCCAGATTGCGGGCGTCTCCGAACAGACCATCACGCAGAAGGCCGTCGGTTTCAATTGGTTCATCACCGGCACGAACAACGTGCGGTTCACCGCGGAATATCAGCGCAACGAGTTCGCGAAGCCGACGGCCTACGCGAACGGCACCGTCTCCTCGTCGATCGGCACCCACCGCGCCAACACCTCGATCCGCGGCATGTTCCAGGTCGCGTTCTAAAGCCGTTCCTCACTCCAACCAACAACTCATCCTATATCATGATTAAAAAACTATTCGCGATTCTGTCCATCATCGCGTTCGGCATTGCGGCGCTGCCCGCGGCGGAACCAAAAGGTGAAGAAATCTCCAGCGGCAAAGTCGCAGCCGTGAGCGGCAACACGGCCAAAGTCGAAATCAGCGGCGACGTTGCCGCTTGGATTAAGAAGGGTGCCTACGTCCGCGCCGTCACGGAAAAGGGCACACTCGTGCTGCGTGGTGCCAAGGTCCTCGGCGTCGAGGGCAAGGTGATCACGCTGCAATCAGCGATGGCCAAGGATTTGAAGGCGGGGGAGTCGTACAAGCTCAGCAAGGGACGCCCCACCGCCGGCTGTTGATCAGTAACGCAGAATGTAACGGACGGGGCGCAGAGCATCCTGCGCCCTGTTTTCTTTGGTGGTGTCTTGCGAACCGCGAAAGTCGGCTGCAGCGGTCGCCAGCCAATGAAATGGCCGTTTGACGGCTGCAGCAGTCTCACACATTCAATCGCAAATCAGAATGAAGGTTGATGACCCTAAGACTCCGTATGATCTGATTGCCACGGTCGGTCACGTTTTGTCCAGCCCACAGCGGCTCCGTTTGCTTCACATGTTGTGCCAATGTGATCGGACGGTTGAAGCACTCGCTGACGCGATCCATCAGCCTTTGGCCAACGTTTCCCACCACCTGCAGTTGTTGCGGAAGGTGAATCTGGTGGCGGCAACCCGGCACGGGCGGCACATCATGTACAGTGTCGCGGATCCTTCGGTCCGGACCTTCTGGCTGCAGTACCGCGATTACTGCGCCACCCGGATGGCGGAATTGCAGCAACTCTTCGCCAATCTCGCGGCGCAGCGAAACCAGCGTGGCGGCACAATCGCCCGTGAGGTGCTGACCGAGCTGTTCAAGAACGATGCCGTCGTGCTCGTCGATGTCAGGCCGCGGGAGGAATACGAGGCCGAGCACCTCCCCGGAGCGATCTCGATTCCGCTCGGTGAGCTGCCGGATCGGATCAGCGAACTGCCGGCCGGCAAGGTGGTCGTGCTCTACTGCCGGGGGCCCTATTGCCTGCTCGGTGACGTAGCCCAGAGCCAGCTTGCGGCGCGAAATATCCGGGCACTCCGACTGAGCGAGGGCGTGGTGGACTGGGCCGCCGCCGGGCTTCCGGTGAATCGCGCGGGCAAGCCCGACACCCGGAAGCAAGACACCTGATTGCCCATGGCCGACTCCAACTCCCTTCCCCCTGAGCCGCGTTCACCCGCCGCCGTTCCGGGAGGAAATCTCCTCGTAATCGAGCGCCTCTTCATTTCTCCCTGTGGGTGACGAAAACGTGATCGTCGCAAATTGGAGGTCACCGACGAGGCCATTTTCGCCACCGGGTCGTGGGATCCACCGTCCCGCGCCCAAACGACATCCCGCTTGACGCCCGCGCAAACAACTCGCGGCGCGCGGAGGCGTTCACGTTGGACCATTCAGAGTGGTGCGACAACGCGACCGCGAAACCTGACCACGACGAGGCGCGCGGACACCCTTCGGCTCAATCAAACTCCCCTGCCCCGACCGCCGTAATTCTCAAGCCTCCCCGACCGCGGCAGTTCACGCCGCGCGCCGCGTGTAGCGATGGTGCAACCCACCGACCATGGGCATTTCGATAACCCCGCCTTCGCCGAGTGCAGCACTCGCCGCCGTTCATGAGCCAGCACGAGAAACACCACCAGCACCCGAAACGTCGCCGTCGGAACCGTGAAGAAATCAATCGCGGCGATCTGCTTGGCGTGATTATGCAGAAATGTTTTCCACGTCTGGGATGGCGGGCGCCCTGTCTTCGGGCGGTATTTGCGCACGGTGGACACCGAGACCGGCAAACCCAGTTTGGCCAGTTCGTCGCGAATGCGCGGGCTGCCCCAAGTCGGATTGGCCAGCCACATCTGGCGGATCAACGCGATGAGCTCGCGATCCACCGATGGCCGCCCGTCTGGGCGGCGCGACTTCCCACGCCAGAACATTCGAAACCCGGCGCGGTGCCAGCTGACCACCGTTTGCGGGCGGACGATCACCAACGCCTTTTCCCAACGCGACTACACCGCGCGCAGGAAAACCCACAACAGCCGATCTGGACGGCGGAATCTGGGCCGACCAGCGTGGCGTCTCCGCACCATGAGTTGGTGCCGCAACGCCAGGTTCTCGAGCACGAGTTCGCGGCGAGGTTGAAACGCGGCTCCGACGCTCCGCAGCACCGCAAGGGTGACGTCAAACATGGTGCCCCCCAGCCTGCCGGAATCAAACTGCGCATCAACGAATTCGAACCGCGATGAGGTTTTCGTCACCCACAACTGTGGCCGGTCCGTGGATACCGAGTACCACGCTGCAGCCAGTTATCTTTGCAAGAGCGCCAGGAACCAACACGGTGGCCGGCCGTGCATCGCGGTGGGCGCACCGCGGGTGGATGAGGCTGTAAGCCAAGCCGTCTTGTCCTCCCTGCAGACCCTCGCGATTGAAGCCTCGCTGGAGGCCGGGCGGCTTTTCGACCGAGCAGCGCCAGCAGCGACATGAAACAGCGACGCTGGCGCTGGAAAAGGCGCGTTATGAGGCGGACCGCTGCCGGCGGCAGTACGAGGCCGTCGAGCCGGAGAACCGCATTGTGGCGAGGGAGCTCGAGCGTCGTTGGAATGTGGCGCTGGGGGAGGTCGCCCGGCTGGAAGCTGCGCGGCAAGAACACGAGAGAACCGACGCACCGCTCGCGGCGGAAGAGAGGGCGCAATTGCAAGCCCTCGGGACGGACGTTACGGCGGCCTGGAATCATCCCGGTGCGCCGGTGGAGTTGAAGAAACGCATCCTGCGTACGGTACTTGAAGAGATCATCGTGCGCGTCGATCCGCTTCCGCCGGCCGCAACTCCTGTTCCGGAGTTCGATCATGACCGAACGAATGAGAACCCCCAGGAGCAGGTGGCCGTATCCGATCGCAAGATACTCACGCTCACCTTGCACTGGGCTGGAGGCGCGCATACCAGCATCCAAATGGACAAACCGAGCCGTGCGAATCTCGACACCACAAGCCGCGATTCGATCGAACTGATTCGGGAACTCGCGACGAAGTTCTTTGATGACCGGATTGCGTTTATTCTCAATCGCGGTGGCCATCGCACCGGCAAGGGACTGCTTTGGAAGGCGCACAGCGTTATCCATGTGCGCGAAAAATACAACATACCCGCCTGCAAAGCCGACCGGAACCGGACCTGGCTCTCGCTAAAACAAGCCGCCGAAAAGCTGGAAATTTGCAGCGTGAGCGTCCGTAAACTCATCACCGCTGGCATGCTGCCGGCCGAGCAAATCGTGGCTCACGCTCCTTGGTTCATCGCGCCCGAGAGCCTGCGCTTGCCGCAGGTAACTCGCGTCGTGGCGGGCCTCAAAAAGTCCGGACTGCTCGTTTTGCCGGACGAATTGTCCACCAACCTCGAACTTCCCCTCTCATGACGACCCAAATAGACAGGAAGGGCATTGTGTCGGCACTCTCGGCAGCACCAGAAAGCGGGTGTTGTTGGCCACTGCGTGGAGGCGCGCGAGCCGCTCCGCCGGGGTCCAGCCCAGCGCACGGTCACGGGGGCGCAGCGCCAGGCCGGCGCCCCAAATAAGAGGCAGGCCAGATCTCGGCCCTGCGCGTCGCGCGCCAGATACCCCACGTTCTCCCCAACCACCCGCAGCCCGAGATAGTGATAACGATCCAGATAGAAGGCCCATTGCCGGGCCGCCGGCGTGCCGGCTTGCACCAACTCGACGCTAACCCCGCCCAGTTGCCGGAACGAATTGCGCGAGGGCGCCGGCGCGTGCCAGCCGCTCGGCTCACGCACCACTCGCGGTGGCCGCCGGTTCGCCAGCCGCAACGCCGGCAGCGTGATTTTGCCCTGCCGTTCCAGCTTCATCAAAAAACTGCTCGCCGCAAAATCCTTGAACCGCTGCCGCTCATCTCGCCACTCCCACGCGGCGCACAGCTCACGGGCAATCCGCTTCCGGCTCCACTGCGGGTGCCCGAGAATCCACCCGAGTAGCCAGTCAATTTCTTCCGCCCCCACCCACCGGCCCTGGATCAGTTGTCGCGATTGCACTCCTGGCTGCTTGCCGGAAAGAAACTCGGTAGTTCAGCGAAATCGGAAAATTCACCGCCAACCGGCAGATGCGCCCCTTCACACGATAAACAAATTCTATCCACTTAAGTCTTGATGGATCCAAGTTCGCCCTAACCGATGGCTTTCAGTCATTGATGTCTGTGCTGGAAGACTGAATCACTTGCTGTTGCGAGTGCGGTCCATCAGGCGTGTCCGGGCGGTGGGTGCTTGAGTACGTTCCGAACCGCGTTTGAACCGTCGCCCGCAGCTCAGATCGGGCGCGATACCAAAGCGAGAAACGGCATAATACCAAAGTAACTTTTGACACAAAACCAAAGTAACTCACTGCGAGCCCATGCCGGTTAACCCCCAACGCGATCTCGCTGAGGCCCTGCGCCGCGCGCAGGCCGCTGCCCCGTTTCACATCCTCCGCACGGCGCAACTGCCGCGGCGGGACCGCACTCGGCTGTAACAGCGTGGGTTTCTCGTCGAAATTATCAAGGGCTGGTATGCGCTGACGACTCCACAGGCTCGTCCCGGCGAACACTACGTTCTGGCACCTGCATTTCTGGGCCTTCGTCTCGGCCTACCTGCACGCACGTTATGGCCAGCGTTACTGCCTTTCTCCTGAGCATTCTCTCGACCTCTGGACGGCGGGCACGCAAACCCCGAAACAGTTGATCGTCTTAACCGCCCGCGGTGGTGTGTTCACCCGGAGGCTCCCCAACAACAGCTCGATCCTCCTTTACCCCAACCGCAAGGGCCTCCCTCCTGCCACCGAAACCAAGCAGGGCGTGCAGGTGATGCCGCTGGCGCTCGCGCTGATTCGCACGACTCCGAGCTATTTCACCCGGCCGGCGACCAACGCGGAACTGGCCTTGCGCATGGTGCGGGTCGAGGAACTGTCGCGTGCCTTATTGGGCGGCGAGATCAACATGTCGGCCGCCGGCCGAGTCGTCGGCGGACTGCGGCACCTTGGTCTGACCGATTCAGCCGATCGACTGGAAGCAGACCTGCTTGCCGCCGGCATCACGGTTAAGTCACAGGATCCCTTTGAAGAACCCGCGCGCCTGCCGATCGATGCCGTGCTGCAATCTCCCTATGCCGGTCGGATCGAAGCGATGTGGGTCGCGGATGCGGCCTGATGTGCTAGCACATTTCCCGGCTCCTCCGCGTTCCATGCCGAATGAGTTCCGCTACCTGCAACGCGTGAATGAAATTTACACGTATGATGCGTATCATTCGCTCTCGATCGAAGGCTACCAGGTCACGCCTGAACTGATCCAACGCATCGCCGATGGCGGATGGAGTCCTTCGGAAAACCCGCAGGACCAGGAGCAGGTCAACGCGATGGCCGCAAAGGGCTATCGCGAGGCGTTTAGCCAAGTCCTCTCCAGTCTCGGTGACATCTGGCGCGGCCGGCCACCAGGCAAGGTCGTGGATCGCAACCTGCAAGGCTGGTATCGCGCCCTCTTCAGTCCTTCCGTGCAGGCCAACATCCTGCCAGCCTCGACACTCGCCGGCTACCGCGAGCGGCGGGTTTTTATCAGGGGGTCCGAGCATGTGCCTCCTGCGATTGAAGCCGTCCCTGCGTTGATGGAGGCACTGTTCGGCGCGCTCACCCGTGAGCCTTCGCCCGCGGTGCGCGCAGTGCTCGGTCACTTTGTCTTCGTGTTCATCCATCCCTACGCCGACGGCAACGGCCGTATCGGGAGGTTCCTCATGAATCTCATGCTCGCGTCCGGCGGCTATCCTTGGACCGTGATTCGCGTGGAGCACCGTCAGGCATATATGGCAGCGTTGGAGAACGCTTCTGTGCGCAATGACGTTAGTGATTTTACTCGGTTCGTCGCAGAGGAAATGGCAGCTTCCGCTAAGCTCAAAGGCCCGAAGAAAGGAAGAGCGTGAGCAATGTTAGAAACAGGGTGGCAAATCGATGGCGGCAGCTCGCGGATTTTGAGAGCCCTGATTTAGTGAAGCGCACTTACGAAAATCCAACCCACCAAAGAAAATCTTTCTTGGTCGAAGGGTGAAGCAGATCGACTCGAAGAATATATCGGTTTTCAAACCGACTGTATTAATCGAGAATCATCCCGCCGCTGACAGCTGATCGAAACATTCGTGGTGAGTCGTCACGCGCAGACCGTCGCCTCGGCGGCATGGACGCGGTCAGCTGCGACGTGGGGCGTGCGGTAGACGATGAGCTGATCCGCGGTCCGCGGGTGCGAGCGGCAGG
>JBBRCR010000188.1:0-14378 GCA_038204695.1 Opitutales bacterium | reverse complement strand
ATTATTCTCATAAGAGTTCTCGAAGTTGTAGGCGACCTCCAGAAACAGGTGGTCGATGATTTTCTGCTCGAGGATCACCGTCTTGGTGTACGCCCCGAGTTGGACGGTTCGCGACGTCCCCACCATATTCACGTCGTAGGGAAAAATTCCGGGATCCATGATCGTATGATCGACGGCGACATCGAAGGTCTGGTCCACGCTGGGAAGGGCCGACGGATTTTTGACGACGACGGAATTGCGCCACGACTGCAGCGTTTCGGTCCCTCCCTGAATATAGACCGGATTCGCCGCCGCCTGGGCAAAGATGGCGTTATTGGCGATGCCGGTGAAGCTGGAGTTGGTGTAGGCCGGCCTGGCCACGGTATAGCCGCTACCCGCAATCCGATCTGCATAAAGCCAGGGGGTGACGTGATCGAAAGGGTTGATGCGCGGCGCGCGGTTCCAGCTCCGGTTGGCTTTCTCGCCTTGGAGAACAATCGAAGTGGTCTTGAACGGCTGGAAGGTGATCGCGGCATAAAGCCGCTCGTCGCGATCGAGATTCGGCATCCGCGCCGTGTACTCCCGCTTGGAGAGCCCCATGAGGCGCAGGGAGAGTATCCGGGGAACGATGACGGTGTTGGCGTCGAGCGTCGCCCGCTTGGAGTTCTCCGAGTCGTATTGCAGGGTGAAACCGTACTTGTTGCGCATGAGCGCCCGCGCGGGAGTGGCGTCAAGAATGCCAGCCGGGCTGCCGAGCCCGAAGAGAATGGCATTGGGCCCGCTCGCGATCGTCGCCCGCTCGACGTTGAAATTGTCCGTCGGCCCAAGCACATCGAAAAAATTGCGCGACAGCGTGGCGTTGTTAATTCCGCGAATCCGACCGCCCTGGGCCGGGTTCACGTACGAGTTGCTCGTGGTGCCCGACATGTAGTCGTTTTGATTCTCGACGTTGGCCGTGTAGATCAAAGCCTGGTCGACGTTCGTCAGACCTAGATCGTCCATGAAGTCCTTGGTCAGCGTCTCGATCTGGTTGGGAATGTCCTTGAGGTTGGTGCGCAGGCGGCTGCCCGCCAGCGTCTCGGTGGCCACCCAGCCGGTGACCGCCGAAGTGGAGACGACGAAGGGAGTCAGCTCGACGGCGGGTTCGTCGGCCGGGAGCGGCGGCCTGGTCTGCGCGTGCAGGCCGGCGGCCAGCAAGAACACGGCCGCAAGCCCGGTGCGGCGGGCGAACGTGGTGATGGGGTGGTTGGAGTTGGGCATAAGTTCGAGGGGTCGAATGGGCGGCGGGCGCGCCGTTACTTTAGCTCGCGCCCGAGCAGCTCCCAACGGGCCCGGAGGCGGGTGAGTTCCGCCGCATGGGCGGGGCTGCCCGCGAGATTGCGGGCTTCGAGCGGATCGGCCGCCAGATCGTAGAGTTCCTCCGTCAAAGGGTTGGGCGCGATCCAGCGAATGTAGCTCCACCGCTCGGAGCGCACGCCTTCGCTGGGCGGGATGCGCGCCGGATCGAAATGGTGCTCGTAGAAGAAATCCGTGCGCCAGTCCGCCGGCCGCTGGCCCGCGAGCAACGGTCCGAGGTCGCGCCCCTGCATCTCCGCGGGCACGCGCACCCCGGCCATCGCGAGCATGGTCGGCGCGAGGTCGATGTTCAGGGTCATGGCGTCGCACGTGGTTCCGCGCCGCGCCGGCGGCAGCCGCGGGTCGTGGACAATCAGCGGCAGGCGAATACTCTCCTCGTACATCAACCACTTGTCCGCCAGGCCTCGATCACCGAGGAAGAACCCGTTGTCCGAGGTGAAAATCACGACAGTGTTTTCCGCGAGCCCCTTTTCCGCCAGCGCCGCGCGGATCCGCCCGATCTCCCGATCGATGCCTGTCACCAGGCGGTAGTAGTCGCGCAAGGTGCCTTGCGCCATCGCGTCGGTGGCAAAGCGCCGGGTCCAGCGTGCGCGGCCTTCCGATTCCCTGACGAAGGGCGGCAACCGGCGATAAAACTCATCCGTCGCCGCCGGCGGCAGCGGAATCGTCATCCCGCTGTACAGCGATTCATCCCGGAGATCCGGCTGGAATTCGCGCGGCTTGCGATCGCGGGCGTGCGGGGCATTGAAACTGATTGAAAGGCAGAACGGAGTTTTGTCGTCGCCGCCCCGGAGGAATTCCAACGCCTGATCGCCGAAACGCGCGGTCGCGTGCGTTTGCGTTGAATCCTTCGGATCGATGAAGAGCGCTCCCGCCTGCCGCGGCAGACCGCGCCAGTAGTCGAACTCGACCGCCATGGCCGCCACCGGCGCGTCCTCGTGGTTGACGCCGAATTTGCCAATGAAGCCCGTCCGGTATCCGGCCTGCCGTAGTTGCGCCGGGTACGTCTGCGCCCATTGCGCGGCGCTGAACGGTGTCACAAAATCTCTGATACCGTGGCGCCGTTCATGCTGACCGGAGAAGATCGAAGCCCGGCTGACCGCGCAAATCGACGTGGTGCAAAACTGATTCCGGAAGAGGACGCCTTGCGCCGCCAGTTGATCGATGGCCGGAGTCTGCACGAGCGGGTCGCCCATGCAGCCGAGAGTATTCCAGCGCAGGTCGTCAGTGAGGATGAAGAGGAGGTTCGGCCGCCGTGGGGAGACTCCCGCGCGTAGACCCGCGCCCAAATTCAGGGCAACCAACGCAAGCAACCAGCGGGACTGGCACAAACGGGAAAGCACGCGGTGAGTCTACGCGGAAGCACGTTTCACGACTAGCCACGCAATCGCGTAGGAATACGGTGGGAATGCGATCAGTTCGCTGGCGGCAGCCGCACTGGAGGAGGCGACTGTTGGTTCTCCCAGGCGGCCAGCAGCGCGAGGAGCTTCTGCTGCACGCCCGCGACGTCCGGCCGATCATACAGATTCGTCTGTTCGGTGGGGTCGGCCGCCACGTGGTAGAGTTCGCGCACGCCACTCTTGGAGCGGCCCAGGGGAACAATCAGCTTCCACTCCCCCTGCCGCACCATCTTGTCATTGAGGAAGGCGAAGGCCGCGGCGGGACCGGAGCCCTCGCCGCGCATCAGCGGCACCAACGAGCGGCCCTGCACGCCGGCCGGTACCGGGAGGCCGGCGAGTTCCAGCAGCGTCGGCATGATGGTCGTGTTGTCGAGTGCGGTGTCGGCCACGCGGCCGGCGGGAAGGCGGCCGGGAGCGGAAAACATCAGCGGCACGAGCGCGGAACTCTCATACATGACGCTTTTGAACATTCGGTTTCGCTCTCCGAGCATATTGCCGTGGTCCGAGGTGAAGACGATGATCGTGTCCTCCGTCAGGCCGAGATCGGCGAGAGCGGCGAGCACCCGGCCGAGGTGTTTGTCGACCATGGTCACCGCGCCGTAGTAATGCGCGATGACCTCGCGCAGGATGTCGGCGTCGTTGATCTTGAGACGGGCGCGGGAGCCCGGGCCATCATCGGCCTTGCCGTCGCGGCGTTGCCTGGCTCCGGCTTCACCTTTCGCGGCGCTGGCGACTACCGGGGGTTGGCCGGGTCGGAAGGTTTGGGGCAGCGGCATCTTTCGGGCCGCGTACATCTGATCGAAAGGAGCCGGAATGACGTACTCGCTGTGCGGCTTGAACATGCTCACGAACAGGAACCACGGCTGTTGCCGGGCCTTTTGCGCCCGGAGGAAATCGATCGCCCGATCGGCGACCCATGCCTCCTCGTACTTGTCTTCGGGCAGAACCGACGTGCCGATTTTCAGCGGTGTCCTTTTCGCGCCGACGAGTGAACCCGGCACTGCGGCGTTGTTGGCAATGCCGGTAATAAACTGCCCCGATGCCCGCAGGAACGCCGCGTAGCTGTCGCCCCGGCCGCCGTCGCTGATCTCCGCAAAATCGAACCAGTCGTCTGCCGCCTGCAGGTGAAGCTTGCCGACGATGCCCGTCCGGTACCCGTGCGCGCGCAAGAGACGGGGCAGCGCGAGTTCACCCTCGTTGAACGGAAGATTGTTTTGCTTCACGCCGTGGACCTGGGGATAGCGGCCGGTAAACAACGTGGCGCGCGATGGCGAGCACACCGGTGAGGCCGCGTAAGCGCGGGTAAACCGCACCCCTTGCGCGGCGAGCTGGTCCAGATTCGGCGTCTTGACGATGGGGTGTCCAGCCACGCCCAGGCAGTCGTGCCGAAATTCGTCGGTCAGCAGAAACAGGATGTTGGCGGGGCGCCGGAGCGGCTCGGCGGCAACACCCGTGGAAACCACGAGACCGAGGTATAAGCAAAGGAGCGGCAGGCGGTTCATGGTGCGAGTAGGAAGAGAGCGTCTTTCGCCGCGAGCGTCAGCCGCGCGCTGACCGCCGCGCCGGAGTTGGCCACGCGGTCCTGGCCGGCACTGGCGGGGAGGCGGCGGAAGGCCTTGCCTGGGAAAAGCGCGGCGAGATCGAACACATGCGGCCGGAGCGAAGGATTCGCGATCACGACGCCGTGCTCGAACTCGCGCGCGATCGCGTCGGGCGCCGCATGCGCCGCGAGGTGGGAGATCCATACCGGCTCGGCGGACTCGAAAACGAACTCCACGTCCACGCTCTTGTCCCGGACGTCGTTGAAATAGAATCCGGAAGTGAAGTCCCGGGCATTGAGCCACGACATGAAACGAACGGGTGGAGCCGCTTTGTTCCCGGCAGGACGCAGCTCCGCGTGGATGAGTCGCGCCATCTCCGGCGGATGGTTTTTCAGCGGAGCGCCGCGGGCGGTGAGCGTGAGAAACAAATCCGGCCCGGAGGTCGCGAGTCCGCGCAGCCTGACCGAAAATTGTTTCGCCCCGGCTTCTTTTGCGACGGCACGGACCGCGTTGCCATCGATGGCGAGGATCGCATCGTCGCTGCCGAGGCGTTCCTGCAGAACCGAGACGCCCGCGCCGGCGAGAAGGTTCGGAGTTCGTGGCGCGAGCCGTAGGGCTGGCCCCAAGGGCTGCCCCAACCAACCAGGCTGATTCCTGGTGCCGGCCACGAGTTCGTCCCACACGCCGGAGTGCCGCATGCCGGTCCCGTCGGCCGCCAGCAGGTAGGTGATGGCGGAATCGGTGCAGACGGCGGCGGCGAAGACCAATCGCGTGATGTTGAAAGGGACTGTCGTCCGCTTTTCTTGCGCCGTGCCGGGGCCGGGGTCGTTGAACTTGTGATTGATATAACTCAACACAGGGGTGCGGCCGTTATCGCGCCAGAACCACTGGCGATTGAGTCCACCCGACCAGTCGGTCACTCCTTTATCCTGCAGATTCGGCCAGCCTTCACTCTCGATCCCATTGAGGAGGCCGGTGGCTCGCTGCTGCTCTTCATTGCGAAAGGCGCCGTCGGCCATGATCAGCCGCTTCTCGCCGAGCGTGGCACGAAGCTTGCGATAGAATTCGATCACACCGGTTCCATAGACATTCACCCCGCCGAGCACGCCATCGTCGCGATGGCCATCCGCATCGCAGTCCGCGCCCCGGCTGCGCTTGCCGAAGGTGTGGGGCACATTGTAGGTGGTATCGAATTCGACCCCGTCGAATGCGGACAGCTGGCCCCCGGCACTGAACAGCGTGCCGAGATGGATCGTCACGATGTCGGCACAATTGCGGCCCAGAGCATCGCGCGGACAAGTCGTCGCAAAGTTATACAACCAGCGGTTACGCGAGTCAGGGCTGCCCCCGGGCTCTTCCGCGCAGTGGGCGGCAACGTACGCCCTTCCGGCAGAAAACGCCTGGGGCTGGGCTCCGAGTAATCCCCGGCGAACCCGAATGGTTTTTGCGCGCTGGTCAACGGCGAGGAGTTTCGCGTGTTCGGCCTGCGACCAGTCCGGCTTTCCGGCGGGGTCGAGCCGGCAAAGCACGACGTCGTCATTGGCGTCGCGTCCCCGCCGCCCGCCGTCGGCCGCGAAGAGCGAGGGGTCGGAGACGGAGATGAGCAGTTCGCCCGGTCGCGCCGGTACGTCGGATTGGATGGTCGCACCGTTGTGATACAACCAGTGGCCCGCGAAAAAGAATGTACTTTCGTAGCGTGGGTCGCGGGAGTTCCCGTTCAGATGCAATAGCACCGCCTGGGCAGGGTGGGCCCGCTTGAAGCGGGTGAAGAAGTCCGTCGTGACGGATCGCCCCACGATTTCCTCGTCGAGCGCCTTTCCCATGATGCCCATGAGCCCGCTGAATTTTCGATCCCATTCGGCGAACTCCATCTTGTGGGCGGCGGCCTCCTCGGCCTGTCGAAAGAAGAACGCCCGTGGATAGCCGCCCGTGAGAAGATCAAGGGGCACCGCGGGTGGCTGGGTGGCGGCCAGCAGGGCCGCGGGCAGCAAGGCCGACATGGCGGCAGTCACTCGGCAAGCAGCACCGGGAATTGTCATGGTGGAAACAGGATCGCGCAACGCCTGCGCAAGGGAGAATCAGTCGATGATCTTTTTCCGGGCAGGAGTCTTTGGGGCGGAGGCGTCGGCGACACGCTCGGCGGGGGTTTTCGGTGACGGCATGAGTGCTCCGATTTCATTTCGCCACGCGGCGAGCCGGCTGCGCAGATCGGCGGTCTTTTCCGGCATCCGGGCGGCGAGGTCCGTGTGTTCGCCGGGATCAACCCGGACGTTGTAGAGTTCGGCGCGACCGGTCTCGAAGAACTCGAGAAGTTTGAAATCTCCGTCATGAATGGCCCCGGTGGGGGTCATGCGAAAGCCGCGCTCGTTGACGTAAGACTCAAGGTAACCGGGGAAATGCCAGTAGATCGGCCCCCGCCGCCGCTCCACACCGGGATTCCTGAGTGCCGCGAGGAAGCTGGAGCCATCGAGCCGATAACCGTCCGGCACGCGACCCCCGGCAATTTCGAGCAGTGTGGGATAGAGATCCACGTGAGCCGCACACGAGTTGGAAACGGTCCCAGGGGGTACTACTCCCGGCCAGCGTACCACGAAGGGCACGCGGATTCCCCCTTCGTACAAGGTTCCTTTGCCGCCCCGCAACGGGGCGTTGTCGGTGAAGCCTTTTTCCGGCGAGGCCGGTTCGGTGCGCCCGTAGCCGCCGACACCACCGTTATCGGAGGAGAAGATGAGGACCGTGTTCGACGTGAGCTCGAGTTCGTCGAGCCTGGCCATGATCCGGCCCACGCTCTCGTCGACACTTTGAATCATGGCGGCGTAGGTCGGATTCCAATGGGTGCCCTTGGGTGCGCGTTTTTTCCATTCCGCCTCGTAGTCGGCCCGCGCCTGAATCGGGACATGCACCGCATAATGGGGGAGGTAGAGAAAGAAGGGATGGGCGCGATGACGCGTCACAAAATCCACCGCACGGTCGGTCAGAAAGTCGGCGAAGTATTGCTCGGCGGGGCAGTCCACCTTGGGGTTGGTGCTGAACTTGAAGTGCTTTCCCATCGAGACGATCGCCTCGTCGAAACCGCGTCTCGCCGGGTGGTGATCGCCGTCGTTGCCCAGGTGCCATTTGCCAAACATCCCGGTCGCATAACCCGCCGCCTTCAAGGCCTGCGGCAGGATAAACTTGTCCAGCGGCAGGTTGTTGACATTGCCCGGCACCTTCATCGCACGGTCAGCCGCCTCGCCACGTTCCAGCGTGCTCACGGTATAGACCCCCGTGCGGGGCGCATATTGGCCGCTCATGAGCGCGGCCCGCGACGGCGCGCAGTTCTGCGCGTTGTAGTAACGCAGCAGGCGGACGCCCTCAGTAGCGAGTCGGTCAATGTTGGGGGTTTGGTAATACTGGCTGCCGTAGACTGCGGTGTCCGTCCAGCCGAGGTCGTCGGCGAGAATGTAGATAATGTTTGGTTTCGCCCGATCGTCAGCGCGGGCGGAGAGCCCGAGGAGAGCGAGAAGCGTTAAGCAGATGTACTGAATCGTGAGACGCATGAATGGGAAAAACGTGGGCCCGTCTGCTCCGCCGCATCGTCGGTCTTGAACTCCTCCGCCCGGGCGCCCGTCCCGGGCAGACACCGCAAAGCCAGCCGTACCGCAAATGAAAACCCGACCGCGGACCGCTCAATCTCGGCTGGATTCGCCATTGGTATTCGACGGCAAACGGCGTTCACGGCAGGGGCGGAGCATGCGCAAAGTGTAGCAGCTACAGTTTCCGCCGGTAAGCTACGCATTCGCGTAGTTGCCTGGGCATCATGTCCAAAACCCAGAACTGGCAGAAGCGATCCTCGCCGATGGTTGACAGGCGAGGTGACAGTCCGTAACGGTTAATTCGTAAAAATGCCTCTGAAGAAATTGACCAAGACCGAAGTTCTGGCCGCGCTGTCACGGCTTTCCGAGTTGGCGCAGGAGGACGGGGTGCGTCTTGAAATGACACTCTATGGAGGGGCCGTGATGATGCTTGCCTATGATGCTCGCGACGTGACGAAGGACGTGGATGCGATCGTCCACCCCCCGGAGGTTGCGCGACGCCTGGTAGCCAGGGTTGCCGTGGAACGTGACCTTCATGACGCGTGGTTAAACGACGACGTGAAGCAGTTCGTGAGCACCGTGGAGACAAAGAACGAACTGCCGCTTGAAGGAGTTTCCCGGGCAGGGCTCCGGGTTACGAAGCCGACCGCCAAGTACCTGCTGGCCATGAAAGTCATGGCGGCGAGACTGCCGTTGCCTGGACACCCCGGCGATTTTGACGACATCAAAGTGCTGCTGCGGGTCACGCGTCTTCCGTCCATTGATAAGGTTGAGCAGATGGTGAACCTTTACTTCCCCGACACCGTGTTGCCCGAGTCTACTTGGGTTGTGCTCGAGGGCATTCTTAACCAACTCTCAAATGAACACACAGCGACACCTCCGACTAAGCCGGCCGCAAAGCGCCCGCGCGGTGGCCCGGCGATCGACATCGATTGAGGACTTTGGCCGGAACCTGCGCGACTGGTTTCACGAGTTGAAACGGTATTCGGCCCGCGGCCAGTTGCGCGAGGCGGTGCGGGTGCGCCCACCCCGGCTAGCCGGTAAATTCCCGCAAGGGGAGATTGCGGACGCATTTCTCGCGGCACAGGTCGAGTTCCTTTGCCGACGGTCGCGGGTGCCGCCGCCGCGGTGGACGCGTGACTCCCGATATATCCTCGAGGATCCGTGGTTTTCAATTCCGGCGCGCGCGCTGCGGACCTATTTGCTGCTCGATTCCCCTGAAGAGTTCCGAAGCCGAAACATTTTCACGACCCCGGAATTTCAGTTTGCGGTCCGGCCCGGTCGCCCGCGCGTTTCAGCGGAGAGCAAACGAGAGAAAGCGCGCCTGCGTCAGCAGCGATTTCGGCTCCGTCATGCAACCGGCGACCGAGGTGACGCGCACGGATCGACGGGAAGCTTCCAGCGAGCGCGACGGCGAGGCCGCGAATACGATCGTCGACGACGACCCGGTGGCACGACGTCCGCGTAAGATCACCTGAGTCGCGCCTCTAAAACAGGCCTTCCTTGACCGCGATGGCCACGGCGCTCGTTCGCGTGTGCACGTGAAGCTTCTGGTAAATGCTGCGCAAATGAAAATCCACCGTGTGAATGCTCAGGTTAACATCGGCCGCGATGACCTTCTTCGTCATGCCCTTGACCATGCGCTCCAGCACCTCCCGTTCGCGCCCCGTGAGGCCGTAGTCAGATTGGACGGGTGCGGTCTTGGCGAATGCCTGCAAGACGAGTTTCGCGATGCGGCCGTTCATCGGGGCACCGCCCCGCCGCAATTCGTCGAACGCGTCGCGGACGGCGTCGAAGGATGAACCCTTGAGGAGGTAGCCGTCGGCCCCGGCACAGATCGCGCGAAAGACCTTCTCGCTGTCCTCGAACACCGTGAGAACGATGATTTGCGCGGCCGCCACGCGTGCCCGGAGCAACGGAATGCCTTCGATTCCGCTCATGCCCGGCAGGCCCACATCGAGCAGAATCACGTTCGGCGGTTCCCCGCCGGGGGAATCGAGGGCCCGAAGTGCCGCCTCGCAGGAGCGGAAACCGCGCACGACCCGCACGTCGTGCATCCCCTCGATCACTCGAGCGGCGGCGACGCGATAGGCATCGTTATCCTCGATCAGCCAGACGACGAGCGACGGCGGAGCGGTGTCGGGCGGGAAGCTCACGGCTTGGGAATGGTCAGGGTCAGCGCGGTGCCTTGCCCTGGCTGGCTGGCCACCCGCAGCGTGGCGCCGAGTTGCGCGGCCCGGAGGCGCAAATTGGCCAGACCGTTACCGTGATCGACGTCCGCCAGGCAACAACCGCGGCCGTCGTCGACGATCTCCAGTTCGAAGCCACCCGCGGGTTCCGCGATCCGGATCCGCACGCCGGTGGCGCCCGCATGTTTGGCAATGTTGTGCAAGGCCTCTTTGAATATGAGCCAGATATTGCGCGTAAATTCCAGAGGACAGGCACCCGCGCGCAGATGCTCCGGCACCTCGAACTCGACCGGGGTTTCGCCGAGCAGGACGTGGGCGTTCTCGCGCATCCGGGCGATCAACTCGGCGCGCGTCACGGCGCGGGAGTTGAGCAGCCAAACGATCTCGCGCAGAGCCTCGTTGGTTTGCCCCGCGACCCGGCTGATCTCATGGAAATCCGCCCGGGCGGCCGAGTCGCCCGATTGACGACCGGCCGCCTCGCTCAGCAGCGCGATGCTGCCCAGATTGCTGCCAATCTCATCGTGCAGGTCGCTCGCGATGCGGCGGCGCAGTGCCTCCAACGCGCGGCGTCGCAAACGGCGGGCGCGAATCCCCACCACGATGCCCGCGCCGATGAGCAGGAGCCCGCCCGCCGCACTCGCGCGGCCAAACCAGACGCCTATGGTGCGAACCGCCGCGCGACGCTCCGCGCCAAGTTCGGCGATCTGCAGGCCGATCTCGCGCTCGCGGGAGAGTCCGGTCAGCCAGGCGGGATAGTCGAGGATGCGGTTGCGGCTGTTGAAGCCATCCACCAGCGCCGCCGGAGACCAACGCGGCTGCCCGTTATCCCACTGGTCGAGGGCGGTGACGACCGCCCCGCGCGCCAGGTTGACGGATCCGGACCAGACTTGCAGTTCGGCGAGGGCGAACGACGGGCGCTGCACCCGATCGTAAAGTTTGGTGGCGGTGACCCGAACGTAGCGCGCGGTGGCCCCGTTCCCCGGCAACGTAACGGGGAAATCGGCGGGATTTTCGAAATCGATTGCGCGGGCGTCGAACAGCGTGTGGGGCGAGCGAAACTCCGCGTCATTTGCCGCCTCGACGATAAATCGCAGCGGAAACCCGTGACCGGGCCGATCCGCAAGCTCCGGCGGCCGGGAGGGAAACAACCGCACCTCGTCGATTGGCGCCGTTCGGCCCAAGTCCACCTGCACCCATTTCTCCAGGTCGGCCTCATCCGCCTTCTGCGCGAGGTAGCCGTTGGAGGGGCTGGTTTCGAGGCCGGCCGGCGGACCGAGCACACTCGACCCATCCGTGAGATTTTGCGCATGCCACGCAGGCACGGACCGATACGAGGAGGAGGCGCGCACCGGCCGGCCGGCCGCCACGTTGCGCGGACCGGAGAGCACGATGAGTTCGCCCAGCGCCGCCATGCCGTCGCCATGGCCAGACTGGGTCTTGACCACCGTCACGCGTACGAATCGCGCCGCGCGGCCCCCAGCATCGACGACTACGGGCAACAAACCGGGGTTGGGAAAATCCTCACCCGTCCGATCGGCCACCGTCACCGGGTCGTGAAAGTCCCCCGTCGCGGAGAGCTCGACCCGGAACCGCAGCGGAAAACCGTACCCGACCTCGGTCAAAGTGCGGGCCGGAACCAGGGCGATTTGCCCAACGGCCCAGGTCTTCCCCAAATCCACCTGCACCCAGATCGGCCGGTCAGGGGCATAAATCAGGTTCGTGTGCCAGCCGATGCGGACACCGTTCACAACCCCGACCGGACAGGGCAACCCGCTGATCTCGTGGTGCAACCGGGCGAGTTGATCGTCCCACGCCCGCACGCGCGGACTGATCGTCCGCGCCAGCCATTCGGAGAAACCGACTTCACTCGAAGTTTCGTCGGTCGCGACGGCGGATGTTTGCGTGGGTGAGTGCACCGCTGCGCTGACAGCCAGGCATCCCGCCATCACCCACCAGGCGATCAGCCGCAATGGAAAAGGCACGACAGAAGAGGAGGGACAAAGGGTGGCATTGGGTTTCGCTACGGCTTGAAGAAGTAGCGGCGAGCGTCAGCGAGTGGTGGATCGTCGGCGCGCTCGCGTCGACCACAGAATAGTGAGTAATCGGCCCTTCCTCTCGTCGCATTCGACCGTCGCCTTCGAATTACCATCGAGATCGCGGAGCACGGGTCAGGCCGCTACAAGTTTATTCCTGTTGAGGAAAATCCCGGCGTTGAAATCCAATAACGATCGCCACACGCTTCGGCATCCTCACCCTTCGCTCCATTTTCACGGTGTCATGACCTCTCTGCCTGCCGCTCTCCGCCGCCTTCGCGCGTGTCGCTCTGTGCTGTCCGTGCTTGCGCTCGGATGCGCCACCATTCCGCTGCATAGCGTTGCAGCGACTCCCCCCGCCAAAGCGGCGCCAAAGAAACCGGCGGGCTGGCAGAACCTGTTCGACGGTAAAACGCTCACCGGATGGGCGCAGTCGGGTTTCGATGGCGAGGGCGCCGTGAAGGTCGAAAACCCATTTCGGGGTGGCGGTGGCGCCATCGTGGTGGAAGCCGGTACGGCGCTCACTGGGATTACGTGGACGAAAGGCTCCACGTTGCCGAAGACGAATTACGAAGTCGAAGTCATGGCGATGAAACTCGAGGGCAGTGACTTTTTCTGCGGCCTGACTTTTCCGGTGGGAAAGACGGCGTGCAGCTTCATCGCCGGCGGCTGGGGCGGCATGGTGACTGGAATCTCCAGCGTCGACTATTCCGACGCCTCCGAAAACGACACGACGTCCGGCATGACCTTTGTCGACAACCGCTGGTATCGTATCCGGGTTCGCGTGACGGACGAGAAGATCGAGGCGTGGATCGACGACCAGCAAATGGTCGACCTGGAATACAAGGAGCGAAAAATCAGCATGCGCCCGGGCGACATCGAAAAATCCCAGCCGCTGGGGCTCGCTTCCTACCAGACGCGCGCGGCCTATCGTGACATCAAGCTGCGGCGGCTGTAGTGGATTTCGAGGCGCTGGGAGACGCCAGCCTGGCCCAACATCGACGGGACGGATGACGCAATGAAATTCACGGGCGGGACGCCCGATGGACGCTAATTAGCGCGCGTGCGATGGCTCCGACGCTGAGCGAGTCACGACTCCGTGGCTGCGAGCGCCAGCGAGTGGATTCGAGTCTGCCATTCGTTTTTCATCCACTCGCTGGCGCTCGCAGCCAGGGACGGCGGTGGCGTCCACTCGCCTGGCGCTCGGTGCAGTGGGGCCGGCGAACGAGCGCTGGGAGTCTGTTTACTTGATGCCGACGACCATCGAGTCGGGGCCGACGAGGTGTTGGACGTAGGTTTCGCGAAATCCGATTTCCTTCATCCAGCCCATGCAGTCAGCGCCCGTGTAATCGAAGCCGCCGGGCGTCTCGATCAGCATGTTCAGGCTCATCAGCAGACCGAACGCGTTCTCCCGGCGCTGGTCATCGATGACCGAATCGTAGGCGATGAATGCTCCGCCCACCGGCAGGGCATCCCAGGCGGCCTGAATCAGCCGCTTCTTCTCCGTCAAATCCCAGTCGTGCAGGATGTGCCCCATCATGATCACGTCGGCCTTCGGCAGCGGCTGCTCGAAGAAGTTTCCTTCCACGAAGCGCAGGCGTCTGCCCAGTCCGAGCTGCTGCGCGTAGTCGTTGAAAATCGGGCCGACCTTGGGCAGGTCGAAACCGATGCCCCGCAAGTGCGGATGGGCGAGTGCCACCTGGGCCGCGAGATCACCCTGCGCCGTGCCGGCATCGACGAACGTGCGGTATTTCTCCCAGGGAAACGAACGCGCAATCGCGAGATTCGCGCCGCGGCTCACGCCGGTCATGGCGATCAAAAACTGTCGGAGGCGATGCTCGTCGGCGTAGAGCACGTCGAAGAATCTTTCTCCGCCTTGCGCGACCTCGTTCTGGGGCTGGCCGGTTTTCAGGCCGGTCGTGAGTCCGTTCCAGAATGGATACAGCCGCGCATTCGCCATTTCGAGAATGCCGCCGATGTAGGATGACTTGCGCTTGTCGAGGAACAGATCCGTCTCGACGGTATTGGCGTAAATGCCGTGGTTCCGCTGGAGAAACCCGAGCGCGACGAGGGCGTCGAGAAAGTCACGGGCGGACCGCGGATGCAGACCGAGCCGCGCCTGGACGTCCTCGAGCGGACCGGGGCGCTGCGCGAGGTGCGTGAAGACCTCGAGTTCGACTGCGCTCATGAGCGTTTTCGAGGACCAGAAGCCGGTGCCGACTTTGAAAATATGTTCGGGCGACGGTGGCGGCGTGGCGGGCGAGACAGGGATGTCGATCGAGGTGTCGACGGTCGTGGTCGGGGT
>JBBRCR010000187.1:0-14434 GCA_038204695.1 Opitutales bacterium | reverse complement strand
CGCACAACACGATCCGGCAGGGCGGCGGTGCGAAGTTCGAGTATCGTCCCGACGCCACGCTTTCACTTTATGCCGATGTCTTGCTGTCGGCTTTTTCCAAGGATCTGACGCGCTATAATCACCAGATTCAATCGGCCGGCGCCCTGCGGGTCGCCGACTACAGCCGCGTCAGTCGCGCGCAGATCGAGGCGGGCACCGCGCCGCGCGATGCGACGAACCAGACGGCCGGCATCGCGCCGGGCGGCACGAACGACGTGGTCGAATGGCTGCACACGACACCGAGGGCACGTATGACGAGGGGGCGGGTGCACTCGCCGGTTTTGTGCCGAAGACCTACAACGGCGGTTTGACGTACGCGCTCGGGCGATTGCAGCTGCGCGTTAACTTGAATCATACGAGCGGTTATCTGCGGGCGTACAACGCGGCACCGGCGTCGGCCGCCTGGCTGACCAGCGTCGAGCGGGTTGGTTTCAACGTGCAGTACCGGATCAACGGGTGGCTCACGGCGACGGCGAACCTGGAGAACGCGTTCAACAACGCGCCCGATGAGTATTCACTGAATACGAATCGGATCACCGTATCGGAGATCTTCGGTTCGCGGCTGACGCTCGGCGTTCGCGGACGCTTCTGATCGCAACCTCCGATCATCGTATAAACATGAAGTCCTGGATCGCCCCCATTCTATGCGCCGCGCTTTTGCTGCCGGCGCTCGCGTCCGCGCAGACGAAACGGACGGACACCTTCGGCATCACCACGCTCACTCCGCCATGGCTGACCGCGAATCCGGGCCCGATGTACTGGGCGCGGCTGCGGCTGTGGCAGGGAATTCCCAGCATTGAACGCGCGCCCGGCGGCCGGCTGTGGACGACGTGGTATTCCGGTGGAGTGGGTGAGGGCAAGGGGCACAATTACCAGCTGCTCGTCACGAGTGGTGATGACGGCCGCACGTGGTCGAAGCCGGTGGCGGTGTTTGATCCCGGACGCCAGCTGCTCGGCGGCGATGGCGCTGATCCCCATGTGTGGCTCGATCCGAACGGCAAGCTCTGGTGGTTCGTCCACCGGGTCATGCCTTCGCCCGGATTGTATCCGCGCACCTGCTGGGGGTTCTATACTAACGAGCCGGACAGCCCGCGTCCGACATGGAAGGGGCCGGTGTTCGCCGGCTATGGCTACTCGTTGAACAAGGAAGTTGTGCTCTCGGATGGGACGTGGCTGCACATGAGCGATCCCTTTGGCCGGTCCGAATCGGCGACCGGGGAGATTGCGTCGGGCGCGCACGTGTACCGATTCTCAGGATACGACCGGCCCTTTGAGCATGTCGGCTATTCCACGATCAAGGACACGCCATTTACCGAGCACATGGTGGTCGAGCGACGGGATGGCTCCCTTTGGATGCTCGCCCGCATGCAACGCGGGATCGCCCAATCGATTTCCCCGGACCGCGGCCGGACGTGGACGGAACAGCCGGAACCCTTCACGCGGGAGTTCAATCTCGGCACGCGGTTTTTCTTCCGGAAACTGGCTTCGGGCAACCTGCTCCTGGTGGTCAACGATCATCCCAAGAAGCGCGCCAACATGACCGCGATGTTCTCGCGGGATGAGGGCCGGACCTGGCCGCACAAGCTGGTGCTCGATGAGCGCGATTCGGTCAGCTACCCCGATGGCACCCAGGCGCCGGACGGCACGATCTACGTCACGTATGACCGTGGCCGATACAACTTCGAGCAGCAGGAAATCCTGATGGCGAAGTTCACGGAGGCCGATATCAAGGCGGGCCGGGTCGTCACTCCTGGTGCGCGGCTGAAGCAAATGATCAACCGGCTGGCCGACGAGGGTGGTGGCGTGCGGCGCACGGGCGAGGCGGCGGAGTTGACCAAGGAATTTCAACGCCTGACCGAGGAGGCGGCGAAGGAGCCGGGGACGGCAGGTAAACGGCGGTAACGTTGCGCTCCCCCTCGCCGCTTCATCATCCTCGGAACGGTCCCGCCATGAAACAACTTTGCTTCCCGGAACTAGCTGGAGTGTGCCGTCTCGCTGTGGTCGCCTTCGCGCTCGCGCTGCCACCGGGTGAAGCTGCGGAAGCCACGGCGGCCGATCCCGGCTTGCAGCGGGTGCCGGCCATCGAGCATCCAGGTTCCAACTACAAGATCGCGGAGCGCGGGTTTCAGGGCATTCCCGGGCTGGCCCGCGCGGCCGGCGGGCGTCTCTGGGCGACGTGGTATGGCGGCGGCACGACCGAGGGGCCCGACAACTATGTGATGCTCGTGACGAGCGCCGATGACGGCCGCTCGTGGTCGGAAATTCAACGCGTCGTGGATCCGCCCGGTTTGCTCCGGGCCTATGATCCCGGTCTCTGGGTCGATCCGCAGGGCCGGCTCTGGTGGTTCTATATGCAGTCGTATGGTCATTGGGACGGCCGCGCAGGACTGTGGGCCATGACGACGGATGATCCCGCTGCGGCGACGCCGCGCTGGTCGCCGCCGCGGCGACTGGTGGATGGGATTATGATGAACAAGCCAACGGTGCTGAGGAACGGCGACTGGCTGTTTCCCGTCGCGATTTGGGCGCAGGAGCCAATGAGCAAGGTGCCGGCGACGGATCCGCGCTACGTCCCCCCTGACCAAGCGAAATGGAAATCCGAGAACGTCGGCGCGCACGTTTATCGCACGCGCAACCGCGGCACGACGTTTGAGAAACTCGGCACGGTGCGAACGCCGGATCCCTCGCCGGATGAGCACATGCTGGTCGAGCGTCGCGACGGCAGCCTTTGGCTGCTGGTGCGGACGCGCGGCGGAATCTCCGAGAGCACCTCGACCGACGGTGGCCTGACGTGGACCGCGCCGCAGCCCTCGTCGATTCCGCATGCCGTCTCACGGTTTTTCATCCGGCGGCTGCGCTCCGGCCAGCTCCTGCTCGTGAAACACGCCAGCCCTGCCGTGGACCCGAGCTGGATGCAGGGCCGGCGGATCCAGGCGAAACCGCAGGCGCGTTCGCATCTGGCCGCGTTCGTGTCGGCCGATGATGGCCGGACGTGGAGCGGTGGCCTGATGCTCAATGACCGCAATGGCGTTTCGTATCCCGACGGCGATCAGTACGCGGATGGGCGAATCTTTGTGATCTACGATCGCAATCGGAAAACCGATCGCGAGATCCTGATGGCGGCGTTCACGGAGGAGGATGTCGCAGCCGGCCGGCTGGTTGATCAGCGGTCGGCGCTGCAATTATTGGTGAACAGCGCCGATCCGCCGGCGGCTTGGTCGGACGGAATGCCCGTGCGCTCGCTGTGGCAGGCGGGCCGGCCCAAGGCAGGAGTGGCCGGCGCGGGTTTTCCCCTGCTGGAGGCCGCGAAGCATGCGACGATCTTCCAGCCGGCGCGCGAGGAGGGTGCGTACAACCATCACGCCGAGTTGATCGGGCACCGCGGAAAGTTTTTCGCGATGTGGAGCAACCACCCGCTGAAGGAGGACGGGCCGGGCCAGCGCGTGCTGTATTCGTTCAGCGACACGCCCGAGCAATGGCCGGCGTGGCGTGAACTGTTTCCGGCGCCGGGTCCGATCGCGGAGAGCACACCGGAAGGGCAGCCCCGCGGTACGTTTGCGTCGGCGTTGATGTGGATCACGCGCGGCGAGCGGCTGTATGCAGTTGCCGCGGTAAACTCCGCGGGACCGATCGCGCGCGAAGTGAAAAGCGATGGAACGTTCGGTCCGATCTTCCGGCTCTGGGCGCGGGAAGCGGCGCTGCCGTTCGCAACGCTGCAGAGTGACGATCGCTCGGTTGCGACGATCGCCCAGGAGATCGACGCGTTGATCGGCACGCCGGACTTCTGGCCGTGGTGGGATTTCTGGGACAAGTACCCGTCGCCGAATGGCCTCAACGGGCGCACGCTGATGGAGCCGACGGTGCATCGGGCGCGGGGCGGCACGTATGTGATGCTGCTGCGCGACAGCGATCGCCGCGGCTATACGCATCGCGTGTTCGTGAGTATTTCGCGCGATGGCAGGCAGTGGCCGGCCGCGCAGCCGACGGACATTCCCGACACGCCGAGCCGCCGCGATGTAGTTCGGCTGGCGAATGGCAGCGTACTCATGGTGGGGAACCAGGGGGCGCCGGAGTTTGATGATTTGAAGCCGCGGCATTTTCCGCGTGATCCGCTCACGGTGGCGGTGAGCCGCGACGGGCTTATTTTCGAGCGGGCCTACGCGTTGCGATGGAATCTGCCGAAAACGTTTCGGGTGGCCGGGGTGAAGGGCCGTGGGATGGGCGCCCAATATCCCAGCGCGATTGTGCAGCGCGACGTGTTATATGTGATGTATACGATCGGGAAGGAAGACGTGGGCATCTCGTGGGTGCCGCTCAAGGAGCTTGGGTTATGACGAAATCGGTGAATACAACGGCACGGCGCGGGGGGCATGGCCAATGAAGGACCAGCAGCTCGAGAGCAGCCTCCGCGCATGCCGTATTGTCGCAGTTGTGACGGTCGGTGATCCGGCCGACGCGGCGGCGCTCGGTCGGGCGCTGATGGACGGCGGGATCCGCGCGGTCGAACTGACCCTGCGCACGCCGGCGGCGATCGACGCCTTGCGTTCGATGCGTGCGGCGGTGCCGGAGCTGCTCCTCGGGGCGGGCACGGTGCTCACGCCGGCGCAGGCGGACGACGTGAAGAATGCGGGCGCCGACTTCGCGCTCGCGCCCGGCTTTGATTTGGCGACCGTGCAGCGCAGTGCAGAGATCGAGTTGCCGTTTGTGCCCGGCGTCGCGACGGCAAGCGAGATTCAGGCCGCAATCGGCGCCGGGTGCCGGTTGCTGAAGCTGTTCCCGGCCGAACCGCTCGGTGGTGTGCGCGGGCTGCGGACGCTCGCCACGCCCTTCGCGCACTTGAGCGTAACCTTCCTGCCCCTGGGCGGAATTGATCTGGCCAAGGCCCCGGGCTACCTCGCTGAGCCGCTGGTGTCGGCCGTGGGTGGTTCGTGGATTGCGACTCCGGAAATGATCCGGCAGCGCGCTTGGGAGCAGATTCGGCAACACGCGGCCGATGCCATGGCGTTGGTGGGCCGCTCCTCGTCTTCTTCATGATGAAACCTGTCATTTGCTTCGGCGAAATCATGGCGCGGCTGTCACCGCCCGACCACTTGCGACTGCGGCAGGCGATGCCGGGTTCGCTCGAAGTGACTTTTGCGGGGGCGGAGGTGAATGCGGCGGTGACGATTGCCGCGCTGGGTGGTTGCGCCGAGTTCGTGACTGCTTTGCCGCGCAACGAGATTTCCGATGCGTGTCTGGCCACGCTGCGTGGCGCCGCGGTTGGCGTGCAGCGAATGGCGTTTCGCGATGACGGCAGGTTCGGGCTGTATTTTGTCGAGACCGGCGCGAATCAGCGGGCGGGCAATGTGCTTTACGATCGCGAGGGTTCGACTTTCAGCCAGACACCGCCGGCGGCGTACGACTGGACCCAGATGCTCGAGGGCGCGGGCTGGTTTCACACGACGGGGATCTCGGCGGGCGTTTCGCGCACGGCCGCCGAAACGACGCTGCACGGAGTCAGGGCGGCGCGCGCGGCCGGATTGATGGTGTCATGTGATCTCAACTACCGCCGAAAGCTCTGGCGGTGGGAGCCGCCGCTCGAGCCGGCCGACCTCGCGAAGCGAACCCTGGCCGAGTTGCTTCCGCACGCTGATGTGATCATGGGCAACGGCTTCGATTTGGCGCACACCGCGGGGCTGCCGTTGCCGTCGGAGGCCGCCGATGGTGCGCTCACTCTTCCCGCGATGCAGGAAGTGGCGCGGGGCTTTGTGCGCTGTTTTCCGCAGGTGAAATGGGTGGCGATGACCTTGCGGGAGGGTTGCTCCGCCACGCACAATCGCTGGGGAGCGATGCTCTTCCGGGCGACGGACGGCACCGCGTTCGTGGCTCCGCGGCGCGAGGGAAAATACGAGCCGTTCGAAATCACGAGCATCGTGGACCGGTTGGGCGCAGGGGACGCATTTGCGGGAGCGCTTATCTTCGCGTTGCAGACGCCGGAGCTGGCCGAGCCGGATACGGCACTGCGTTTTGCGGTCGCGGCGTCGTGCCTCGCGCACTCGATCAAGGGCGACTTCAATTTTTGCACTCGCGCGGAGGTGGAGGCCTTGATGGGCGGCAGCAACGGTGGCGGCCTGTCGCGTTGAAGGGAGCTGACGAACTCCAAGTATCGCGATCGGCGAAAGAATCTTGCCAATCGGGTGGGCGGTTTTGACATCCCCAAGGAATGAAATCTCACCGGAAGGAACTCTGGCTCGAGGTGCCCACGCGCCGGGCTTTCATCAACATCACGCCGCAAGTCAGCGAAGCATTGCGGGAGAGCGGGATCAGAGAAGGCCTGTGTCTCGTGAATGCGATGCACATCAGCGCGTCGGTTTTCATCAATGACGACGAGTCGGGTTTGCACGCCGACTTCGAGAAATGGCTGGAGAAACTCGCGCCTGAAAAGCCCCACAGC
Organism: Opitutales bacterium; assembly: GCA_038204695.1. Taxonomy (GTDB): domain Bacteria; phylum Verrucomicrobiota; class Verrucomicrobiia; order Opitutales; family Opitutaceae; genus ER46. Next base: position 7,962 of record JBBRCR010000187.1, on the reverse strand, counting down.
GCCTACGCGCACAATAGTGGTGAGGACAATGCGGACGCCCATCTCAAGCGGACGATCATGGGCCGCGAGGTCGTGGTCGCAGTGACGGCCGGCAAACTCGACTTCGGTCCTTGGGAACAGATCTTTTATGGCGAGTTCGATGGGCGACGACGCAAGCGGGCTCTCGTGAAGATTGTGGGCGACTGAACCGGACACCGAATCAGTGCGGATTAGCGTGTGCATCTTCACATTTTGCGTCCGGCATAACCCCGCCAACGAACCCTCCTTTGGCAGCGTTTACATCGTAAACGAAGGTCCGTCATGGCGACCGTAGTCCAGTCCTGCCGAATCAAGGAGGAGCATGCGAGGTTGCTTCTGCGTCAGGCGAAATGCCGCCAAATAGAGGTGTCGACGTTGAGCAGCCTCTACCTGAGAGAAAAGGCACTGGAGGAGGAGTTTCCGGGGATCGGATTTCGGGATTCAGCGGGCGGGCGGGAAGCTTACGTGCTCGGTCATCGGGTTGCGGTTTGGGAAGTGGTGGATGTGCATCGTAAGGCGAGGACGATTGCGAAAACCGCGGATCACTTTCGATGGCCAGCCGCACTCGTCCGATGTGCGCTCGCGTATGCCAACTCCGCACCGCAGGAAATCGAGAGTCAGCGTGCGATTGAAGTGGCGGTATGAAGCCGAGACTCCTGGGCGACGAAAACACCTCGCACCGCTTCGTGGAAGGCTGTGGTCGGCACAACCGCCGAGCCGATGTGCTCCACCCAAAGTTTGTAACCTGAGGCGCTGACAGTTCCGGCGGGCTCGCGTCGTTTGTCACGGGACTATTTCTCCTGCGCAAGGAGCGGTGCGATCGCCGCGCAGATCTCGCCCGGCGCGTCGATGAGCGGCACATCCCCGCGGTCTGGCGCGAGCGCTTGACGGCCTACACGATCGAAACAACCTCCTTCGCATGCACTATCGGGTGACACTCTTCGAATCGGACGAAGGTTGGGCCGTGAGCTGTCCCGACCTGCCCGGCTGCCATTCGCAAGGCGCCACTCGTGAGGAAGCGCTGGCCAATATCAAGGAGGCTATCCGGCTCTGGCTCGAAGTCGAAGCCGAGGAGACCGGCCTGAAGCGATTCGAACAGACGGAAGTGGTCGTCTGAAATGCCGCGCATTCCCGGAATCAGCCAGCGCGATGCGGTCCGGGTGTTTGAAAAGCTTGGGTATCGTATTGCCCGCCAAAGTGGGCATATCGTCATGAGCAACGGCGAGACCCGGCTCATCATTCCCGGGCATACCCCCATCAACGCGATCACCATGGGCGCCATCGCCCGGGATGCCGGCCTCACGCCAGAGCAGTTTCGCGCGCTGCTCTGAGCGAAGTATGGGTTCCAGCGAAGGAGATCCTGTTTTGCCAGCATCCTTGTGAATGCGATGCACATCAGCGCCTCGGTTTTCATCAATGACGATGAGCCGGGTTTGCACGCCGACTTCGAGAAATGGCTGGAGAAACTCGCGCCCGAAAAGCCCCACAGCGCCTACGCACAATAGTGGTGAGGACAATGCGGACGCCCATCTCAAGCGGACGATCAGGGGCCGCGAGGTCGTGGTCGCAGTGACGGCCGGCAAACTCGACTTCGGTCCTTGGGAACAGATCTTTTATGGCGAGTTCGAGAGACGTGCACAGAACGCTCGCCCGCGGGAATGCCGAACGAGGTTGGACTGGCAACAGAGGCGTCAGTCTGGTGGCGGGGCGCATCTGCCCGCTGGCGGCGAGAGTGGCACGGGCGTCCCGCCCGTGAATAACGTGACGTGTAGCAATATTGGGCGGGACGCCCATACGGTTGCACGCAACGACAACATGGGCGGGACGCCCATGCCACTTCAGAACTCCGCCACCGACAACTCGGAGACGCGCCCCTGGTGGCGGACTGCGACCGAAAGGGCTGGTTTCAGCCGCGGGATTTTCTCAACGTCCGGCATTCCATGGTCACCCGTTGCGCGCTTTTCGTGTTTTTGCTTTCCGGGAGCGGCTTTGTATTCGCGAACGCAGGACGCGACTGGGACACGTATCTCGGCGATGCGGGCGCGACGCATTATTCGACACTCAAAGCGATCACGACGCAGAACGTCGCGCAGCTGGAACGCGCCTGGGAGTTTCGGACCGGCGACGCTTCGGCGAACAACCGCTCGCAGATCCAGTGCAACCCACTCGTAATTGATGGCGTGCTGTACGGCACGTCGCCGCAGCTCAAGCTGTTTGCGCTCGACGCGGCGTCGGGCCGCGAACTCTGGCGCTTCGATCCGTTTGCCGGCGCGGGTCTCGAGGCGGCCCGCGGGCTGAACCGGGGGCTCACGATGTGGCGCGAGGGCCGGGAGCGACGGCTGCTGTTCTCCGCCGGACCGTATTTGCACGCGGTGGATCCCGCGACGGGCCAACTCATGGGCAACTTCGGCGAGAACGGCCGGGTGAATCTGCTGAGCGGCCTCGATCGCGAGGTCAGCGGGCTCTACCTCGTGGGCAACACCCCCGGCGCGCTGTATCGTGACGTGATCATTGTGTCGGTGCGCGTCGGCGAAGGGCCGGGGCCGGCGGCGCCGGGGCACATTTGCGCGTACGACGTCCGCACGGGACAGCGTCGTTGGATTTTCCATACAATCCCGCATCCGGGTGAGCGCGGCCACGATTCATGGCCCGCCGACGCGTGGAAGACCGCCGGCGGGGCAAATTGCTGGGCGGGGCTGGTCGTGGACCACGAGCGCGGGCTGGCGTTCGTGCCGACCGGCTCCGCCACGTTTGATTTCTGGGGCGGCGATCGCATGGGGGCGAATCTCTTTGCCAACTGCCTGATCGCGCTGGATGCCGCCACCGGTGAGCGGCGGTGGCATTTTCAATTCGTCCATCACGACATGTGGGACCGCGATCCGCCGGCGCCACCGGTTTTGTGCGAGGTGATGAACGAGGGAAAAAAGGTCGCGGCCGTGGTGCAGGTCACGAAGTCGGGCCACACGTGGGTGTTCGACCGCGAAACCGGGCGTTCGCTTTTTCCGTGGCGCGAACAATCCGCGCCGGCGTCGCCGCTGACCGGCGAAGTGGCGTGGCCGACGCAACCGGTGCCGCTGATGCCGGCGCCTTTCGCGCGGCAGCGGTTCCGCGCGGAAGACGCGACGACGCGGACCCCCGCCGCAAACGAGGCGGTGAAACGCCGGCTCGAGGAACTCAGCCCGCACCAACCGTGGGATCCGCCCAGCGAGCGCGGCACAATCATCTTTCCCGGCTTTGACGGCGGGGCGGAGTGGGGCGGGCCGGCGGTGGACCCGCGCGGTGTGCTCTATGTGAACAGCAATGAAATGCCCTGGATTCTCCAGATGGTGCCGACGTCGCTTTTCCGCGAGGGCGCGGGGCCGCTTTACGCCCAGCTGTGTATCGGCTGTCATGGTACGAACCGCGAAGGCAACCCCGCTCAAAACATCCCGAGCCTCGTGAACATCGGGCAGCGCGCGCAATACTCCGATCTCATGGCCGTGCTGCGCACGGGCAAAGGCGTGATGCCATCGTTTAATTTCCTGCCCGATCAGGCGAAGCAGGCGCTCGCGGAATTTCTGCTCACGCCGGAAAAGCCGGCGGCCAGCGCGGCCGCGCCCGCGCACGGGCCGGTCGCCGGGGCAGCGGCGTCCGCTCCCGTCGCGCAGGGTGGCGCGCGCAGTCCGTATGTGACGACTGGTTACAACCGTTTCCTCGATCCGGACGGGTATCCGGCCGTGCGACCACCGTGGGGAACATTGAACGCGCTCGACTTGAATACGGGCGAGTATCTGTGGCAGCGCACGCTTGGCGAGTTGCCGGAATTGACGGCGGCGGGGATTCCGCCCACCGGCGCGGAAAATTATGGCGGGCCCATTGTCACCGCGGGCGGTGTGTTGTTCATTGCGGCGACGAAGGACGAGAAGTTTCGCGCGTTCTCATCGGCGACGGGCGAATTGCTTTGGGAGACCGCGTTGCCGGCGGGCGGCTACGCGACTCCGGCGACATACGAAGCCGGGGGGCGCCAATATGTGGTGATTGCCTGCGGCGGCGGCAAGATGGGGACGAAGTCCGGCGACGCTTATGTCGCGTTCGCTTTGCCGGAGTAATCGGCGGTTCGTGGCTGCGAGCGCCCGCGAGTGGATTCAAGCGGCGAATCGTGGTCCCTCGACTCGCTGGCCCTCGCAGCCACTACACGCTGTCTGCCTTGGATTCGCGTTCATTCGCGTCCATTTGTGGTTAACTCTGGGTTTGTCGCCTGCGACCGCCTGCAAGTGAAGTCAGTCGACCGTGCCGTTTTCACCGCACTGCCGGCTGGCGCTTCGGGGCTATCCCGACAACGTGGTGAAATGGAAAAACTTCCCTTTGATCAACTGGGTGTGTCGCCCGAGATCCTGAAGGCCGTCGCGAAGATGGGTTTCGAGGAGGCTTCGCCCATTCAAACGGCGGTGATTCCAGTGGCGCTCACGGGTCGCGACATCGTTGGCCAGTCGTCGACCGGCTCGGGCAAGACCGCGGCGTTTGCGATTCCCGCCATCGAAAAGGTCGAACCGGCGAAACGCGTGGTGCAGGTGCTCATCCTGTGTCCCACGCGCGAGTTGGCGGTGCAGGTGGCCGAGGAAACGGGCAAACTGGCCTTCTTCAAACGCGGCGTTCGCGAGGTGCCCATCTACGGCGGCCAAAGCTATGATCGGCAGTTCCGCGCGCTCGAGGCCGGCGTCCAAATCGTGATTGGCACGCCCGGCCGCGTCATGGATCACATGGACCGCGGCACGTTGCGGCTCGACGCGCTCAAGCTGGTCGTGCTGGACGAGGCCGATCGGATGCTCGACATGGGTTTTCGGGACGACATCGAGAAAATCCTCTCGGCCGTACCCGAGTCGCGGCAGCTGCTCTTCTTCTCCGCCACGATGCCGCGGGCAATCCAGGATCTCATCAAGCGTTATAGCCGCGATCCGGCATGGCTCAAAATCGAGTCGGTCGCGCAAAACGCTCCGCAGGTGGATCAGGTTTACTTCGAAGTCGATCGCCGCTCGAAAATCGAGGCGCTGACGCGACTGATCGATGTGAACGATTTTCGTTACGGGCTCATTTTTTGCAGTACGAAAATCATGGTCGACGATTTGGACGAACTCCTGCACTCGCGCGGGTACGCTGTGGATCGGTTGCACGGTGATTTGTCCCAGCCGCAGCGGAACCGGGTGATGGAAAAATTCCGCGAGCGAAAATTTGAATTTCTCATCGCCACCGATGTGGCGGCGCGCGGGCTCGATATCGATGATCTCGAAGTGGTGATCAATTTCGACCTGCCGAACGATGCCGAAGATTACACGCATCGAATCGGGCGCACGGCTCGCGCCGGCAAATCCGGCCGCGCGTTCACGTTCGTGAGCGGCCAGGAGATCTACAAGCTGCAGAGCATGGTGCGGTTCGCGCGATTGAATATCCGCCGTGATCGCATTCCGTCGCTCGACGAAGTCGAGGAGGCGCGCGCGAGCGTGTTCTTCGAGAAGATCCGCACGACGCTCGAGGCGAAACAGTTCAAGCCGCACGACCGCATGATCGATCGGCTGCTCGACCAGGGTTACGCGAGCACGGATATTTGTTCGGCGCTGATTCACCTGCTCCAGGGCGGAGCGGGGGCGGTGCCGGCGAGTCCGGAGAAGCCAGCGGCGGGAGCGCCTCCAGCCGGGAAAGTGACGAAGCCCGCTCCAGCCTGGGTGAAGGCGGCGACGACACCCAAGTCGCCGGGGCCGCAGACGAAGACAGTCGAAAGCATCAGACAGAATGCGGCAACACCAGCGCCGGCGACGAGACCGGGAGGCGCGGGCGATTTGCCGGCCGGGGAACAGGATGAGGAGCCGCCGGAAGATGAATTGGAGAGCGCACGTTCCAATCGAAAGTCGAAATACGAACGACCGGCGCGAACGGGACGCGAACCGGGCAAGGCGACCATTTTTCTCAATGTCGGTCGCAAGCAACTCGTCACGCCCGCTGACATCGTGGGCAAGATTGCCGGGGTGACGCGGCTACCCGCCGACGTCGTGGGCGCAATCGACATTCACCAGCGGCACACGCTGGCTGACGTGGCCGAGGAGCAGGTGGAGTTCATCCTGAAAAAAATGGCGGGGATCAAAGTGAAGGGCGTCGCGCTCGCGCCGTCACGTGTGACTGAGCAGACCGGGTGATGGGCGAAGACGCATAAGACTGGGAAGACGTGGAAGACTGGGAAGACTGGGAAGACTGGGAAGACTGGGAAGACGTGGAAGACTGGGAAGACTGGGAAGACTGGGAAGACTGGGAAGACGTGGAAGACTGGGAAGACGCCGAAGATCCTCCCACCCGCTGGCGCTCGGTGCCACTTGTCGGGCGACACGAGGTCGCAGCCACGCACTACGACTATTGTTTCGGCGGCGGAGTCGCGGTGGCCGGCGCCGGCGGGGAACCCGCGTTCGGGTTGGGGCGCTCGGTCGTGATCACGGAAATCGACTGAGGAACGTCATGCCGCACCGCGTCGGACGGCGCGAAAAACACCGCGCCGCCCTGACCGGGCGTATTGGTGTCACGACTACCGCCCATGATGTTGACGACCTGGCGCTGCCCACCCGCGGCATTGGCGCCGGACGGCATGAGAGGAAATACGCTCTGCCCGCCGCCGAAAGTCAGCGCGCCGCCCGGCGCATCCTTCGGATTGGTGGAATAAGCGATGCCGCCCTGGAGCATATTCGCCCACGTTGAGCGCTGCGCGTAGGCGTCGGCGGCTTCGCGCCCGAGGATTTCCGTGAGCTCAGCGCGGGCGCGGGTACTGAGCTCCTGGATTTGCGCGCGACGCTGGGCCGGGGCCCGCGACTGGTCGGCGTTAATCCGCTGCGATTCGGCTGCGTAGGTCTCGCGGGCAAGCGCCACACGATCGGTCGTGTTGGGCGGCAGGTTGAGCCGCGTGGCCAGTGAATCGACGGTGCGCAAATCCGCGTCCGACGCCCGGCGCAGGGCGGCATATCGGTCGTCCCCGAGCGCGGCGCGCAGGGCGTCCGTACTCGGGGAACGGGCGGTCGGAGTCGAGGAGGCGGATGCCGGCGGGAGGCTGGAATTTGCGGACGAGCCGGAGCGCGTCGCGATCACCGCAACGAGGGCCGCGTTCGCGAACAGGGACCCGGCGAGAAATAGAGAGGCAGATTTCACAGCGGAAAGAGTGAAGGCGTAACCAAGCGCCGCCGCCAGCCTGGTTTGCCGACCGGCCCGCTGGTTCGGGGCGGGTGAGGTCGGTTGGCCACCACGCGTGCAACGGGAGATTGCCAGCTGCCGGGCGGCGTTCACTGTGCCGGGCATGCTCGCAACTCTTGTGATGACGGTGATTGGGGCGGACCGGCCCGGGCTGGTGCAGATGGTGGCTGCTCGTGTGGCTGACCATGGTGGCAACTGGCTCGAGAGCCGCATGTGCCGGCTCGGCGGACAGTTTGCAGGCATCCTGCGCGTGGAGGTGCCGGGCGAGCGGCGCGATGAGCTCGTCAATGCACTCGACACGCTGGAGGCCGACGGCCTGCGCGTGATCATTCACGCGGAAGGCTCCGCACCGGGTGGGGCGGCTGCGAAGGGTTCACTGGCTACCGTTGAACTGGTGGGCCACGATCGGCCGGGGATTTTGCGCAGCGTCTCCGGGGTGTTTGCGGCCCATCAGGTGAACGTCGAGGAACTTGCGTCCGAGCGGGTGAGTGCGCCGATGGATGGAGGCATGTTGTTCAAGGCGCGAGCGACTGTCTTTGTGCCTGCGGATGTGAAGCTCGCGGCCGTGCGCGCTGACCTTGAGAAGATCGCGGCGGACCTGATGGTGGACGTGAAGCTTTTCCCGAAGGATTCGTGAGGATTGGGTGGCGCGGCTTTGGGGGGGGGGGGGCGGGGGGGGGGGGGGGGGGGGGTACGACGAGGGCGGAGAAAAGAGCCGACACGAGCGAAGAACAAGTGAAA
>JBBRCR010000186.1:0-14548 GCA_038204695.1 Opitutales bacterium | reverse complement strand
GTCTGCAATTCGCTCCTTATCCACTCGCTGGCGCTCGCAGCCACTAAAGGCTCAAGCTGCTGTTGAGGCATGCACGCACCAATACAACAGGCTCAGACATAATACTACAGAGAGGGGGAGGATGAAGACATGGGAGACGGGGAAGAGAATAAGACGCGGAAGATTCCGAGTCTTCCATGTCTCGCGTTCTTCATCGGGGGCGCTCTGTGGCCCAAGCATTGCGCGCTCAAAATGAAGTGCGTGGTGATTCCCGACCGATGCTCGGGAGAGGCCCGGATGGGAGATAATTGGCGGCCCGATCGCGCGGATATTGTCCTCGGAACAGCAAGCCGTGCGCAGCAACTTCGCTCCGGTGGAGGTAGGATGGCGCCATGACGATTCCGCTCCACATCGACATCGCGCAATACCCCCTCCGCGTACGTTGGTTTATGGCGATTGCCTGGGTGGCGATTGCCGTGAAGTGCGTGCTCATATGGTGGGCCATCGGACACTGGCGCGTGCCAATCCACCCTGCTTGGGTGATTGCACCAACCCTGGCTTTCGCCGCTCTCGCCAGCATTTTGTGGGTGACGCATCCGAGGGATTGAAGTCCCTGGCGACTGGCTCCCGGTCGTGCGCACACTCGAACGCTTCCGTGTGCACCGGTGCGCGCGCGTTCGCACGGTTTAATTTGGAACAGGCGCGGAATCGCGCGCAGGGGCGCCCTTTGGCCGCGCCGCCTATTGCGGAAGGGAGAATCTGATTACGCCGCGCTCATTTCCCCATCCAGACGAGCGCCTTCATTTTTTCCCTTTCCGCGGCGCCTGCGCTCCGCCGGCCGGCTGTCCTTCGATCGTGGAAATTTCACCCGCTTCCATCAGCGCCTTGAATCGTCGCAACGTTTCCGTGACCTGACGCCCGCCGGATTCCCCGGTGAGCTTGGCGACCAACGCCCCCAACCGGCCGCCCGGCGGGTTGTACTCCAGCGCGACGGTCACCTTGGTCTCTTCATCTCCCGGCGCGGGCTCGAAGCGGACGGAGCCGGCATTTTCAACCTCGGCGCCTTCACGGGAGCGCCAAGCTTACATCCATTCGCGGCTGCTCGCAGCCACCGAATCGGATCCCGTTATCGGTCGTGGCCGCGGAGGTACGGCGCAATCGCCGCACTCCGCAACTCGTCGCGCGTCGAGGTCACTCCTCGAGTTCGACGTTCCAATACGCCACGTCGAGGAAATCCTTCCACACTTCGTGACGCCGATTGCCCAGCACGAGCGAGATGACGGGCCGCCACTTCGGCCGGACCGGTTTCCGGATCAATCGCATGTGCGCCTCGTGGGGCAGCCGGTTGGCCTTCTTCGTGTTACACTTGATGCAAGAGCAAACGATATTCTCCCACGTGGTCTTCCCTCCGTAATCGCGCGGGATCACGTGATCCAGGTTCAACTGCTCCCGCGCCATCGGCCGGGCGCAATACTGGCAGGTGTTCTTGTCGCGCTCGAACACGTTGTTGCGCGTGAGCTTCAGTTCCTTGCAGGGCAGTTTGTCGAAGAACGTCAGCAGGATGACGCGGGGCAGCCGAATCGTGCGCGTGGGGGTATGCACGGTCTCCAACTCGAGCCTGGGCGGATTGCTCGTGGAGAAGTCGATCCAATCGAGCATCGAGAACGTCCGAAAGTCATCGTCATGATGATGCACGACATGCGCGTGCCCGCGGGCGAGAAGTCCAAACGCGCGTTTCGCGCCAATCACATTCACCGCCTGCCACAGGCGGTTCAAGACGAGCACCGGTTGATCGAGCGCCGCTTCCATACGGGAATACGGCAATAACGGCGTCGAGCTTGCAGTGTCAAGGATCGGGGACGAGGTGGCCAGATGGGCAAATCACGTTGAAGTGCCATGGCGCCACGCCCATGTCTGGCTGTATGCAACGCAGTCTGGGCGTCCCGCCCAAGTTCGTGTTGCTTCAGCGCCGAAGTACGGACCGATCCGTCGTACCCGGAACATGGGCGGGACGCCCATGCCACTTTCAAACCCACGGGCGGGACGCCCTTGCCACGCTCAATCGCGAGACGCTCGTTGACATCCACTCGCCCGGCGCTCGCAGCCACGATCGGACGAGATTTCGCGTCCGTGTTCGCTGCGCTCTCCGACCTCACTGCATGGGCAGACTCAACGTCAATCGCTCCCCCGTTCGGAGCACCGTCACGTCGACTTGCTCACCCGCCTTATGCGTCTGCAGGAGGTGGCCAATCAACTCGCCTTCGCTGATCCGGCCCGCAAGCCCCGTGATCGCCACCACCAGATCGTCTTTCTGAAATCCCGCCTTCTTGGCCGCACGGCCGCAAGTTTCCCGCTCTCAGGGGCGCGATGCAGGACCCAGCTGAAGTCCGCAATCGAGATCAACGACTGCTGGCCAGCGGACACAAACTCATCGCCGATCCGCAGTCCGCGTGGCACCGAGCGCCAGTCCCTTGACGATCCGCTGGGCCATGAGCTTGTCGAACGGGCGAGTGGATGGGAGTCCGTGGCTGCGAGCGCCAGCGAGTGGAAATGTTTGAATTACTGTGACGGCAGGCCCGGGAGCGTTCTAGTCGAAATTTACGACATCGACCATTAGGCGTCGGAACGCGGTCGCAGCCGATTCGGATTCTCGACAGCGGAAGGGGCCCGGTTATCAAGAAGACCAACCCCTTCGTCCCATGAAAATTGCACCGCGTCTCCGAGTTGTTGCGTTCCTTCTTTGCTGTTCCTCGTTCGTCCAAGGCGCCGAGGCGGAATGGAAGGCGGGGTTAGCCTCGGTGAAGATCACGCCGCAGGTACCGGTGATGATGTCGGGCTATGCCAATCGGATTAAACCATTCGAGCGCGTCGTGCAGGACATCTACGCCAAGGCGCTGGTGCTCGAAGATCAAAACGGCCAGCGCGGCGTGATCGTCACCTGCGATCTCATCGGGATGCGGCAATCGTTCGCCGAGCCGCTGGCGGAGCGGATTCGCGAAAAGACCGGACTGAGGCGCGAGCAGATCCTCTTCACGTGGGCGCACAATCACGCCGGGCCCACACTCGGCTTCAAGGAAACGCCGGGTCCCGGCGTGGCTGCCGCCGATGCCAAAAATACCGTCGCCTATACAAAGTGGCTTCAGGACCAACTGCTGGAACTCGTGGTGAAAGCGAATGCGTCGGTGGAGCCGGCCAAGCTGTCGCACGGCCGGGGCGTTGCGAAATTTGTGATGAACCGCCGCGAGTTCACCCCGAAAGGCGTGATCCTCGGCGTCAATCCTCAGGGACCAGCCGATCGCAGCGTGCCCGTGTTACGGATCGATTCACTGGACGGAAAACCGCGTGCCGTTCTGTTTGGCACGGCGGCGCACAACACGACGCTTGGCTCGAAGAATTACGAACTCTGCGGCGATTACGCCGGGTTCGCTCAGCATTTTCTGGAAGAGAAATATCCCGGGATGCAGGCCATGTTCATGCTCGGCTGCGCGGGTGATGCGAATCCGTATCCACGGGACAACCTCGAGGTCACGCGCGAGCACGGCCAGGAACTCGCCCGCGAGGTCGGGCGGGTCTTGGACACCAAACTGCAACCAGTCAGCGGTCCGATGAAACTTGCGCTTGGCCATGCCGACCTGCCGTTGATGGCGGTGAGGAAGGGCGAGTTGGCGGCGCTCGCGGCGAAGTCGCCCAGCTGGCAAACCGGCAACGCCACCCACATGCTCGGCATGCTGAACCGCGGCGAAAAACTTCCGACTCATTACCGCGCGCCGATCGCGGTGTGGCAGCTCGGCCATCTCACGATGGTGGCGCTGTCGGGCGAAGTGGTGGTGGACTATGTTTACCTCGTGGAGAAGGCGCTCGGGCCGCTCAACCTGTGGGTCGCCAGCTACACGAACGATGGCTTTGGCTATCTGCCGTCGGCGCGAGTGATCGAGGAAGGTGGCTATGAAAATCGCGGGCTCAGTTCCGGCGAGGGCTGGTTTGCTCCGAACGCGCAGGATGCGGTCGTGGCCACGGTGAAGGAACTCGCGGCGAAAGTCGGCCGGACGTCGGCGGCTGCATCGGCGATCACGGCGGTTGCACGTTAGGCGAATAATACGACTCATTGCACCCGGCGCGCGGCGCAACCGCGACTGGCGGAAAGCAGCCGAAAGCAGCCAGCCGGATCAACCGCGAATGGACGCTAATGAACGCGAATGCGACGCCCCCAAGGGAGCACGAGTCGCGGCCCGTGGCTGTGAGCGCGAGCGAGTGGATTAGTGTCTGGAATTCGCTCTTCATCCATTCGCTGGTGCTCGCAGCCACGGCGGCCGGTCCGTCTCTCACATCCACTCGCTGGCCCTCGCAGCCACGGCGCTCCCAGCCACGGCGCTCGCAGCCACTTACCGAGTCGGCATCCGCGCGAGTTGCTCGCGCGCGGCGGCGAGATTCGGATCGAGTTGCAACGCCGCGTTGAATTGCGCGATCGCCTCGTCGCGGCGGCCGAGCGCCGCGAGGGCGATGCCGTAATTGACGCGCAGATCCGCGGCCTTTGGCTTCACCCCAAGGAGGAGCTCGTAGTGGGAAATCGCCTCCGCGTGGCGGCCGCGCGTCACGAGCGTGTTCGCGAGATTCACCCGCGCATCGAGATGTTGCGGGTTGGCCCGCACCGCGGCGTCGAAACACGCGATGGCCTCGTCGAGACGTCCGGCGTGATGCAGTGAGATGCCGAGATTTTGCTGGGCATCGGCGTTCATCGGCTGCATTCGCACCACTTCCTGAAAGAGCGGAGTCGCTTCCGCCATGCGTCCGCTCAACGCGAGCCCGCAGGCGAGCGCATACCGCGCATCAATCAGATCAGGACTGAGCCGGAGGGCGGTTTGGGCGTGGGAGATAACTTCGGGGAGCCGGCGCACCTGGATCAACAGAAGGGCGAGATTCGAGTGGGTGGCGGCGGAATCGGAGCGCACGCGAAGCGCCGCTTCGTAAGCCGCAATCGCTTCGTGAACCATTCCCTTCTGGGTATAGGCGACCCCGAGATTGTACAACGCGCTCTGGTCGCGCGGATCGAGTTCCACCGCGCGACGAGCGTGCGCAAGCGCCTCGTCGGGTTGTCCCAGCCGACCAAATACGCCGGCCACGTTGAAATGCGCCTCGGCGTAGTCGGGTCGCAGACGCAGCGCGATCAGGTGCTGTTCCTTGGCCTCGGCCAGCCGTCCAACCTCCTGCAACGCCCGGCCATAATTGCAATGCGCCCGCGAACTGGCCGGCCGTTTGGCCACCGTGTCCTCCCACAGCGCGACCTCGCTGCGATAGTCGTGATTCCGCGCCCAAGTCAGAGTGGCCAACGCCACGCCTCCGGCCGCGAGCACGACCCGGCTGAAACGCCCACCGTAGACGTAAACAAAAACCGCGAGCCCGGTGAGAACACCCGCGAGCGGCACGTAAACCCGATTCTCCGAAATCGGCTGCATCGGAATCGGCACGATGCTCGACGTCGGCGCCAGGGTGATGAGAAACCAGGCGAGCAGAAACCCGACCACGGGCCGCCGCCACAACCCATACAGCGTCAATCCAGCCAAACCCACGAGCCCCGCCGCGCCCGCTACCTGTGGCCAGCTGGGCGCCCCAAGGTCCGTGCCGTGATCGAACACCAGCGGAAAGGGCCAGAACGCCAGTGAGAGATAACGAAAAATCGCGCCGCATTCGATCAACAGATACGTCCACGCCGTCATCCCGCGCCCGAAACCCACCCCCCGCCCGTGCAGTCCACCCATCAGCATCGCCAGCAGAATCCAACCCGCCGCCAGCGACAGATGCAGCCGCCACCGGCGTCGCCAGCTCTCGGATACGGAGCCGGTCAGGAAGGCATAATCGTAGAGCAGAATCATCACCGGTGCCGTCACCATGCCTTCCTTCGTCGCCATGCCCGCGAAACAGCTGGCGACCGCCAGCGCCGACCATCGCCACGTGCGGTCGGCCTGCGTCGCGCGAATGAACGCATAGAGCGTCAGAAAATAAAAGAACCCCATCAGCGACTCGGTACGCTGCGAGATATACGTCACCGACTGCGTCTGCACCGGATGCAGCATCCAAAGCGCAGCGGCGGCGAAACCGAGCAGGCTCGCCGCACCGCCGAAGCGCTCCCGCAGCTTCGGCAGCCGCAGCGTGCGCCGAACCACGCCGAACAACGCGAGCGCAGCGGCAAAATGGATCAGGAGATTGCCCGCGTGAAATCCCCGCAGCGACTCGCCGCTCAGTGCATAATTGAGGACGAACGAAAGATTGGCGATCGGCCGGCCCCCCACCCCGGTGTTCTCCGGCGGCGACAAGGCGGACCAAATCGGCCACACTTGGCGCAGCTTGGGATTGTCCGTAATCGTCAACCAATCATCGAACAGCAGCGGCACCGAGAAACTGTTCGCATAGGCGAGCAGCGCCGCCACTGCGAGCACCCCGCTGTAAATGAGCGTGGTCCCGCGTTCACTGGCCGCAGACGCAATGGCCGGGGAGTGCGGCGAGGCAGGCGTCACGGCGCCGAGAGCTGGGACTCGGGCCAGTGCTGCCGGATCTTTCCCCGGAGGAAGCGGACGCTCTCCTCGAGCTGCTCCATGCCATCCACGCCGTCTTCAATGCTGATCCAGCTGTCGAACCCGACGCTGCGCAACTCGCGGAAAATCGCGTCGTAATCGTTCATCCCGCGACCAATGGCTCCATGACGCAGCCGTTTCGCGTAGCCTTCGACGCTCTCCTCGCGCCGCAAATCCTCGATCGTCCCCTCGGCCAGATACCGATCGCTCGCGTGCATCGTCACGACCCGATGCTTCACGCGCCGCAACAACTCCAGCGGATCCTCTCCCGCGAGCAGCGTGTTGCTGGGATCGTAGTTCACGCCGAAATTTGGATGATCGAGCTGACCGATCAACTCGCAGAACACCTCCATCTTCTGCGCGAACTCGGGATAGATCCAGAAGTCGTCCTTGTAGTGATTCTCGAGAATGAGCGTGACGCCGCACGCCGCGGCGTCGGGCAGACACGCCTCGATGCAATCGACCACGAGTGCGATTCCCTGCTCCCGCGACAACTCGGGACGCCGCTGGCCCGACAAAACCCGGCAATACTTTGCGCCGAGCGCGGCCGACATCCGAATCCACGTTTTCTCCTTTTCGATTTCGTGCCGTCGAAAGTCTGCGTCAGGGTGCGAGAAATCGGGTGAGCAACAGAGCATCGGAATGACGAGCCCGCGACTCTCCACCGTGCGTCGCGCCTCCGGCCAAAACGCGGGATCCGCGAGCTCTCGGAACCCGCTGTAATATTCCAATCCATCGAGCCCGAGCGGCACCGCGAGATCCACCCATTCACGCAGCGTGAGCGTCCCATCCTGGCAGAGGGCGCGCATGAAGCCTTTCGGAATTGCCGCGAGACGAGGCATGGCGGGTGGCGGGTTACTGGACGGACGTCTTGTTCGGATTTCGTCCGATGAGCGAGTATTGCTCCAGGTCCACCACGGAACCGCTGATCGGCCGCGACTCGTCGCCCAGCCAGTAAACGGCGGCCGCGGCGATTTCCGCGGGCAGCATCAGCCGACCCCACGGGGCAAACTGCGACGGCACCTTCTCGGGCCAGTCAGGCGGCATGCCGTGTTCAATCTGGTGGGCGTACTCCCGGTCCGTGAGCACCCAGCCGACATTCAGGTGATTCACGCGCACGCGATCCGCCGCGTGGGCATTCGCCAGGTTGCGCGACAGCGTTTGGAGCGCGCCTTTGGAAAGACTGTAGTCGAGCAGGTTTTGCTGTCCGCTGTGCGCGTTGATCGAGCCGATGTTCAGCACGCAGCCCTGCGTCGCTTTCAGATGCGGGAACGCCGCCTGGATCAGGAACAGCGGCGCGCGGACATTGACCGCCATGATCCGCTCGAAGAACGCCATCGTGGCGGTGCTCAGATTGCTCCGCGCCACGATCGCCGCGTTATTCACCACGGCATCGATTTTTCCAAATGCCGCGACGGCCGCCGCGGCGATCCGGGCGGGGCTCGCCGGGTCCGCGAGATCGTCGAGATGCAACCTCGTGCTGGCGCCCAGCCGGTTGACGAGCGCCCCGCCATCGGTGCGTTCGATGCCGTGGACGAGAACCCGCGCGCCTTCCGCGACGGCCCGCTCCACAATGGCCTTGCCGATGCCGCTCGTGCCGCCGGTGACGATGATGACTTTGTTTTCGAGACGCATGATTACACGGGCTTGAGCACGGCCTTCACGATCTCGCCGGCGTGCATTTTCTCGAACGCTTCGTGCCACTTCTCCAACGGCCACACGCCCCCCAGCACCGGTCGCACGTTCAACTGGCCCGAGCTGAGCAGCGCGAGCACGCGTTCCCAAACCGGCCAGTTGTGGCTGAAACTCCCCTGGAGCGTGATGTTCTTTTGCACCAGCGGATCCAGCGAAAAACCGAGTGGCTGCGGGCCCCAGCCCACCTTGCTGATCCAGCCGTTCGGCCGCACGAGATCGAGGGCCGCTTTCAACGCCGCGGACGCGCCCGCCGCATCGATGACGCCATCCGCACCCAGCCCGTCGCGGGCTCGCGCCCAGTCCGTCGCATCGCCGATGATCACTTCACATCCGTATGCCTTCGCCGTCTCCAATCGCGTGCGGTCGCGCTCGAGTCCGACCAGGGCGATTTCCGCGCCAGCCAACCGTGCCATCGCGGCGCACAGGATTCCGATTGGCCCGGGACCGAGCACGACGATCCGGTCGCCCGGCCGGACGCGCGCGTTCATAATCACGGCGTTGAACGCCACGCAGCACGGCTCCGTGAGCGCCGCGATTTCCATCGGCAGTTTCTCCGGCACTCGATGCAGGCAGCGCGCGGGCACGCGCACAAATCGCGTCATCGCGCCGTCGACGCCATAGCCAAAACCACGCCGCGTCGGGTCGAGATTGTACAGTCCCTCGCGGGTCAATGGGCTGTTCGCATCGATCACGGCCGCGGTTTCGCTGACCACGCGATCGCCCTCGGCCCAGTCCCGCACTCCCGTACCAAGACTCATGATACGACCGCCGAACTCGTGGCCGAGCACGACCGGGTAATTCACCTTCCAACTGTGCGAGCCCGTCCACTGATGCAGATCGCTGCCGCAGACGCCGACGGCCTCCACGCCGAGGATCACATCGTCCGGCCCCGGCTCGGGGCGCGACACTTCGCGCAGTTCCACGCTATGCGGGGTGGACGAGAAATTAACGACGGCAGTGCTTTTCATGGGAAGCGCGGGGCGTTGCGCCCGGAATGGTTTGGCGATTTACGAGGTGACCTGCGGACCAACGCGAACATCGCCATAGGCATGCACGCGATCGCAGATCAGCCGCAAGGTGCCTTCCAGATCACCGTTGGCGGTTTTGAACGAATCCGCGTCGACAGCGAGGGGCGCGCCAATGACGACGAGCGGCGCGCCGTACTCCGGGGTCCGGACCGCCTGCTCCAGCGTCAGTCCGCCCACAGCCTGCACGGGCACGCTCACGGCAGCCACCACCGCGCGCAATTGATCCAGCGGACTCGGCATGCGTTGACCACGCGCGGCGATTCCCCGCCGCTCGTCGTAGCCGATGTGGTGAATCACGAAGTCGCAGCCGAGATCCTCGATCAGTCGTGCTCCCGCGACCATGTCGGTGCAGCCGAGGTTGTCGCCCATCACCTTGACGCCGTAATCGTGGCCGGCCTTGACCACGACCTTGAGTGTCTCCTCATGCGCCCGCGCCATCACCACGACGTGCGTCGCACCGGCCCTGGCCATCATTTCGGCCTCGAGGTAACCGCCGTCCATCGTCTTCAGATCCGCGACGATCGGAATGCCGGGAAACCGCTCCCGCAGGGCGCGGACACCATGAAGTCCTTCCGCGAGAATGAAGGGCGTGCCGGCCTCGAGCCAGTCGACGCCCGCTCGCAACGCGAGTGCCGCCGTGGAAAGGGCTTCATTCCGATCAATCAGGTCGAGCGAGATTTGGACGATGGGGCGCATGGAATTGGAGCAGGAAGATTGGGCGGCGCATTCGGCTCACGTCAACGCGAACACGGCTGAACCGTGGCGGCTCCGTCGGATCGGCGGCTTTCCAGCCGCCGCATTACCTTCACCCGACCGGTCTCGGGCGACTGGAAAGTCGCCCCTCCGCAGCAATCGCCCCCAGCGTCCACTCGCTGGCGCTTAGCAGCTAAATAACGCCGCAGTTGCATCAAACGAGGTTCTTGCCCACTACGTGTTCACCCAAAAGCGACATCGGTGATTCGCGTGAAACCGCTCCTACGCGCCATCGTCTTTGTCGCATCCCACCTGCGCTTCGGCGCAAAACCCACATTCCCATGTCTGACCTACACGGCGCTTCGCATTCCCACGTGCATGAACAACCCTGTTGCGGCATCTCCACCAATCTCGAGGATTACTTCCTGACGCGCCGGCAGTTTCTGAATCGAATTGGCATGGGCGTCGGCGGGCTGGCCCTCGCGAATCTACTGGACCCGCGCGACCTCGTGGCGGCCCAGGCCGGCGGAAAGAAAGTTGCGGCAGGACCACTCACGCCGAAGCCCTCCCACTTTGCGGCGAAAGCAAAGTCCGTGATTCACATTTTCGCGCAAGGCGCCCCGTCACACATCGACACGTGGGATCCGAAGCCGACGCTGAGCCGCCTGAACGGGAAAAGCATTCCGGGAGGCGACATTGCACTCGGCTCACCCTTTAAGTTTTCGAAATATGGCCAGAGCGGGCTCGAGGTCAGTGAGTTGTTTTCGAAGACGGCCCAACATGCCGACGACCTCGCGGTCATCCGCTCCATGTGGACGGACATTCCGGCGCACGAAGTGGCGACCGTGTTCATGAACACGGGTTCGCTGCGGATCGCCAAGCCGAGCATGGGCTCCTGGCTCGTTTACGGTCTCGGCACGGAAAACCAGACTCTCCCCGGTTTTATCGCGCTGCGCGGCGGCGGCCTTCCTCCCGGCGGCGCCACCAATTACCAGGCCGCCTTCTTACCCGGCGTTTACCAGGGCACCAGCATCAACACGCAGGCGCCGTCGGTGCCGCTGATGATCCAAAACATCCGCAACACCTATGTCTCCAAGGCCGAGCAGCGCCGTCAGATGGATTTCGTTCACCAACTGAACGAACTGCACGCGCAAAACCTCCAGCGGGATGCCGCGCTCGAAACGCGGCTCGAGAGCTACGAGATCGCCTTCCGGATGCAGGCGGAAGCGCTCGATGCGTTTGACGTCAACAAGGAGAGTGCCGACACGCGCGCGGCGTATGGCACCAGCGAACAAGGCAAACAACTCCTCATCGCCCGTCGGCTCGTTGAGCGCGGAGTGCGGGTGGTCCAAGTCTGGCACAACGGCTGGGATCACCACCAACAGCTGCAAACCCGGATCACGCAGAAGGCGCGTGAAATTGATCAACCGCTCGCCGCGCTCCTTCACGATCTCAAACAACGCGGACTCCTCGATTCGACGCTGGTCATCTGGGGCGGCGAGTTCGGCCGCAAGCCGACGCGCGATCGCAACGGCAGCGACGATCCGGGGCGCGACCACAACGCGAAGGCGTTCTCCGTCGTGATGGCCGGCGGCGGCGTCAAGGGCGGGGTCGTCCATGGGACCACGGACGAGTTCGGAGCCGCCGCCATCCACGACAAGGTGCACCCGCACGATCTGCATGCGACCATTCTTCACTGCATGGGAATGGACCACACGAAGCTCACGTATCGGTTTAATGGACGCGACTTCCGGTTGACGGATGTCGCGGGCGAAGTGGTGAAACCAATTTTGGCGTGAGCAGCATGAATTCGATCTTTCGATGTGGAGTGGGCGCGACCGCCTTCGGCTGCAAAAGCCAGTTCGCGCGCCTCGTCTTTGTCGCGAGCGTTGCGGTGGGAGGCGTCGTACTTCGCGCCGCTTCGCCCATGATGACTCCGGCGATCTCCGCGGCCGACCTGCAATTTTTCGAGGCGAAGATTCGCCCGGTGCTGGTCGACAACTGCTACAAGTGTCACAGCAAGGAGGCCGACAAGGTGCGTGGCGGATTCCTGATCGACTCACGCGAAGCGATTCTGCACGGCGGCAATTCCGGACCCGTCATCGTGCCGGGCAAGCCCGACGATTCTCTCCTGATCCAGGCGATTCGGTACAAGGACGAGGATCTGCAGATGCCGCCAAAGGGCGAAAAACTTTCCGACGAGCAGATCGCCGACTTGACAGAGTGGGTCCGTCGCGGCGCACCTGATCCACGCACCGTGGCGGCGACCGGGACGTCAGGCAAAGCCTACGGTGGCGTGGGGAAGCAGCATTGGGCGTTTCAGCCGGTGAAGAAGCCTGCCCTGCCGGCCGTGCAGAATGCCGCGTGGGTGAAAAACCCGGTCGACAATTTCGTCCTGGCGCGGCTCGAAGCCAACGGCATGGAGCCCAACAAGCCGGCCGAACGGGCGACCCTGATTCGCCGGATCTATTTCGATCTTATCGGGCTGCCGCCGCATCCGAGCGTAGTCATCGCATTCGTCAAAGACGAGTCGCCCGACGCGCTCGCCCGCGTGGTCGACAAGCTTCTCGCCTCGCCGCAATACGGCGAACACTGGGCCCGGTACTGGCTGGATGTTGCGCGTTATTCCGACACCAAAGGCGACGCGAAGGGCCAGGAGGACATGCGTTTGCCGTACGCCTGGACCTATCGCGACTGGGTGATCGACGCGTTCAACGCCGACCTGCCCTATGACCGATTCATCATTGCCCAGATTGCGGGAGACTATTTGCAGAGTTCGATCGAGAAGCAGGCCAAGGACAAGAAGCAGCCCCTGCCTGAAACGCGCACGATGGTCGCCGCGCAGGGTTTTCTGACTTTGGGCAATCAATTCAATGGCCGGCGTGACGACATCATCGGCGATCAAATCGACGTCACCACGAAAGCGTTCCTCGGGCTGACCGTCTCGTGCGCCCGTTGCCACGATCACAAATTCGATCCGATTCCCACCAAGGACTACTACTCGCTCTACGGCGTATTCGCCAACAGCGTACAACCGGCCGAGCTGCCCACGATGCGGGCCCAATTGCCGCAGACGTCAGAGCTGATTGATTACTTGTCAAAATCCGCGGCGCTCGAGAAACGTCAGGAAGAGTTGAAGGCACAGCGGGAGGAGCTGCGACGAGCAACGGTCGCCGCCAAGGTGAAGGGCAAGGCGATGGCCCAGCTCGATCCGGCCAAGCGCGGCGAATTTCAACGGCTGCAGCGGATGGAACGCGAACTCCAGCGCGAGATCGGAACGCTCGAGGCGCAGCATCCCGGCGCTCCCGCGCGCGTAAACGCGCTGTACGACATCCATCGCGTCAGCCCGAAGCAAAGGTCGAAAGATTACCCCGTTCTCCTCCGGGGCGAGGTGGCGAACCGCGGCGAAATCGTTCCGCGCCGCTTCCTGGAGATCCTTTCGCCTGATCCCAAAAAACGCCCGGAGTGGCATGACGGCAGTGGCCGTTGGCAGCTCGCGCTCGCCCTCGCCGATCCGAAGAATCCGTTGACGGCCCGTGTATTCGTAAACCGGATGTGGCAGCAGCACTGGGGTGTCGGCTTCGTCGAGTCACCCGACGACCTCGGCAACATGTCCTCGCCGCCCACTCACCCCGAATTGCTGGACTGGCTCGCGGCCACGTTCGTCGAAAACAAGTGGTCGATAAAATCACTTCACCGGCTGATTGTGCTCAGCGCCGCGTATCAGCAGAGCAGCCTGAACAATCCGGCGTACGCGGAGAAGGATCCGAACAACAAGCTGCTCTGGCGATTCAATCTGCGCCGGATGGATTTCGAGGAACTGCATGATTCCCTGCTCGCGGTGACGGGCGAACTCGACCGGACGCGCGGAGGCCGCCCCGTCGCGATCAGCAGCGACCAGTTCGCGAAGCGCCGGGCGATCTACACGCTCATCGACCGCACGAACCCGCCGGAAATTCTGACGCAGTTCGATTTCCCCAGTCCCGATGTCGCGTCCGGCCGGCGTTACGAAACCATTGTCCCGCAGCAAGCGTTGTTCCTCATGAACAGCCCCATGGTGATTGAGACCGCCCGCAAACTCGTCACCCGCCCCGCGTTCGCGGAGCTGAAGAGCGATGAGGAGCGCGTCACGCTGCTTTACCTTGCCATTTATCAACGCTGGCCCACGCCGCAGGAAGTCAGCCTCGGACTCCGTTATGTTCGCGCCAACCCGGCCGGCACCGACGTGGCGATAAAGACGGATGCCCCGCCCGCGAAAATCAGTGCGAAAGACGCCCGCATGGCCGCCAAGAAGAAGTTCATAAGCCCGAAGCAGCAGGGCCGGTTTTCCACGCAGGTCGGAGGCACCTTCGAGAACAGCGCGCCACTCGATGCGTGGACGAAGCTCGCCCACGCGTTGTTCCAGTCGAACGAAGCGATGTTCTATAATTAGGGCGCACGGCTGATCGGGATAGTGGACCGAAGGCGAAGGCCGCCTTTGCCGTGGCGGGGAGGGCCGCGGGGTGGGGGGGGGGGGCGCCAAATACTGGGAGGAAAAGGACGAACCCGGCAACCCCCACCAAAACCAGGCGCGACCAAACCCAA
>JBBRCR010000185.1:0-14569 GCA_038204695.1 Opitutales bacterium | reverse complement strand
CGTGTCCTGAAGCGCCTTCGACTGCACGGCCTGATCCGCAAAGTGGGTCACACCTATCACTACTACCTCACCAGCCTCGGCCGCCGCGCGCTCATCGCGGCGCGCAAGTTGACCGAGTTTCTCGTCATCCCTGCCCTCGCTCCCGCTCGGGCTTAAGTTCCGGGTCTTATATACATTATATACATTTTCTCGCGCTAAATGAGCGAGATTTCAGCAGTAAGGGACTAAATCCCTCAGTTGAGCGGGAAGATTGGCGCGTTTTTTGGCCGGAGTTTTGATGCCTTACGTTTGGAGCGGCACGACTGGTTTCAACTGCGGCGCAGTTGTCCGGATCCACTCGTGTAAACGTATATAACATCGTACACCGGCGTCGCGTTGGGGCTTGTACGCGTGACAGGACAATCACCGGCGAGCTGTTCGACGATACCGAGATGCTTTGTATAAGCGGCCCACGGCACCAGCCCGCCAAATGGCGTTAAGGCGTCATTCGTCACCGAAAGCCGCACCCGGCCCCCGGCCGTCGGAAAGCTAAAATCACCTTCACCCATCGGGTGAACCTCTTCTCGCGTGGATATCGTGTTCATGCCTCACTTCAACAGCTACTTCGGAGTTTGCCAAACCACTCAATTGCGCAATTTAGGATCATGCCGCCGAAAAAGCCAGGGTGCGTAAGCGGGTGAGCCGGCGCGCCGATGAGAAGCACGCGCAGATTGGAAAAACGACCGTGGACCAAGTCCGCGCGCGCTGGGAGCGCCTTGCGCTGTGAGTCAAACCCCGGATGCTGCCGCCGTGATGCTGCGGCGCCGGCGAGAGCGCCCGAGGTCGGTTATTCCCCGAAGACCTTGCGCAGGTACTCGCGGCTCCGGGTGGCAATCGCCTCGGGCCCTTCCTCGAATTTGAAGACCTCGACGCTCACCATGCCCTGGTAGCCCACTTCGCGCAGCGCGGCTGCGATCGGCACGAAGTCGACGTCGCCAAACCCGGGTCCCTTGAGGTTGACGTCATTGGCGTGAAAGTAGGCGAAGCGATTCGCGCTCTCCCGAATAATCTGTGGCACCGGCTTCGACTCGGACGACATGGCCTTCACGTCGAGGATGATGCTCATCGACGGACTCGCGAACTGCGCGGCAAACCGGCGGCCCTCCTCGGCGGTATTCACAAAATCGGTTTCGCTTGGCGCGAGAGGCTCGAAGCAAATCACCACGCCCCGCTCCTCGGCATGCTTCACGGCATCGCGAAAAACTCCTGTCGCCCAGTCCCACGCCTGTTCGTAACTGACACCCTCCATGAGGCTTCGCTGTTTGGGCGATCCTACTATGATGCGCGTGCCGCCGACATCTGCGCAACAATCGACCAGGTCGACGAAATAACGCGCGGTGCGGCTGCGCACGGCGGCTTCCGGATGTGTCACATACATTCCCTCGGTCTGCACCAGCACCCAATGCAGTCCGCTGATCGCGATCCCGGCTTGCGCGGCGGTGTCGCGAATTTTCGATCGATCCGCCGCGGAGAGGTCCGTGACGTGCTTCGTGATCGTGAACGGCGCGATTTCCACCGCGTCGTAACCGACCTTTTTTGCGTAGGCGAGCGTGTCGGCCAGTGACCAGCCCTGAAAGATTTCGTTGCAGATTCCGAACGGCATGCGGCGAGCGTTGCGCGCGGCTGCGCTGCTTCCAATCTTTTTTCCCCATCCGGTGGGTCGAAGTGATCGGACGCTGAGTTCGCTGGATTTCCAACTCGGACGGGCGCCCCCAAGTCTGGCCAGCAATGAGACGCTCAAACCTGATGATCGTGCTTTGCGGGGACTCGCCCGCCCGGGCGGCTGCAGCACCAGGTTAGCCAGTGGCGTCGCGACGTCCGCACGCAATGTCTGCAGCGAGGCGGCGGCAAGCGCCGCCGCATTCCTGACCACTCGAGTCTACCGGACCGGTTCTGCCATCGCGACGTTCGCGGTCTTTCCCTGGCGTGTCACGGGGGCGCGCATCGCGGCAAAACTCCGCCACTTTTCGTCGGGCAGCGCAGCGATCAGCATCATGGCCAGCTGGCTGCCGACAAACACGACCAGCCACCAGAAGGCTGCATCCATGAAGCCGTAACTGTGCAAGCCGACGCCGAGCATATTCACACCGAACCAGCTCCAGGCGGTCACGACGTTGCCAAAAATTGCGAGCACCGCGAGTCCTCGGCCGCGGACCATGCCACCCCACCGCACATGCAGAATGATCGCGTTCCACATCACGATAATCAGTGCGCCGTTCTCTTTCGGGTCCCAGCCCCAGAAGCGTCCCCATGATTGATCCGCCCAGATACCGCCGAGAATGGTGCCGACAAAACTGAAGAGCGTGGCGAAACACACGATGCCGTAGATCATGCGGGTAAGACTCTGCGCGGTGGCGTGGTCGAGCCCGCGGGTGAACACGCCACGGCACACGTAAATCAGCGCGAGGAAACCAGCGAGGAAAGTCGCCGAGTATCCCACCGCAATCGTCACCACGTGCGTCGCCAGCCAGAAGTTCGAATCGAGCACCGCGCGCATCATTTCCATCGTGTCGCCGCCCAACGCGAGATGGTGCGCAATCACCAGCGTGGCAAAGCCGATCACCGCTGCGGCGACGCTGCCGATCGCGTTGTGATAAAAATATTCCAGTATCACGCACAATGCCACGGCGGCCCAGCCGACGAACAACGCGGAGGAATAGAGATTGGTCACGGGAGGGCGTCCCTCCAACCACATCCGGGCGACAATTCCGCCGGTGGTGAGGGCGAAGGCGAGCACGACCATCCAGAAGGCAGAGCGGCCGAGCGACTGCGGCCATTTCAGCCATGAAATGATTCCGAGGAGGAAGGCGACGACGTAAAGCGCCATGCTGGTGTAGAAGGGCTGCGCCGAGTTGAACCGCACTTCGATCGCCGATTTCTTCATCATCGCCGGCATTGTCGCCACGAATGAGTTTCGCAGCGCCTGTACGGCGGCATTGAACTCCACGGGCTGGTGCAAACGCCAGGCACGTCCGAGCGCCGCATACTGGCTCGCCACCGGATTCGGGGTCGAGGATGCGAGCACCGCGCTCCACGCGGCCCCCGCCGTTTTCCACCCGGTTTCATCTTCGCCCACCGCGGGCGGGACGGGCCGCAGATAACCATAGGAATCCATCACGCCGAATGACTGCCCCAGATCCAGCATGAGTTTCGCCTCCGCCCCACTATGCGCCTGGCCGGCGCGTGCCGCCGCCGCGGCGACTGCACCTGAGGCAAGGTCCTTCTCCAGCCGACCGAGTTGGTCGAGGAAATCGGGCGTGCTGGCGGCGCTCAGGCTGTTCTGGAGCCGCTGATACAAAGCGACATTATTCCGCAGCTGCACGACAGCCCGTTGGAAGGCCGAGCGCAGTGCCGATTCCGTGGCATCGGCCAGCTTCGCCTGCCGATCCAATTCCGCAACATGCTTGAAGATTTGCTCCAGTGAAAACCGCTTCCCTCCGGCGCCATCCGCCGTCGACAGCGTGAGCATCGCGAGAACATCGGGATGAACGATTTCAAACACGCCGTAGTGATCGGCCACGGCCGGAGCGTAAAGCATGTCCAGCAGCCACTCCTCGGGCGACACCACCCGGCCATCCGGCGCGGCGACGCGTTGCCGACCCTGGATGGTGAGCAGGGAAGTCCGGGCTACGGTATCCAGTGGTTTAATACGGCCGTTGACCAGCGTTGGCAGTTGCGCGAACGCAGCCACGTCGTACTCGCCGGGATTGCGCGGCGCGCGCAGGGTAAGCGCAACGCCGACGCCGGCCACGAGCAGTGCCAGGGCGGGAAAGGTGAGTTTCATGGAGAGGGCGTGGGGTTCAGCGGGAAGTGGTGCGAGACGCGGATGGATGGTGGGCGATGGCTGGCGGTGCGTCCTGCCCGGGGGGGGAAGTCACGCCAGACTGGGGCTGGCGCGTCCGGCCGCGGCGCGGCGGCGGACGAAGCCCACCAGGTGAATGCTAAACTGGATCAAAAGGCCGAGGGTCATGAGGCTGCACGCGATGTAAGGCACCAGCCACGACGGGTTGCGGACGACCTGGAACACGGTGAAGCCGCTGCTCCGGTCCATTTGGTATTGATAAAACGTCTGCCCGCCGTACCGCAGCGGGTTGTTCATGAAAATCAAGACCTCGCGGTCTTCGCGCCCGTCGGGTGTCTTGAGTTGCACCCGGCTCGAGAAGTTCTTCGGGATGTCCGTCCCGGGGTAAACATCGTGGCGAAGTTCGTTCAGCGTGAGGGAGAATGGGTAGTAAATCCGGCGGATGCGCAGCGCGATTTTCCACTTGCGGCCTGCATGTTCGAAGGTTTGCTGGCGTACCAAGTGAGTGGATACCAAAAACACACCGAGCGAGCCGTCCGACCCGGCGAGTTCGACGAATGCCGTCGGCAGGTTGCGTTCGTCATCCCGATGAGTGATGGGTTGAGGAGCCGCCATGAGCTGCGGGCCGAGTCCGGCGGTGGCCGGCGAAGGCGGCCCGTTCTCGGGCCGCATCTGGACGAGCGAGTTTGGGTAGTATGTCTTCGGCACCACGCGGAACGGCAGTTTCGGGTGCTGAATCGGCTTTCCGCGTTCCAGGAGCGCCGCAGGCATGGCGACCACCTCGTCGAATTGCGGATCGGTAGTGTCAGTGATGGCGAGTTCGATGTCGCGAAAACTCTCGGCAAAATTCACCGTTTCACCGCGCCCAATCTTCATCTGGAAATCTTGCTGCAGGATCCCGGTGAACAACTCGCCGAGCAGTAGCAGAATGAGTCCCAGATGCGCGAGTTGGATCCCCGTTTTCCGCCAGGTAAAACTGAAGCGGTGGATGTGAGCGGCCACGAGGTTGGCGAGAAGGAGCCCGCCGACTAGATAGCCGCCCGGGAACATTGGGACGGCGAAACTCCCGAACCGGCCGTACACGATGAACGAACGGAAGTATTTTTCCTGCACCGCCCAGATACCGAGATTCACCTGGTCGAGCGTGGCAGCGAAAACCAGCAGCATGCCGAGCACCAGCAACACAACCGTCAGCTTAAGCGAAACCAGGAAATCGCGGAGAGATCGTACGAAAGCTTTCATGGGTTGGCGGCTGTCAACGTGTTGATGAATTGAATAAACGCAGGCTTCTCCTTCGCGACCACTGCGTCTGGTCCCGTCAGTTTAAAAAACCAAGTGGAGCCTTGGTAGGGAATCCACGCCCCCAGGACGCGCGTGGGGGTCCCCGCTGCGGCGTTCACCATGTCGACCACCGCGATTTTGAGCCCATTCGCCTCCAAGCGTGTGATGGCCGCAGCGACATCCGTCTCGGGTAACGGTGGCAGCTGGATCTGTCCGCGCCAGCGATTCACGTTGGCCACTTCGCCCCCCACATCTCCCGGAAAAGCCGTGACGGCAAGTTCGGCATTGGCGCCACTTTCGCCGGGAATGCTGAACGTTGCTTTGCGCATCGAACTGGCCGGTTTCGACTGCCAGTGAGCCGGCGCCTTCCAGATCAGGGCTGCACCACTCGACGTAGGAACAGCGGTGTTGGCCATGTTGCCGCCCGCCGGCGGCATCCCTGCGGAGCCTGCCGCGCCGGAGCCATCCGTCGTGACGCCTGCCGCGGCATGCGCAGCCGCGGCGGAGGTGGCGACTTCCGGCTCCTTCTCCCTCGGAATGCGGTACGATGTCACTTTCTGGTCGCGGCACGCGATGAAAAGCAGCGGAACGGCCAGGATGAGGAAACCGGGAGAACAACGGCGCATAATCCGTTCAACGGAACGTGACGGGCAGCACAGTGCAAGCGCGTCCGGAATCTGGCGGCTGAGAAGGTGCGGGGCCCGGGTTGGCATACGGGTGTGGGTGGGCATCATTTGCCGCGCCAATAAGCGCGGGTTTCAAGATGCCACACGCTCTGTCCACACCTCTCCGCATAAATTGCGGACGTGTGGTCAATCCTTGTGTCCCCGGAGGAAAATGCCGAACGGGAACGCAGGCTCGACTCACCAGTCGGGCACCACGCCCTGCATCGGCCCGGGCTCGTGGGGCTCGGGTTTCACGCCGAAGTCCGCCGAAATCACAACAAAGCCATGTTCCGGCAGGGCGGCACCGCCATCCCCGGAATCTGGCTCGATCGCTCGAATGCTCGCATCGGAGGGCGTGTGTTCACACATTTCGTGAACCAGTGCGGCGAGTTCCGCCTCGCGACCCACGGCGCGAAGGGTCAACCCGCCCGCCTCGCAACGGGCCCACCCGCGCAGGTGCAGCTTCGTGGCGCCGCGGCAGACGAATTCGGAGAATTCTGGCCCCAAACCTGCACCGAGTATGTGGAGAACGACATCGCCTTCGTCGAGTGGAGCGTCGTCCCCTTTGTCACCGCCATCTGGCAAAGGAGGCGCAATACGTTCGCTGCGTTCCGGAGCGAGCCGCGGGTGTGCGGCGAAAGCCACGTCTTTTTCGACATGGCGCGAATGGGCGCCGTGCCGCTCGCCAACCTGGCTCGCGGAAACGCCCGACTTAATCGTCCTGGGCGCGATGGCATGCATCGTGCCATACCATTACTCCGTCGGGAGCGAACGTCCAGTCCGCGCCAGCCGAAACACAATCAGTGCGCAAAATTTCTCAATAAACGCACAACGCGGCAACGCCATGGGACTACACTGTGGCATGAATTCGATGTCCCCGCTTCGAATTTTTTCCGGTAGAGGCTGGTGCCTTGCCTTCGCTTTCATCGCTCTCACGAGTCTCACTGATCTCTGGCGCACGGATCTCATTCCGGGGTTCGCGCATGCGTTTAGCGATTGGGACGGTGCACTTCTCCTGCTCGGCACGGGTTGCTGGGCGGCATCCCTGAATCGGCGGGCGCACTGGACTGTCCCGGCGATGTTCGTCTGCATCGTTGCTTGCGGGATCGCGCTTGGAATACCCGGGGCTGAACCGGCCAGGGCGCACACCATGTTCATGACGGCGCTACTGACATTCGGGCTGCTGATCCTGGCAGAGGTCCGCTGGACGTTCGCCGTAATCGCAGCGCCACTTGGCGTCCTGGCATTTTTCCACGGAGTCTCGCTGGGCCCGCCCATCGCGGCCGAGACAAACCGGCCTGCTTTTGTCGTCGGATTAATCCTGGGCAGCGCGATCCTGTATGCCGTGGGTTATATGCTCGGGCATTTGCTTTGTTATGGGTTCCACCGGTGGCACAGTCGTTGGACCCATCCGGCAGGCGGCCGGCTGGCACATTGACCCGCGTAAGAACGCTATAGAGTAGACGCGAGGCTCTGAATCCGTACGGTGGAGGCCGCACCGTGCAAGCTTTGCACGGTTGTTGGCAAGCTATGCGCAGCATCGTTTCGACCGAGCGGCCATACTGCGCCGACCCATTAGAAATCGACTCTTAAACCTCCTCTCCCATGAAATACATCAAACATCTCATTCTCGGTTCCGCCGTCACCGCTGCCGCGGCGCTCGCATTCGCCGCTCCGGCGTCTGAAAACTGGGAAAATCACTGTGCCAAATGCCATGGGGCGGATGGCAAGGGCCAGACGAAGGTCGGAAAGAAACTCAACGTCAAAAATTACACCAAGGCCGATGTTCAGGCCAAGATGACCGATCAGGAAATCATCAAAGCCACGGCGGAAGGGGTATTCGACAAGGGTAAGGAGAAAATGAAGGCCTTTAAGGGCGAATTGTCCGAGGCCGAGATTAAGGACTTCGTCGCCTATATCCGGAAGTTCAAGAGCTGACACCGCTCCTGACTTTATGCGTGCAGACCCGCGCGAGAGTTCGCTCTCGCGCGTTCGTTTGCACGTGTGCATTTAAGGTCCTCCACCCGTCCTGGCCATGCCTGAACCCACCTCCCCTTCCCCGACTCCGTTTAGATCGCCCTTTCGGGGCAAGCCGCATTCGCATTTCAACAACTGGATCAGCGCGATTGGCGCCGTGCTCGCAACGGGAGCGCTGTTCTCCTTCGCGTTCCTCGTCTGGATGGACTTTTCCCAGCGGGAAAAGAATCCATATCTCGGCATCCTCACTTATCTCGTCGCGCCGATCTTTCTGATTACAGGTATTGCACTGGTGCTGGGTGGCGCCTGGCTGCAACGCCGTTACGCGTTGAAACACGCCGGGGATCGGCCGGACCGCTGGCAACTCGATTTTGGTGATATTCGCCAGCGCCGCGCCATTAGTGCGTTTGCCGGCGGTGGTGTGCTCTTCCTCGTACTGAGCGCATTCGGGAGCTATCAAACGTATCATTATTCGGAATCGAATCAGTTTTGTGGTGAAGTTTGCCACAAGGCGATGACGCCGGAATTTGCCACTTACAAACGCGGCTCGCATGCCCGGGTCGACTGCGTCGACTGTCACATCGGGTCTGGCGCCGAGTGGTTCGTTAAAGCGAAAATCAACGGGACCCACCAGCTTATCGCGTATGCGCTGGATAACTACAACCGCCCGATCGCCACGCCGCTGAAGAACCTGCGGCCGGCGCCAGAAATCTGCGAGCGATGCCACTGGCCGGAAAAATTCCACGGCAATGTCGAAATCAACTTCGACCATTTCCTGTCGGACAAGAACAACACGCCTTACACCGCCCGCATGCTGATGCACGTAAACAAAAGCGCGGCCGGAAGCCCGCTCGGTGGCATCCACTGGCACGTCAGCAACACGGAAAAGGTCGAATACTATGCGGCGGACGAGAAACGGCAGGAAATTCCCTGGATGCGCGTGACAAATCTGAAGGATGGAACCTCCCGGATCTTTCGGACGGCGGAGTTCAAGGATGAGCCGCCCGCGGAAAAGATTCGCACCATGGACTGCATGGACTGTCACAACCGGCCGGCGCACGTCTTCACCACGGCTAACGAGTCGGTCGAAAAAGCCATGGTCAACGGCACCCTGAGCACCAAGCTACCGAACATCAAACGTGTCGCCGTGCAGGCGATGAGTACAACGGGAATCAAGACTGCGGCCGAGGCGCCACAGAAGATCGCTGACTTCATGCGGTCGAAATACAGTGACCGCGCGCATGCGGTCGAACTGCCGGGCGCCATCGCCACCGTGCAGAGTCTGTTTGCCGGCAGTATTTTTCCGGAGCGGCAGGCCGATTGGCGCGTGTATCCAAATAATATTGGGCACAAGGACTGGCCGGGCTGCTTCCGCTGCCACGACGACAAGCACAAGACACCGCAGGGCCAGACGGTGCGTTCCAGTGACTGCAATTCCTGCCACACTATCATCGCCCAGGGCAAAGGCACTGAGCTCGAGATGTTGTCCGCCAAAGGCCTGGATTTTGTGCACCCGAGCGGTGAACTGGATGCCGAACTGACGTGCGCCGACTGCCACAACGGCGGCATCCAGAAGTAACCGCGAATCAAGCAGACCCTCTGAACGCGCGGCCGAAACGGCCGCGCGTTTTTTTTTAATCCACCGCGGCGCGTGGATGAAGCAAATCCTGCGCACCAACCGTCAATGCCTGCGTAGCCGCGTGTCACCTTCTTACGCATACTGCGGATCGGGCCTATGAATCTGTCGCGCCAGCTTCGGTTTGCTCTCGTTACAACCTGTGCAGCGTTTGCTGTGATCGGCTGGCCACTCGTGGCCGCGGAGCCTCCGGCGGCGACAGCCGCCGCGGCCGATGTACCGCCGGCTGAAGCGCCCGCGGCTGAAACAGCGCCGAAGCCGATCACGAACGCCGATTGCATGGACTGCCACGAGGCGGAGCTGAGGCCGCGGAAAAAGGGTCAGACTCCCGAGTGGATCGGCGTCCGGCCGGAACTCTTTGCGAAATCGGTTCACGGCAAGCTGAAGTGCATCGAGTGCCACACGAGCATCACCGAGCCTGAACACCCTTCAAAGCTCCCTCCGGCGCAATGCGGCTCCTGTCACGAAAAAGCGGCCGAACAATATAGCGCCAGTATTCACGGGATGAGTCACAAAATGGGCGCATCTGATGCGGCCTCCTGCGCCAGCTGCCACGGCACCCATGACATGGTCCCGGTGAAGCAAATTGATTCCCCCGTGTTCAAATTGAACCTGCCGAAAACCTGCGGCACCTGCCATGATGATGATAAAGTGGCGCGCGACTATCGCATCGGTACGAAGGAAATCAGCGGACATTACCTTGACAGTATTCACGGCCGCGCGCTCACCAAGATGGGCCTGATTGTGGCTCCATCGTGCAACGACTGCCACGGGGTGCATGACGTGAAGCGCAGCGTCGACAAGGAATCGCGCAGCAATCACGCGAATATAGCCAAGACCTGCGGCAAGTGCCATCTCGGCATCGAGGATATCTATAACGAGAGCGTCCACGGCAAACTCCTCCTCACGGGAAACCAAAAGGGGCCCGTCTGCACCGACTGCCACTCCGCCCATGATATAGAAAAACCGGCGACTGCCCATTTCAAGGGCAACAGCGATCAAAGCTGCGGCAAGTGTCACGAAGACCGGCTAAAGCACTACCGCGAGACTTATCACGGCAAGGCGATGGCCCTCGGCCAGCCGAACGTCGCGTCGGATGTTGCGGCATGCTACGACTGCCACGGGCACCACGATGTTTTCCCCGTCAGTGATCCACGCTCCCGGCTCTCGAAAGACAAGAAGGTCGCCACCTGTCAGCAATGCCACCCGGGGATCAACGAAAAATTCACCCAATATCAGGCGCACGCCAATCCGCTCGACAAGGAAAACTACCCCGTTCTGAACAAGGTTTTCTGGTTCATGACGACCCTGTTGATCAGCGTGTTTGGATTCTTCGGGCTCCACACTCTCTTCTGGCTGTTTCGGTCAATATATCTCTACCTCCATGACTCGAAATCGTTCCGCGAGGCAAAGGTGCAGGCCCATGTCGATGACGACGTGTTTACGCGGTTCACCCCGTTCGAGCGTTTTCTGCACCTGATGATGGTCACGAGCTTCCTGGCGCTCGTGATTACAGGCATGCCGCTGAAGTTTTATTATACGGACTGGGCGAAAACCATGTTTCACTATCTTGGCAGTGCCGAGGTGGCCCGGACTTTGCATCACTATGCGGCCGTCGTGACCTTCGCGTATTTTGTCCTGCACGTCGGCAGCCTGGCAGTGAGTTTCTGGCGTGCCCGGCATACGTTGCGGGATCCCACGGTTGGTCGCATCACGCTACGCCGTGCATGGCAAATTGTGTTTGGGCCTGATTCAATGGTGCCATCGATGCAAGACTGGCGCGATTTCATCGCGCACCAAAAATGGTTCTTCGGGAAGGGACCACGGCCACAATTCGACCGCTGGACGTATTGGGAACGCTTCGACTACTTCGCCGTGTTCTGGGGCGTGGCGATCATCGGGTTCTCCGGACTCATCCTCTGGTTCCCGAAATTCTTCACGACGTTCATGCCGGGCTGGATTATCAACATCGCCATGGTCGTGCATTCAGACGAGGCGCTGCTCGCTGCGGGCTTCATCTTCTCCTTCCATTTTTTCAACACCCACTTCCGCATCGAGAAGTTCCCGATGGATACCGTCATCTTCTCCGGCCGGATTTCCAAGACGGAGATGCTCCACGAGCGCAAACGGTGGTATGATCGGCTGATCGCCGCCGGTCGGGTCGATGTTTATCGCGTCAAATCCGACGATTGGGAGGGGCGGAAGAACATCGCGAAGAGCTTCGGATTCCTGTTCTTTGGCACCGGCCTCTTCCTTCTCGTGCTCATTGTGTACGCCATGGTGTCGCGCCTGGGACACTGAGGAGCGCGCTCGACCGTTGCCTCGGATCGCAAAATGAGATTCGGGGCTGTGTCGGT
Organism: Opitutales bacterium; assembly: GCA_038204695.1. Classification (GTDB taxonomy): domain Bacteria; phylum Verrucomicrobiota; class Verrucomicrobiia; order Opitutales; family Opitutaceae; genus ER46. The sequence continues at coordinate 2,812 of JBBRCR010000185.1, read as the reverse complement.
GTCGCCAAGTCAGCGGAGCGACGCTATCGCTTCTGCGAGGGGCACAGACTGCCGCTTCCGTTCCAGAAAGTAGCTAACCTCCCGGTAGCCCGCCGACTCAAGTTGTCGCAACGCGTTGGCGTAGCCATCGCCGACGCGCTGAGGCCGGTGAGCATCCGCTCCCAGCACGACCGGAATGCCACGCTCACACATTAATTCGAGCATGCGACGGCCGGGGTTCATTTCGGGAAGGGCTTTATTGACGCCCGATGTGTTGAGTTCCATGGCGGTTCCCGTCTTTGCGATGCGGTCGAGCGCATTCTGAATGTGTGGTTCGATCCGCGGCAGCAGCCAGTGCGCCGGCGATTCATTCTTTACGAGATCGGGATGCGCCAACGTATCGTAAAGCCCCGTCTCTGCTGCTTGCGCGAGGTGCTCGAAATAGGTTTTTTGGTAGTCGAACCAATCACCGCGAAAATATCGCGACCGGTACTCCGCCACCTGGGTGTGCACGGACCCGAGCACATGGTGCAACGGGACGCGGGCGTGCAGCTTTTCGAGCCACCGCTCGACGCCCGGATAGAAATCGCTCTCCAGTCCGACGCGCACGTCCACCCGGCCGGCAAACTCGTCGCGGACCGCCGCGATCATCTCGATATAATCATCGAATTCGTCCGGCGCCATCCGCACGCCAGCGGAAATCCCCTCTGGCAAGGGGCAATGGCACGTGAATATTATACCGCGCAGTCCGCGCGTTTCCGCGACCATCGCGTAGTCCGCCGGCACGCCAATCGCGTGTTTGCAGAGCGTCGTGTGGCAGTGCGATTCGTAGAGGAGAGGTTCCGTTGCGGGCACCATGAAGGGTTAACGCTTGGGCAAGCCCAGCCTTCCCGCAACTCCCACCGCATCGCACGTTCGTCGGCGCGGAATCCGCGGCCAGATTAGCACCCGGCTAACCCGGTTATTTCATACGCGAACTGATTTTTCGCTTTTTTCCTGCAATGGCTGTGGATCACGCGAGCTGACGTCCAGTTTTTAGTCGTTTCCGCGGCCGGGCAGCATGATCGGCGCCAGAAGGGCGGTTTTTTGCGGTGCGTGACGACGCTCCGCCATCCGGGGCGAGGTTCGCGCCGGTTTGGTATCAGGAAAGAGCGGGGGCTATCCGTCCGCCGCCGCCGGCCGCATCAGCCGCGCGTGACAGAGCCGAAACAAGTCCTGCCGCGGATATGCACTGCTCAATTGTATATAGACACGCCGCACGCTCACCGTCACCCGGGCCGCCACTTTCAACAGTTTCAAGCGGATGGTGCCGGCCGTCGCCCGCGCCAGTTCCGTCCCGCGGCAACCCAGAGCGCGCACCCGTTCCAGCAACATATACGCAAACGCCGCCAGCCACAGGCGCAATTGATTGCTCGCCATATAGTGGGTGCTCATTTTATCGGCTTCCAGATCCAGCACCTGTTGCTTGAGCACGTTTTCCATCTCGCCGCGGGCACAATAAAATTCCTCGTAAAGCCGTGCCGTCGTGAAGCGTTTGCGATCCTCGTCACCTTTGAAGCCCTTGGCCGGCAGGTTCGTCACGATGAAGCGCGGGTTGTCGCCGCCGGCGAGCACTTCGGCCTTGCCGATCACCCGCCGCGCCCGGCTCCAGGTTTCCAGCGTGCGATACTCGAACTCGGCAAACTCCCGCACGCTGGCCGCCCCGCAGAGACAGGCGCGCATCCGCGCGGTGACCAGCGCCGGTGGGAGGTTCCTCAGCAACACCGGGTTTTTGCCCAGCCCAAGGCAGTAGCTAACCTCCGGCTGCCCTTCGCACCAGGTCATGATTTGGTCCCGGCAAAAGCCGCTGTCGCCGCGCACGATAATGCGCGCCTTTTTGCAGCGTCGGCGAATCGCCGCCACGACCTTTTCCCGCGCGGGCACCACGCCGTCGGCGCCGTCTTTGTCGCTGGTGCGCAGTTGCGCCCACAGCAACACGTCGCCCACCAGGATATACAGCGGCAGATAACAATAGTCGCCATAGTAGTCGTTATAGTGCCGGCCTTCCTGCAAGCCGTGGAGCAAGTGCCCCATGCTATCCAAATCGAGCACGATTTCCTTCGCGTGCTTGGGCAGGCAGCGCACGCCCATGGTCAACAGGCAGTTTTCCACCTTGGCTGGATCGTGGGGCAACTTGTGGGCGAGCGTCGCCTTGTTGTTGGACAATTCCAGCCGGTTGAGCGTCGAGGGCGAAGCCAGCGGGATGCCGCGGTCCTGCGGATTGAAGCGATCCTGGCCGAGGGGATCGGGTTTGTCGCAGGCGGTCGCGAGCAGGGGCTCGCGCCGGAGTTCCGTGTGATCGTTGAGGTCTTCGTAGCCCAGGCCCACGGCGTAGATTCGCTGGGCCAGCAGCTGCGCCATCGAGTGATCGACGAAACGTTGATCGCGCCGGTCGTTAAAGCAGCCGGCGAGCGTCCGGGTGAGGCCCATACTGGCATCGATCTGGCGCAGGAACAGCACGCCGCCATCGCTGGAGAGCGTGCCGCCGGAAAAGTCGACCACCACTTGCCGTGGCCCCAGGTCGGCAAAAAGCAGAGCTTGGCTGGCGGCAGGAGCGGGCAGAGGAGCTGACCTGGAGCTAGTCTATGGCCTAGCTTACATTTGGCGATATAAAAGGCCTGCCATTTGAAAAAAAAAAGAAACGCTTAGTGCCCTATATGAAGACATCTCCTCAGCCAGATCTTCCGGCCCGCTATCCATTGAAGGTGCAGGCCATCCGTTCCCGCGGCCAACAGCCGCGCTTGTATGTCTATTTCCCCTTGCCGCTGGCGGCCGCCATTAGCTTGGCACCAGG
>JBBRCR010000184.1:0-14592 GCA_038204695.1 Opitutales bacterium | reverse complement strand
TGCGCCGGACCCGCGAAGACTATGGTATCGTGGACGAGGATACGCTGACGGCCAAGATCGACGCCGCGTGGAATCTCCGGCATCTGCTGGCGCGGCCGAGTTCCCTCAAAGCCGGTTTCAAATACACCCAGCGGGATCGGGTGACGGATTTGGAATCGGCGCGGTTGGTGCCCGTCGGCAACTGGAATCTGGGTGCCGTGCCCACCCTGCCGTCGGTTTCCGTCTACGATGGACGTTTCAACAGCGGCTTCCTGATCGATCACTTTCCGACCTTCGCCTATATCAAGAACAATCCGGCGCTGACGGTTCTTGATGCGGTCGAGTCGGCGGCGAACTCGATCGAGGACGACTACGACATCGACGAATATATTTATGCGGCTTACGCGATGAGCACGGTGAAAATCGAGAAGCTCACGCTGCTCGGCGGTCTGCGTTGGGAGAAGACCGATGCGACCATTCGTGCCGTCGAAGCTCGCTTTGCCGGCAATACGTTGCTCGGCCGTTTCCCGACCTCCGGCACGACCAGCTACGACAAGCTGTTCCCGAATCTGCAAGGCGTGTACCGCTTCACCGATCGCCTCGTCGGCCGCGTCGCCCTCACGCGGACGATCGGGCGGCCGGCTTACGAGGACGCCCGTCCGCTCGCCAACTTCACGTACAATCCACTGCTGGGTGCGGCGCTGGATCCCGTGCGGTTCCCGTATTCCGGAACGCTCAGCATCGGTAATCCGCAACTCGGGCCGTATGATTCGATGAACTACGACGTGTCACTCGAATAGTATGCGCGGGGCCGGGGCATCATTTCCGTCGCCTACTTCCGCAAAGACATCGACGACCCGATCTACACCTACTCGGAAACGCAGGAACAGATTGTATATAACGGCATTGGTCTGCAAACGCTCGGTCTGTCGAGCCGGCGCAACGCCGACCAGGGCCGCATTTCGGGTGTGGAGTTCAATATCTACCAACCCTTCAGCTTTCTCCCGGCCCCCTTCGATGGTTTGGGGGTCGACCTGAATTTCACCACGATCAGCTCGGACCTGACGGTTCCGACTCGAGCAGGCGAGAAGTTGCCCTTCTTCCGCCAGCCGGGATCAATCGCCAATGCCACGCTGTTCTACGAACGAGGCCGTTTCTCCGGACGCATCGCCTGGAGTCGCGCCGACGAACAGCTCTATACCCTTGGCTCCGCCTTCCTGAGCGACATCTACCGGCTTCCACGGGAACAGTACGACGTGCAGCTGCGCTATCGGCTCACCAAGGCTTTGGCGATCAGCGCATCCGTGCGCAACCTTACGCGGCAGAAGGAGCAGTTCAGTTATGGCGTCCGCGAGTTGATGCGCACGAGCCGCCTGCTGGACCGAGACTACAAGCTCGGGGTCGACTTCAAATTCTGACGCGTTGGCTGCCGCCGAAGCGTCCCGCCGGTCCGGTTCCTCACGCTGCCCTGTTTGCTCCGGGCCGGTCGGGTTGCTGCCAGCCAGCAACTCCGGGCGGACCATGCAAAGATGACACCTCCGCCCGAAACCTCCGCTTCGAGTTCCGATCGCCGTGCGTCTCCGGTCGGGTTCATCGGGCTGGGGAAGATGGGTGCCCGCATGGCCGCCAACCTTCAGGCGGCCGGATTTCCACTCGTGAACCGACGCTCCTTTCTGAACCATGCTCTCGCCGCCACCGCCGGCGTGAGCTTCGCGCCGCCGCCCACCTTGGCGGCCACGCAGGAAAAATACGATGTGCGCAACCTGCGTATCACGGATCTGAGGACGTTTCTCGTCGATGCCGGCAATGACGAAAACTACGTTTGCGTCAAAATCTACACCAACCACGGCATCACGGGTCTGGGCGAGGGCACGCTCGCGGCCAAGTGCCTCACCGTCGCGACGGCGATCGGAGAGCTGAAGCGCCATCTCGTCGGCAAGGATCCCACCGAAATCGAGCGGCACTGGCAGGACAATTCCTGCCAAGCACGTCGGCATTTGCCGGAGCGGCGGCTTTCCAGCCGCCGAAGTACGTTCGGTCGACCGGTCTCGGGCGACTGGTAAGTCGCCCTTCCCGTCAACCGCGCCCTTGGCGTGACGCCATACGCGGTAGCGAGTTTGTGGGGCAAGCGCAGAGTTAGCCAACGCTGCTGGCCGTGAAAAAGAGGAATTCGTCCAACGCTCTGCCTTTATTGGTGTTTTATCCGTGCCATCTGTGGCTGGATTGGATTGGAGAAACTTGACCCGCTCACGACGAGTTTTCGCCAGCAAGACTCACTGCGGCATGACGGTGCCGAACGAAATCAACTGGAGTCCACTTTCACCCGCCTCGATCAGGCCGGCCGTCTGCCGTGGCAAAAACACCACCTGGCCACCAGCGACATCAGCGCGCTCACGGCCGGCCATGAATCGACCGCTGCCGGATATTATATAGAACGTCTGCTCTTTGGCGCCGTCTGCCTCCAGGGTGAGGCGAATGCCGGCCCCCAGTCGGTGATGCACTGCTTCGCAGCGCTCCGTTTCGTTGCGCGAGAGAATCGTCGTCGCTTCCGCACCGAGTTTGGCGGTGTCGATGCAGCGGCCCGGACGGCCGGATGGCGACCCGGTGGCTACCGCGGGATCGGCATCCGCCCGCTGCACCGCCGCCTGCTGGCGGCGGGTCTCCTTAACCTTCGCGATGTGGTCGGCAAATGACGCGTGACCTTCCTTGTCCGCACCGAGAAACGCATTGAACAGGAAATAGACGAGGCGTGTCTCGCCGTGCGTAATGGTCTGGTGCACCACTCCGGCGGGCACGTAGAAAAGAAGAGCCGGGTGTCGCTGCAAACGTTTCGTCACCAATCTTCACGTGCCCGGGGCCCGAAGTGACGAGAAAGTTCTGCTCCTTGCGGGGATGGGCGTGTGGTGGCCCATCGAGCCCGGCAACCCAGGAGTTCATCGCCACCTCGGTGAGCTCGGTTTCGGACCAGTCGATCAAGACGGTGATTTCATTGAGGCCGGCCACGTCCAGCGTCGTGCCGGTTGAACTGTTTCGATGGATCATGAGTGGACGGGTTCGTGGTGAAATGTCATGGCGTGAACTGAAGCGAGAACAGCCGGGCTCCGCGCATGCGCACGACGAGCCGGACGGGCTGACCCGCAAAACTGGATACGTCCGTGCCTTTCTCGATCCACTCCACGGGATAGCGCAGTTCGTTGCCGCTGACGTAGACACAATCCTCGACTCCATAGCCTCCCAGCGGCCGCCCGTCGCCTCTCACCAAGCCAACCTGGAGCCAGCCTGAGCCGGCGGTGTCGACGTTGAGCACGAGTTGCTTCCCCGAAAAAATGAAGGGCCGGCTGAACAGTATGGCCTCGCGATCGTAGGGTGCTTCCGCCGCGACAAAACGATCGAGCCGATGCACGGTGCGAAACATGCCGCGTCGCTCGGGCTTTTTGCGCTGGGTGGAGTGGTATTCCTCGGTGTTGTAGGAATACATCCAGATTTCATCGCCGCGTTTGACCATGCCCTGGGCCATATAGGTTTGATGTACGTCGAAGCCGTCGGTGAGTCCAACGCCCAGCCAGACCGGACGCGGATACCGCTTCCAGTTCACGCCATCGCGGCTGACCATCAACTGAGTCTCGATCGGGCCGGAGCCACGGCCGCGTTCCGGAGCGGCCAGCGCATCGCGTGTGTTTGGGCCGGCTCCTTCATAGTGAAAGTAGATACAGGGAAACGCCAGGTACGCATCCGGAGCCCATGTATATTTCACCGCCTTCGGCACGTATATATCCGTCGCCGCTGGATCAAAACCGTCGGTCGACTCGAAAACGGTCGGCCATTCGATGCCGATTCCGCCCGGCGTGAGTGGCCCGTTGTCCAGGTACCACGGCCGGTTTTTGTCGAGCCGCGAGGTGGCGGCGGCCCGATCGTACTCGGCCTGGCTGCGCGGCTGGAACGGCCACGGTGGACGCAAGCTGTCGAGGATCGTGAGCACGAAACGGCGGTCGGTCTTGTCGTAGATGTTTTCGCCGAGATCACTTCGATGGTAACCGACATACTGGCCCCGCTGATCATCATAGAACATGTTCGACTGTGAACCCGACCAGGCCGAAATGACCGCGGTCGGCACGCGTTTCCATTTATAGCCGTCAGGCGACGTATGCAGGAAGATCCCGTGACCCTCGTTGCCACTCACGAGCTTCCAACGTTCCTCGGGCGGGGCGAGCGGGTCGATAAACACACTCGGCGTGCCGGCGGAGCCGGCGGTGATGACATTGGGGTTGCCGGGGTCTTTCGTGGATAGCTGCGGTATCTCGAAATGCAGCCCGTCGTGCGACGTGCGGACGCCGAGCTGGTCCTCCTTCCCAATCGGATTGTAGATCCGAATCACGCCCTGCTCGTCCTCGAGCACGGTGACGTGTTTGCGAAAGGATCCCTGCACCTCGAAGGCCAGTTCCACCTTGCTTGGCGGCGTCGGCACGAAAGTCACATTCGTATGCTGCGGAAAGAGCGCGTCATCGATCAGCAGATGCTTGCGCGTTCCGAGGTTGATGGGAGCGGACAGCGCGTGTCCGCCGGCGAAGCGCAGAGGTTCGGTGACGTCAGGTTGCCGGGCCGGTGCGCCGGCGTTGGGATTCGTGACGAAAGTCGCCGGCGCGCTAAACGCAGTTGTATATAGCGCGGCACGGGAGACCCGGAATTCGTCGAGCGCTCCCGGGAGCGGACGTTCCCAACGCGCGTCGCGGCCGAGCGAGAAGTAGGCTTCGTCGCCGTGGGGCAGCGCCTCGAGCTTGGCCGGTACGGGGGAGCCTGATGGCTGACCGTCGACGTAGTGCCGCAACTCGCGCCGGCCGGCATCGTACACAAAGGCGAGATGCGACCACCGGTCGTTTTGGGTGAGTGCCGCAACATCCGACGGAATCACCACGCGCGCATTCGCCGCTTGGTTGACGAGCACAAATCCCGCCCGATCGGCCGCGAGCAGCAGCGAAGTGAGCAGGTTGTTTTCACCCCGCGGTCCGGCGCCGAGTTCGAAGACGACGGCATCGGTGGCATCAGCGGGGCGGGCTTCACCGCGGTACCAGAACTCGACCGTCCAGTCGAACGCCCCGAGGTTCAGGCCGGTGGCGGTCGCGTTCGGATGCGCGAATTCTTTCCGCAGATGCTTTTCTCCGGCGGTGAGGAGCGCGGCAAAACGCGCATTGTGCCAGCTCATCGGCTCGACTTTCCGCTGGTCCCTCGCCGGCAGTTGGGTGAGACCGAAGAGCACGCTGCCCGCGGGAAGTTTGATGGCCGGCTGCGGCGTTGTAGAAAGGGCGCGGCCAAACTTGCCCGGCACGACACTGCCTCCCGGGCCGAGCACCAGCGGAATTTCCGACGGTCCGTGATCGGCGAGTACACTGCTTGGATACATGCCGATCGGTTCATCGAAGGCCCAGAATGCGACCGTCTCCGCGGCCGGAGCCAGTGAGGATAGCGCGGGACCAGCGAGCGCGATGATGATCAAACGAAGGAAGAGGCGCATGTGGAAATGGGGACACGATTCATGACGGTGGAGACGAGGATTACGGCTGGCGAAACAGTCGCGTATCGCGAGGCCGTCACTCGAGGAGTTCTCCGGTATGGTGGAAGCGAGCGCCCGCCAGAGCGGGGATTCACCCGGACAAAATCAACAATGAAAAACGATGAAACAATCCGGCGCGCGCGAGCCAGTGGAGTGGTGGCGGCGGGCGCAGCCACGCGGCAATGTCCCCCACGACTTGCACGGCAAATGCAACCGCGTTAAGATTCGCGCGTAGAGGACGAGGTGAGCCGCCCACCGCCCCGCGGGCAAGGCTGCACCGCAGATCGACTTACCCCAACAACCCACCCTTGCGCCTATAAGTGGCAGAATCGACCGCGACGGTTCTGTAACCCCAACCCCGCAACCCTCCCGATGGTGAAATGGCATGCGATGGCATTCGCGATGACGACGGTTGTCCGCTGCTTTGCCGCGGACCTAATCTACAAGGAGGGAAGGTCGGTCGAAGTGATCAAGGCGAACACCGTGCAACCCGCGGTGGTCGGCTTGATTCTGTTGCTGAATGACAAGCTCGCGACCGGTGATTCGAGCCGCGCCGTCCTTCGCATCCGCAACAGCTGGAACGCGCGGGTGGATGAAAAGACCCTCATCCAAATCACCGACAAAGGCGTCGTCGCGCTCGATTCGGACCTGCTGATCCTCACGCAAGGCCGCGCATTGATCTACAGCCGCGAACAAAAGGGGGAGTGGCGAATCCAAACGCCTGCCGGGACCGGTATCGGCCGTGGAACGCAGTTGCTGGTGCAGGTTTTCCCAGGCGGCCGGACCTTCATGCAGGTGCTGGAAGGCGAGGTGGATTTTGCCAACGCCCTCGGCCGCGTCGTGCTGAACCGGGGCGAGGCCGGCGAGGCGGCTCCAGGAATTGCCCCGCGAAAAACCGCGGTGATCGAAACGAGGACTCTGCTGCAATGGGCGCTGTATTATCCCGCGGTGCTGGAGCCGGACGAAATCGGACTCACCGCCGTCGAGCGCGAGAAGGTCCGCGATTCTCTGGCCGCCTATGAGCAGGGAGACTTGCCCGGAGCGCTCGACAAATATCCGGCCGCCCTTGCGCCCGTCTCCGCGGCGGAAAAACTTTATCGCGCGGCTGTGCTGCTCGCGACCGGACAGGTCGATGCCGCCCGCCAGTTGCTCGCCGGCATTCCCGGTGAAAATTCAACGCGGCGCGCGCTCGAGCGCATGCTCGCGGCGGTGCTCGCTACTCCGACCGACGCCGCGTTTCGGCCCACGACTGCCAGCGAGGCCATCGCGGAGAGCTACTTCCAGCAATCGCAGCGACGCCTGCCACTCGCGCGGACCGCGGCTGTCCGGGCCACGATGCTCGCGCCACGCTCCGGCTTTGCCTGGACCCGTCTGGCCGAAATGGAATTTTCGTTTGGTCGGACGAACGCTGCGCGGCTTGCGCTGGAGCAAGGGCTGAGATTTTCGCCCCGCAATGCCCAGGCGCACGCGTTGCACGGCTACTTGTTGAGTGCAACCAACCGGATCGGCGACGCCCGGGCGGCCTTCGAGCGCGCGATTCAACTCGACGGCGCGCTCGGCAATGCGTGGCTCGGGCTCGGCCTGACGAAAATCAAGCAGGGGCAGCTCGCGGCGGGCCGCTTGGATTTGCAGACCGCGGCCACCGTCGAACCAACCCGCGCTTTTTTCCATAGCTATCACGCGAAGGCCTTGAGCGCGGAAGATAGCGGCGACCTTGCCGCAAAGGAGTTCGAACTCGCCAAGCAGCTCGACGCCGGCGATCCGACGCCGTGGCTGTACTCCGCGATCGAGAAGCTGCAAACCGGCCGGCCCAACGCGGCCATCGATGACCTGCAGCAATCGTTGCGTTTGAGCGACCACCGCCAGGTTTACCGCTCCGCGTTTCTGCTCGATCAGGATCGCGCTGTCCGCAGCGCGAATCTGGCCCAGATTTATCGCGACACCGGCATGAATGATCTTGCCGTCCGCGAGGCGACGCGCGCGGTCGAGAGCGACTACACCAGTGCGTCGGCGCATCTGTTTCTCGCCCACAGCTTCGACACGCTGCGCGACCCGACGCGCCTCGAGCTGCGTCACGAAACCGCCTGGTTCAACGAGCTCTTGCTCGCAAATCTCCTTGCCCCGGTGGGCGGAGGCCCGCTTTCGCAGTTCATTTCGCAGCAGGAATACTCGAAGCTCCTCGAGTCGGATGGCATGGGCGCGAGCTCCGTTGGCCAATGGCGCAGCGATGGCCGGCGGAATCTGCAGGCGTCGGTGTTCGCGACCTATGGACGCGTGAGCTTCGGGTTGGATTTTGACATTTTCGATCAGCGTGGAACGCGCACGCTCACGGAAACACTGCGCCGCGAAGCCTACGCTCAGATCAAATATCAACCCGGCGCGGACGACATTGTATATTCGCTGGTCAAATGGATGGGACAGGACAACGGCGATATTGCCCAGTCTTCAACGATTGACGGCAGGTCTACAGGACGGCGCTATAAAGAACGCCAGAAACCGGGTTTGCTGCTCGTCGGTTGGAACCGTCGCTGGGCGCCCGCCATGCACACCTTGTTGCTCGGCGGGCTCCTGCGCGCCAAAGAGACGATCGCCGCCGACCGGGAGCGACACCTGTTCCTGGGCCGCAATCCGTCCTTCCTCGTGCCGGGATTCCTGCGGCCGGCTGCGGATGGCCGGCTCGAATATACAGATCCTATATTGCGCAACGCGGTCACGCCGCCCGTATCGAGGAATCCCGACGGTTCACGCGCGGTGTCGGACGACTTCGCCCGCGCGATTGCACCGTTCCTCGGTGGCGGACCGATTATCGAGGCCGGATTCGACGTCTTGCGGCCGGGCACACAGCGGGAGTTTTCCATCTACCTGGCCGAGCTTCAGCACCTGTGGCAGACGAAACGGAATACGCTGATCGCGGGCATCCGCTGCCAGAGCGGAGATTTCGAGGCGCGAGCGCAGCTCAATGTGATCGCTCCGGATCTCGTGCCGTCGTTTGCTTCGCCTGCCGCCGATGACGACATATCGGTCGGGTTTCAGCGGCAGGGCGGCTATGCCTATGATTTTCTCACGGTCATGCCGCAACTCACGCTGATCGCGGGCGCCTCATGGGATCGCATGCGGTGGCCGGAAAACTTCCGGCTCGCGCCACTCAGCGCCGCGCAAAGCCATACCGAGCGGACCAACGCGAAGGCGGGATTCACGTTCTCGCCGCATCCGGCGCTGCGGATACGCGGTGTATATACCAAGTCGCTCGGTGGAGTCAGCTTCGACGAAAGCGTGCGGCTCGAGCCGGTGCAGCTGGCCGGATTCGTGCAGACGTTTCGGACCGTGATCAACGAGGCGATCGTCGGGCCGGTCGAGGCGCCAGTCTACACGCTTGCCGCGTTGAGCATCGGCGGCACGCTGCCCGGCCGCACGTGGGCGAACGTCGCGTTCAGCCGGCTCGACGAAAAGGTCGCACGCACGCGCGGCGCGTTCGATGTCCTGGACGCGCCGATTTTTGCGGAGGGCGTCGCCGCCTTTCCGTCCCGCACGCGGGAGCAGCTCGCCTACCGCGAGGATGAAGCCAGCCTCACGTTCAACCAACTGATCGGGAGCGAAGTGGCCATCGGCGCCGCATATCGTCACACGCGCGGCACGCTGCGGCAGCGTTTTCCCGACATCGCCCCGACGGTCAGCGACCTCGCCGACCAGCGGGTCGGCGAGACCTTGCAGCGGCTCAGCTTCACGGCCAACTGGAATTCACCGCACGCTTGGTTCTCCCGCGCCGAGGCGACGGGCTTCTGGCAGCGCCAGGAGAACTTTCACCTCGGCCGGCGCCTGCCCGAGGTCCTGTCGGTCGACTTCTGGCGGCTTGATTTTCAACTTGGCTATCGCTTTCACCGCAACCGACGGGAAATCAGCGCCGGCGTCCTCAATCTCACCGACCGCGCGAACACGCTTCGGCCGCTGACGGGACCACGCGAGTTGACCGACGAGCGCACGGCGTTCGTGCGCTACCGGGTGAATCTTTGACCAGCGTTTCTGCAACCTCCCAACCCCATACCCACCATGAGCCATTCACGTTGGTTGATTTCTGTGATCTATATAGCGGCGTCGGCTACGCCGGCCGGCGTGTTTGCCCAGCCGGCCCAAACGGCGCCGGTGATCACTCTCCAGCCATCCAGTATCAGTGTGAACGCAGGCCAGTCGGCTTTGTTCACGGTCGTGGCGACCGGAACGCCGCCCCCAACGTATCAGTGGCGAAAGAACGGCACCGCGATCCCCGGCGCAACCGGCAACACCCTGAACATCCCGAGCGCCACCACGCTGGATTCCCTCGGCGCCTACACCGTGGTGGTGTCGAATGCCGCGGGATCCGTCACGTCGAACCCGGCCACGCTGACGGTGAACGGCAACCGGCTCGCCCTCACGACCCAGCCGACAAACGTGATCGTCACGAGTGGTACTTCGGCCGGGTTCAGTGCAGCTGTGTCGGCGAACCCGCCGGCAATGTATCAGTGGCTGCGCAACGGTGTCGTCATCGCCGGTGCCACGGCCACGACCCATTCCATCCCCAATGCCACGGCGGCCCAGGCCGGCACTTACACGTTCATCGCCGCCAACAGTGTCGGTGTCCTCACGTCGACGCCGGCGACGCTCACGATCGGCGTGCTTCCGGGGCCCGCGATTACGCAACAGCCATTCAACGGCGGCGTAAATGCAGGCGACGGCACCGCCAGTTTTACCGTCGGCGCGAACAATGCCACCGCCTTCCAGTGGCGGAAGAACGGCACGAACGTCAGCAACGGCGGCCCCTATTCCGGCGCGACGTCACCTGCGCTCAACGTCACCGATCCCGATTATTCTGCCGCCGGCACCTATTCGGCGGTGGTGTCGAATGGCAACGGAAGCACCACCTCCGATCCGGCCACTCTCACGGTGTTTCCCGTGCAGGTACCGACCATCGCGACGCAACCGGCGAGCCGGACCGCGAATCTCGGTTCATCCGCCAGTTTCACCGTCGTGCCGAATCCGACCGGTGCACCCGGCTTCACGTATCAGTGGCGCAAGAACGGCGTGGTGATCGCGAACGGAACCACCGAGACCTATACGATTGCGAGCGTCAGCCCGGCTGATGCGGGCAGTTACACCGTCGAGGTGGGCAACGATCCGCCGGCTCCGGCGACGAAGGTCACCTCGGCCCCGGCGACGCTCGCGATTGGCGTGCCTCTCTTGATCACGACGCAGCCGGCCAGCGTGGCGGCGACGGAACGCCAGGCCGTCAGTTTCACCGTCGTCGCGACAGGGACGCCAGGTCCCACGTATCAGTGGTTCAAGGACACGACGACCCTCCAGGGAGCGACGGGAGCGACCTACACGATTCCTGCGGTGACGCTGGCGGATGCCGGCAGCTATCGGGTGGTTGTCACGAATTCCGGGGGCACGGTCACATCGGCGAGCGCGGTGCTTACCGTCGGGGTCGCGACGGCCCGCGGGCGGTTGGCCAATCTCTCCGTCCTCACCTCGGTGAGTGCGGCCGATCCGTCGTTCATCGTTGGAACGGTGGTCGGCGGCGGGGGCACCAGCGGAGCCAAGGCCGTGCTGGTTCGAGCGGCCGGCCCGTCCCTGGCGCAGTTTGGCGTCGGGAATCCGCTGGCTGATCCGCAGCTCACTTTGGTGAAGGGCGGCACGGCGACGACGAACGACGATTGGGGCGGCACCGCTGCGCTCATGGCGGCATTCGCGCGCGTGGGCGCATTCGGTTTCGTCTCGGGCGCCTCCAAGGACGCGGCGTTGCTCGAATCAGCACTCCCCCTGGGCGATTGCACCGTGCAGGTGGGCGGGGTCGGCAATACGGCCGGCAGCGTGATTGCGGAAGTTTACGACGCGACGCCCAGTGACGATTTTGGGGGCGGCACGCCGCGGCTCTTGAATGTTTCCGTGCGCAAACCGATCGCGGCGGGGACAAGCCTCACCGCCGGATTCGTGATTACCGGGGGGCCACGGGCAGTGTTGGTGCGCGCGGTCGGGCCAACGCTCGTCATGTTCAACGTTCCCGGCGTGATGAATGATCCGCAAATCGAGCTCTTCAACAAACAAGGCACCCGGATTGCGAGCAACGACAACTGGGGTGGCGGCGGGACGCTGACTGGCGTATATACGAGTGTCGGCGCGTTTTTGCTTCCGGCGGCCAGCCGCGATTCCGCGATCGTCGAGACGCTTCAGCCGGGGGATTACACGGCGGTGGTTTCCGGTGTCGGCGGCGCGGGCGGGACGGCGCTCATCGAGATCTATGAAGTTCCCTGATGATGCGACGGTAACGAGTTGAACCCTATTCGCATGTCCAAAGGCAACGAATCGCCGGAAAACGCAGCCGCGAAGAAGTCATCGCGGCGCCGGGTGCCCAGGCGCAAGCCGCCCTCGAAACTGCTTGCGTTTCTCGCCGGGCATTTCCCGAAGCTCGCGGAGCTTGGGCGGTTCGCGCTGGAATGGACGCGGCGCAAACCGCTGTGGCTGCGAGTGCCGATTTACGCCCTCACCGCGATCGTGGCGATTATTTACACCTTCGGCAGTTCGCTGCTGAAGCTCCCGCTCGTGGAAAGTGTGCGTGACGATATCTCGGGCTACGCGGAGGACATTTTTGCCGTCCCGCTGCCGAAGGCCGGCGGCCGGGAGTTCGCGATTGGCGTCGCGCGGATCGAAGACGACGACCAAGGCAACGTCGCGAAATCCCTGGCGGCGGCGCTGAAGATCAAGGGCGTCGAGCGGTTGCAGATCAACCGGCGTCTCCGGTTTGTGGATGCGGCCGAGCTCGATGCGGCGGAAGCGGCGGCGCACCGGACGGCGCGGCGCTGGCTGGAGAAGTCGCGCTGCGATTTGATGATTTGGGGCCAGGTGCTGAAGGGCGACTCGCCGCCGGTGGTGCGGCTGATTTTCACGCCGCGCAACGCGCCGCCCGGCGAAGAGGCGCGGGCCTCGACGAATCACCTGGCGCTGAATTTCGTGGAGGCGACGCGTGAGCCGTTCGAGGCCGCGGTGCAGGCCCAGGTGCTCGGCATTCTCGGCCAGTTCGATCCGGCCCATGCACTCGCCGACCAGCTGGCGCTGGCGATCGGCCGTCTGCAAAAAGTCGTCGACGCGCGAAACGACGGCCCGGGTCGCAGCGCCCTGGTTTTCGCGATGGCCAATGCGCGCGTCACGCTCGGCGAGCAAACCGGAAACGTTGAAATGCTCGACCACGCGGTCCGCGCGTATCAGCAACTCCTGGACGCGCGGCTCCGGCAGGCCGCGCCCCTCGATTGGGCCATGATCCAGAACATGAGCGGCATCGCGCTTTGGATTCGGGGAAAAATCGGCGGCGATATCTCGGCCTGGGAACGGGCGCAAGAGTCGTACGGCTTCGCCTTGGAGGAATACAGCCCGGAAAAGACGCCGAGAGAGTGGGCGTTGACCCAAAACAATCTCGGGCTGGTGCTCGACAGCCTGAGCCGGCATGGCACCGCCACGGAGCGTCTCACCGCGGCGGCGGCCGCGTATCGGGCGGCGCTCACGCGCCTCGAGGCGAAGAGCGCGCCTGCGGAGTGGGCCATGGTGCAGAACAATCTGGGCAACACGCTCGTCTCGCTCAGCGAACGTGCGTCCGACGCCGCGCCGTTGAACGAAGCGATCCGGCTGTTCCGCGAGGCGTTGAACACGAAAGTTCGCGGGCAGGTGCCGCTGAGCTGGGCGATGACGCAAAACAACCTTGGCAATGCGCTCGTTGCGCTGGGAGAACTGGAGTCGAACCAGGCGCGGATCGAGGAGGCGGTGGTGGCATATCGCGCGGCGCTCGAGGAATACACCCCGCAGCGAGTGCCACTCGATTGGGCGATGACGCAGAACAACCTCGGCACGGCGCTGGCCAGACTGGGCGAGCGCCAGAAGGACACGAGCCGTCTCACGGAGGCGGTGACGGCGTTTCGTGGTTCGCTCCAAAAACGATCGCGGCAACAGCAGCCGTCGGGTTGGGCGATGACGCAGAAGAATCTCGGCAACGTACTGCAAATCCTCTCGGAACACGGAAGCAGCCCGGGACGTTTGCCGGAGGCGATTGCGGCCTATCGCGAAGCGCGGGAAACCTTCAAGCAGGCGAACGTTCCGCTGGAATTCGCGCTGACGAGTCACGCGCTCGGAGACGCATTGCGAACGCTCGGTGAACGCGAGAAGAGCGCGGCGCGAATCGATGACGCACTCGAGATTTACCGGGAGGCGCTCGAGGTTCCGGAACTCAAGTCGGTGCCGCGTTACCGAAACCAGGTGCAGAATGGTCTCTGGCAGGCCGAGGCGGCGAAGGCAGAACTGGTGGCGGCCGGCAGTCCGACGAAGTAAATCGCGACTCCGCGGTTGCAAAGCGCCCGCGGGTGGGGTGGCTCTCTTTTCCGGCAGCAGTTTGGCTCACGCGAAAGCGCGAAGAATCCAGTTCGGTGATCAGGCGCATCGCCAACTCACCACGCGTCGCGTCCTCCGCATTGCGGATATTGCCAAGTCCCCTTCGCGACCTTCGCGGCTTCGCGTGAACCTTGTCTGGCGCGATCGTTTCAAAGAACTTAATCGGAATCAGACCATTTTCTCACACGAAGCTCGCGAAAAATTCGGCTCGGCGGATCAGCCGCATCGCCAACCCACCACGCGTCGCGTCCTCCGCATTGCGGATATTGCCAAGTCCCCTTCGCGACCTTCGCTCCTTCGCGTGAACCTTGTATGGGCCGGCGAACGCGCTGGGGCTGCTGTCGAGCCGCTAGAAAATAAGCTATTTCATCTGATTGTTTTCTCGCTCGCGAGAATCAGACTTGATCGAGCGAAAGTGGGCAGACAGTTTGCCGCGCTCGTCGTCTATTTCAGCAGCCCCTTCGATTTCACGCGTGAATACCGGTGCTCTTACTCTGCTCGATCGGACGGTGGTCGCGGCATACTTCGTCTTCATGGTGGTGCTGGGCCTGCGCTTCAGGAGGCGCCAGATCAGTTCGGAGCATTACTACCTCGGTGGCGGCAAACTGCCTGGCTGGGCCGTCGGGATGTCGCTGTTTGCCACCATCATTTCGAGTTGG
>JBBRCR010000183.1:0-14618 GCA_038204695.1 Opitutales bacterium | reverse complement strand
CACGCAGGTGGACGAGGAATTCGATCCCGGTCATCACCGGCATGTTCTGTATATTCGGATCCCGAAAGGCTTTCTGCCCTATCAAGACACGGGGCAGCTGACCGGCATGGCTCGCGGCGACGACGGATTCTCGTACCAGATCATGCAGCCGAAAATCGAGGTGTACCGGCAATTGCTGATGGCCGACCCCGCGATCCAGGATGTCATCGGCACCGCCGGTGGCAGCACGGGACTGAGCAACGCGCGGATGATGATTCGGCTGAAGCCGCTCGCCGAGCGCGGTGTGTCGGCGATGGAGGTCATCTATCGGATTCGCGAGAAAACGCCGCCCGTATCCGGCGGCCAGCTCTACCTCGGCACCTCCCAGGACCTCGACATGCCGCGGATGTCGGACGGCGGTTCGTACGACCTGACGCTGCTGGCAAACGAAGTCAGTCTGCTGCGCGAATGGATGCCCAAAGTTTCCGCGGCGATGCAGCAGTTGCCCGAGCTCGTCGATGTGGATACACCGGGCGAAGGCGGAACACAGCAGGTGCGGCTGCACATCGACCGCGAGGCGGCGCGCCGGCTCGGCGTCGACATGCAGATGATCACGCAGGTGCTGAACAGCTCGTTCAGCCAGCGGCAGATTGCGACGCTCTACGATCGCTTGAACCAGTATCGCGTCATCATGGAACTTGAGCCGCAGTACACCGAGGATCCCGAAACGCTCGACCAGGTGCAGGTGATCGCCGCCGACGGCTCCCGCGTGCCCTTGTCGGCATTCGCGCGTCACGACTACACTCTGATCGACGACCGCGTGCGGCACCGCAGCCAGTTCGCCGCTGACCGGGTGGGATTCGGACTGGCGGAGGGTGTTTCGCTCCAGGAAGGACTGGCGGCCATCGATGCCGCGCTCGCCCGGATCATGTTGCCCACCGGGATCTACGCGAGGATGGCCGGCACGGCGCAAACATTTCAAAAGAGCCTGCAGAATCAGCCGCTGCTGATCCTTGGCGTGCTCGTCGCCGTTTATCTGGTCCTCGGCATTCTGTACGAAAGTCTGGTGCACCCGCTCACGATTCTTTCAACGCTGCCCTCGGCCGGTCTCGGTGCGCTGCTCGCGCTGCGGCTCACCGATACCCAGTTCACGCTCATCGCGCTGCTCGGGCTGTTCCTGCTCATCGGCATCGTGATGAAGAACGCGATCCTCATGATTGATTTTGCGATCGCGACAGAGCGGCGCAACCACCTGTCGGCGCGCGATGCAATCTTCGAAGCTGCGCAATTGCGGCTGCGGCCCATTCTGATGACAAATTGCGCGGCGCTGCTCGGTGCGCTGCCGCTCGTGCTCGCGACGGGTGAGGGCGTGGAAATGCGCCGGCCGCTCGGGCTGGCGATCGTCGGCGGCCTCGCCGTCAGCCAACTGCTCACGCTCTACACGGTGCCGGTGGTTTATCTCTGGCTGGATCGCGCGCGACTGCGGGTCGCACGGTGGCGTGGCGAGCGGGTTGGGACGCCAGCGGCTGAACCGGTGAGTGCGAGCTGAGTGGGAAAGCGCGCGGCGCGCATCCACTCGCTGGCGCCCGGCTTCCACTCGCCCGTTCGACCAGCTCAGGGCCCCCGGCTGGCGCTCGCAGCCACGTCGAAAAATCTCTCGCGGTCCCGGAGGGCGGGATCGAACCTCGGGGTGTCATGAAGCTTTTCACCCTGTCCCGGTTTTGGCGCGTCCTCGTTGTATCCATAATAGCTGCCGGGTCGCTGGCGCGCGCTGCCGATTCCGCCAAACCGAATCTCCTCTTCATCCTCGCGGACGACTCAGGGCTGGGCGAATTCGGCTGTTACGGCGGCAAAGCCATTCCCACGCCCAACATCGATCGGCTCGCGCGCGAGGGCATGCAGTTCACGAATGCCTATAGCGGCAACGCCGTGTGTGCCCCCACCCGCAACGTGATCATGACCGGCGAACATCCCGGCCACATGTTGCGTCGCGCCAATCAGAGCAAAAACGGGCTGCTCGCCCTGCCCGCCGGCACGGTGACGACCGCTCGCATGCTGAAGAATGCGGGTTACGCCACGGGCGGATTTGGCAAATGGGGGCTCGGCAATGAAGGCACCACCGGCGCGGCGGAGAAACAGGGCTTCGATATTTTTTACGGCTATTATGACCAGGTGCACGCGCACAGCTATTTTCCGGATGACCTCACGCGGAACGGCGTCCGTGAAAAACTGCCGGGCAACGCGGGCGGCAAACGCGGGCAGTACTCCCATGATCTGATCGAGGCGGAAACACTGAAGTTCATTGACCAACAGGCGAAGAGCGGGAAACCGTTTTTCTGCTATGCGGCGTGGACGCTTCCGCACGGCAACTTCGAAATCCCGTCCCATGCCGCGTTCGCCGATCGACCGTGGCCGGAGCCGGTGAAGATCCATGCGGCGATGATCGCCCGGCTGGACGAAAGCGTCGGCAAGGTGATGGCGAAACTCCGGGAGGTGGGCGCCGAGCGGAACACGCTGGTCATCTTCTCGAGTGACAATGGGGCCGCGGGACCGGGGATGGTCACGTTCAACGCCACCGCCGGACTGCGTGGCCAGAAGCGACACCTGTATGAAGGAGGCATTCGCGCGCCGTTCATCGCACGATGGCCGGGGCGTATCAGTGCCGGCAGCACAAACGATCTGCTCACGGGCCAGATTGACATCATGGCGACGGCGGCCGAACTCGCGGGCGCAAAACCGCCACGGAACGATGGCTTCTCAATTCTTCCCACGCTGTTCGGAAAGCCCGCGGCGGCGAGACACGAGTGGCTGTATTGGGAAATTTACGAGGGTCCCGCGCCATTTCAGCAGGCGGTGCGCATGGGGCCGTGGAAAGGTTATCGCACGGCCACCCAAGCTCCGCTCGAGCTGTACAATCTGGTGAGCGATCCGGTGGAAAAGAACAACATAGCGGCGCAGCACCCGAACGAAGTGAGGGCGATCGAGGCGATCATGGCGCGGGAGCATGTGCCCTCGCCCAATTACGACGCCCCGGAAATGCCCGGGACCAAGAAGGGTGCGGGAGCGAAGAAGAAATCCAAGCAGGAGTGAGGGGGTTCGCTCGCCGCGGGATTCGAGGGCTGCCCGGCGGTTCGTGGCTGCGAGCGCCAGCGAGTGGACAGGTTATCATAGGAGCTGTTAATTCTCCGGGTTAGCGGCGGAGCCGACGGGTCAGTGCATTAGCGGTTACCCAGCCGGCGAACTTTCACGCGAACGGCGAACGGGCTGTCCATTTTCAGCGTGGCGAACCAGCGATACGGCGCGGCGAAGGTGCGAGTACCGAATTTACAGTACAGCGACGGTGCTTCGCCCGATCGGCAATCAGCTAACGGGTAACGCGCTGACCCCGTACGCCCCCCCTCCGCGTGAATGCCGCTTTCGACTCACGACGCTAGGACGTGAACTATGGAATTTCGTTGGCCGCACCTGCTGGAATAAAAACCCGACCGTACTCCCGTGAGGTTGCGCGCGGCATCCCTGAAAACGACACCAGGTGCATGGCGCACGAGGAACAAGATTGATTGGCGGACGCGCAGGGAGCAGCGGCTCCCGTGCCGGTTGTTTCCTAGTCGCAGCCCGGCTTACGACGCCGAGGCGAACGGACTTGACGAGGGTGTGTTAACAAATATGTTAACCGGCGAATGGAGAAGCTCCGCATCGTCGAGTTTTATCGCACGGCAGACGGTTCCAAGCCCGTCGCCGAGTGGCTGGACGGCTTGGACGACGAACGTGCCCAAGCCGTTGCGATGGGAGTGAAGTTCTTTGAAGAATATCCGAGCTTGGTGGTTCCCACGAAGATTTTTGAAAAAGTTCGAGGCGAGATCTGGGAAATCAAAGCCCACTTTGGGAAGGAACAGTTCCGACTTTATGCGTTCAAGGATGACGCCCTCGTAATCGCGGCCGTCGGCGTTGTTAAGAAATGGCAGAAAGCGCGAAATGCGGACTTGGAATTGGCGGAAAAGCGCCGAAAGGACCACCTCGCGCGGAAGAAGAAACCATCTTGACCCGAGCAAACCTAAACCCGCAGCCCATCTGTTTTATGAGCGATATCGAAAAATTCATTACCGCGCGCAAGGCGCGGAATCCCAAAGCGTGGGCCAACTTTGACCAGAACTACCGTCGGTACGCGATTGGTATGCTCCTCGCCGCGCACCGCGAGGAAGCCGGCTTGAGCCTGTCCGAATTCGCCCGCCGAACCAAAATGAAGAAGACTGCGCTCTCGCGCTTGGAGAACCATGGCGAAGACGTGCGGTTATCGACGATTACACGTTACGTCGAGGCGACGGGAAAGCCGCTGGCGCTGAAAATATCCCCGGTGGCGGCAGGAGGAGTTCGTCGCTCACGTCGCTTGACAGCGCCGACGGTTGAACTTGTGCCGGCGTAAGTGCTTCAAGTGGTCGAGTATTCAGGCAGGAGGAAAGAGAGGGGGCAGATAGTTCTCATCGGATCGACAGTTATTCCTGCGGCGAACAAGGAAGCATGAGGGAAGCAGGCGACAGGATTTTGCTGCCCACCTCACCAGGACTCGATTTTCAGGAGCCGACGGGGTCAGTGCGTTACCGGTTAGCTACCTTCAGTTAGGGTGTCCCCTCCGCATTCGCGTCCACACTGGTTTTTCAATCTGGCTCCCGCGCGGCGCTCCGGCAAATTGCCTACGCCCATGAATCGAACAATCCCTGGCCTTCTGTTCACGATCCTCGTTGCGACGGCGGCAGGCGCCGCGACGCCCGACCGGCCCAATATTCTTTTCGCGATCGCCGACGACCAGTCGTTCCCGCACGCGAGCGCCTACGGGACCACGTGGATAAAAACGCCGGCCTTCGACCGCGTGGCACGCGAGGGATTGCTCTTCATGCGCGCCTACACGCCGAACGCAAAATGCGCGCCGTCGCGGGCCTGCATCCTCACCGGCCGCAACAGCTGGCAGCTCGAGGAAGGCGCGAATCACGTAAACAATTTCCCGGCGAAGTTCCGCGGCTTCATGGAGGCACTTGGCGCGAATGGCTACGCGACCGCCTTCACCGGCAAGGGCTGGGGGCCCGGCAATCCCGGCACGGTCAACGGCAAGCCGCGCGAACTCACCGGCCCCATGTTCAGCCAGCTGCGGAAGCAGCCGCCGACGGCGGGCATCGCGCCGACCGATTACGCCGCAAACTTCGCGCAATTTCTCGAAAAGCGACCGCGGGAAAAACCGTTCTGTTTCTGGTACGGCGGACACGAGCCGCACCGGCGCTACGCGTACGGCACCGGCGTTAAACTCGGAGGCAAGACGCTCGAGCAGATCGATCGCGTGCCCCCGTTCTGGCCCGACAACGAAACCGTGCGGAACGACCTGCTCGATTACGCCTTCGAGGTGGAACACTTCGACCAGCATCTCGGCCGCATGATCGCCTCGCTGGAGAAGGCGGGCGAACTGGAGAACACGCTGATCGTCGTCACCGCGGACAACGGCATGCCGTTTCCCCGGGCCAAAGGCGCCACGTATGAGGTTTCCAATCACATGCCGCTCGCCATCCGCTGGGGCCGTGGCATCGCGAAGCCCGGTCGCGCGGTGGACGATTACGTGAGCTTCATTGATTTCGCCCCGACGTTCCTCGACGCCGCGGGGTTGCCGGCGGACCGCAGTGGCATGCAGGCGATCACGGGTCGCAGCCTACTGCCGATCTTCCGCGATGCGCAGCCCGTCGCCGGCCGCGTGCAGCCAGGCCGTGAGCAACTGTTCGTCGGCCAGGAACGCCACGATGCCGGGCGGCCCAACGATGTGGGTTATCCGGTGCGCGGCATCTATCGCGACGGCTTCCTCTATCTGCACAACTTCGAGCCCTCCCGCTGGCCGATGTGCGATCCGATCACCGGCTATCTGAACACGGACGGCAGCCCCACGAAGACGCTGGTGCTCGCAGAGAACCGGCTGGGGGTGAATCACTGGCGGTGGGAGTTGAACTTTGGCCGCCGGCCGGCGGAGGAGTTGTATGACCTGCGAGTCGATCGCGACTGCATGACCAATCTGGCGGCCGACCCGAACCACACCTCGCGCCGGGAGCGGATGCAGCAGCAGTTGTTCGCGGAATTGAAGTCGCAGGAGGATCCGCGGATGTTTGGCCAGGGTGCGATGTTCGACCGCTACCCGCACCTGAGCAACCCCGACTTCTACGGGCGCTTCATGAAAGGGGAAAAACAAAACACCGGGTGGGTCGAGGATACGGATTTCGAGAAGCCCGGTTTTGATCCCGAGAGGCCGATGGAATCGCTGGGCAAAAGCGCGACGCCGAAAGAGTGACCGGAGATGCGGTACGGATCACCGCGGTTGGTGAAAGGGTCCGTGCATCCACTCGCTCGCGGCCCACGCGGAATTTTCTCACGGTGAAACCGCAGTGGACTACGATTCCGGAGGTACCAGCTTTGAAGAGGTGTTGGCTCGTATCCAGCCTCTCACCGTTCCATTCCTTCCAAAATAATCGACGTTCAGCCAGGCGCCCTGCTTCGAGATGACTCCAACAAGGTCGCCGCTCACCCCAAACGCTTTCCGATTCTCTGCGGTGTCCGGGGCGGAGTGAATGTATGCGCGGGGACTCGAGATTTTCCGCAGCTCGGTCCATTTGCCATCCCCGACTCGGTCCAAGTCAAGGCCCTGTGAGATCTGCGGTAGCAGGACGAGGCCGCATCCCGCGTGCTCACGGCCTTGCGCGATCCGCAGGTTCACACCGTCCTTCTGCGCCGTGAGCGTCCCGGGAAATGCGCGTTCGCTCCAAGTCACCACGGCGATCGCTCCGCCTTTTCCCCGTCCCGCAATATAGAAGGCGCATCTCTTCACGACACCCTGTCCCTGGTCCTCGCGGTAATATCCGGTCACCCTACCACGTGGATCGACCGCGAGGATGAGTTGCTCATAGTGACCTGACCTGAAACGCGCCGTGACTCCGTCCGCACTGGCCACGATGCCAGCGACGAGCACCGCAAGCAACGCAAGGCCGAGGCGAGCCGCAGCCTGCACCTTATTTTCCTCCGTGCTTCTTGTAGGCCCGTTCGATCCGTTTATCGTAATCGCCGTAGTCTGATCCATTGTATAGGGTCGCCATGCTCGCAAACTGCTTAGCACGCAACGCCGCAACCATCCCCGATCGACTCTTACAGTAGCCGACGAAAGCGTTGAGCTGCCCCTGTTCGCCCCCCTTCATCGCCACCACGAAGTCGTTGACGTTCACATAGCCACACGCACCAAAATTGAAGCCCATCACTTGGAACATGCCCCACGAGCACGATTGAAGAGCCGCGTTTTCGTTGAGCGCAATTGCAGCCTTGAGTGTGTCCCAGGCCGTCTTCTGATCCTTGTTATTCGCCTTCCACTCGGGTCCGGCCTTCTGCTTGTAAGGATGAGAAAGCCGCGGGTAGTCCTTGTCGAAAGGATGTTCGCCGGATTTCGTCTTCGTGAGCTTCCTGAAGATATGTCCCTCGAAGGCGATCACCGGCAGACCGTCGGGACCAAAACCGCTCTTACCGCCGGACTCGACCTCTGCAAAGGCTTGGATCAGCCGGGGGTCGATATTGTCATCGAGCAACCTCGCGGCTGCTTCAAAATCGGACGCCTTTAACGTGCCAAGGCCCTTGGCCGCGTCAGCCGTGGGCTTTCCCGGCTGCATCTGAAGCAAGCCGACGTTGCCCGGCCACGGCGAAGACATGCGGCACAGAGTCCCCGTATCAATGCTCAGTGAGCGAAGTAAAATGCCTAACGGCCCGGGAAGTCTCACTGTGGCCATAGCTATTGTCCAGGTTGGGGAAGTCGTGGTTCGGCGCTGCGCTCGTAATGGGGAACTGACTTGTCATGCGGCGCGACTGGAACCATTTGCTCAGGCTGGCTCACGGGGAAGTCAAGTTTTGGTTCCGCCCCAGGCACATGGCATCCTGGGAGGCACACCCGCCAGTTGCAGACCCACGGCACAGCGCTAGCATTCGCCGCATGAATTTGCCGTCCCGCTTCCTCCTGCTCATTGCGCGTCTGCCCGGCACCACGTTCGCCGCCGGCCTCACCTTGGTTTCCATGACTCAACCCGCCCCCGCCGCAACCGCCACGACGCCAGTCGAATTGATCGAGCGCGCCGCCTTCTTCGGCAATCCCACCCGTGCGCAGGCGCGCCTCAGTCCTGATGGGAAGTGGCTGAGCTGGCTCGCGCCGCGCGACGGTGTCCTTAACATCTGGGTCGCTCCCATCGACTCGCTCGACGCCGCGAAGCCGCTCACCAGTGAAAAGAAACGGCCAATCCGCGAGCACTATTGGTCCCAGAACTCGCGGCTCGTGCTGTTCATCAACGACGCGGGCGGCGACGAGAACTTCCTGCTCTATGGCGTCGATGTCGCCAGCGGCGCGCTGAGGAACTTCACGCCGTTTCAGAAAACGCGCGCCGCCATCGTCGGCACCAGTACTTCGAAGCCGGATGAAATCCTCGTCGGCCTGAACAACCGCAACCCGCAGTTTCACGACATCCACCGGCTCAACGTGACGACCGGCGAGCTCACCCTCGTGCTCGAGAATAACGCGTGGGCGGGCTTCGTGCCCGACGACACCCTGCGCCTGCGCCTCGCGCAGCGCCAGACGCCCGCGGGCGGCTTCGAAGTTTTCGAGCTTTCGGCCGACCACAAACCCGCTGCGCAGCCGCTGCTCGCCGTCGCGCCGGAAGATTCGCTCACCACCAACGTGCTGACCTACACGACGGACGGGTCGCTCCTCTACGTGCTCGACAGCCGCGGCCGCGACACGAGTGCGCTGGTGGCACTCGATCAGAAAGGCGGTCCGTCCCGCCCCATCGCGCAGAGCGGCCAAGCCGACGTCGGCGACGTGCTCCTGCACCCGCGCACGCGCGTCGCGCAGGCCTATCGCGTCAATTATCTCAAGCCGGAGTGGTTCGCGATCGATCCCGCGCTGAAGCCCGACCTCGACTTCCTTCAACGCGAGCTCAAGGGCGATGTGCAGATCACGAGCCGCACGACCGATGACCGGCTCTGGACAGTCGCCGTCGATCCGGTGATCGCCCCGGCCGCGTTTCATCTCTACGATCGCGCCGCGAAGAAACTCACCCGGCTCTTCGTCATGCGACCCGAACTCGAGGGCAAGCCGCTCGCGCCGATGCACCCGGTTGAAATCAAGACGCGGGATGGACTGACGCTCACCGCGTTCCTCTCGCTGCCCCTGGGCGCCGATGCCAACGGCGACGCCCGGCCGGAGCAACCGCTGCCCATGGTGCTCAACGTCCACGGCGGTCCCTGGGCGCGCGACAGCTACGGTTTCCATCCCGAGCACCAGTGGATGGCGAATCGCGGTTACGCCGTGCTCTCGGTCAATTATCGCGGCTCCTCGGGCTTGGGGAAAAAATTCCTCAACGCCGCCAATGGCGAATTCGCCGGCAAGATGCACCACGACCTAATCGATGCGGTGAACTGGGCGGTGGCGGAGAAAATCGCGCCGGCCGAACGGATCGCAATCTACGGCGGCTCCTATGGCGGCTATGCGACGCTGGTGGGGCTCACGTTCACGCCGGACGTATTCGCATGCGGCGTGGATATCGTCGGCCCGTCGAGTCTCGTCACGCTGATCGAGAGTTTCCCCGCGTACTGGGCGCCATTCCTGGAGGCGACATGGTACAAACGCGTCGGCGATCCCCGCACGAAGGAAGGCCGCGAGGACCTACTCGCCCGCTCGCCCATCTCGCGCGTGACCGCGATTAAGAAACCGCTCCTCATCGCCCAGGGGGCGAACGACCCGCGCGTCACGCAGAAGGAGTCGGACCAGCTCGTCGCGATCATGAAACAGAAGCAGATCCCGGTGACATACGCCTTGTATTCAGATGAAGGACACGGCTTCGCCCGCCCGCAGAACCGGACCTCGTTCTACGCCGTCACGGAGGCGTTTCTGGCGAAGCATCTCGGCGGGCGCTTTCAGCCGGCCGGGAATGATTTCGACGGCTCGAGCCTGGTCGTGCCCGAAGGCGCGGACAACGTGCCGGGTCTGCCCGAGGCGCTGGCGGCGAAGCCGCCGGCCCCGTAGCACGTCACGTAGTTAGAGTTCGGTTACAGCCGCATGCCTTGACAGCGGCTCGAGCCTTTTGTGGCCGCGAGTGGATGGGGTCTTCTGCGTCTTCCACGTCTTCCATGTCTTCCCAGTCTTCTACTTCTTCCCCTATCCACTCGCTGGCGCTCGCAGCCACGGGATTGCGCGAGCGCCACCACCACCGCGCCGATGGTTTTTCCGCTCCAAATCAGTGGCCCCGATCATGGGGCCTTCAACCGCGCTTCATTCAACTTTCGCGCCATTGTCGATGAGGAGCTGCTTCAAGATCGAACGATGACAGCGTTCCTCGTCTTCACAGAAACAACCCACCGAAAAGTTCGTGGTGTGAGAAAGCGCGGCCAGGAGTTCCACGTCGTGCCTGGGTCCGGGAGCGGCCATCTCCGAGCGGTATTTCTTTGAAAACCGTGCCCATTCTGCCGCGGACTTGACGGCCAGGCCGAGCTTCAGCGTCTCCACGCTCGGAGCCAGATTTGGAAACCACACATCGTACCAATTCTGCGCTGCGAACTGAGTCTTGGGCACGCCGCGGGGCGGCCGTCGGACGGTGCCGAGTCGCGGACCTTCTTCGGAAAGGCGGGGGGTGCCAAGGCGGATAACGCGAACGCTCATGAGGTTCTCGGTCGATTTTGCCGAACGTGATTACATGGGCCAGTCTGTTCTGCGCGGCGGGGCGTCCGAAATCAACGGCATGACGCAGACGCATGATGCGGTAAATGGTGATCGGCCTTTTGCGCATCGCGCAGTTCGTCGCCGGACTTCGCGGCCGCCCGATCACGATCGCGCCAGGTCGTGGCGAGCGGCTCGCCACGTGCCGCCCCGCGACGCCTTGGGACTCGGTCGCCGCGACAACCAGCAGCACCACTTCATCCGCGTAAGCCGCTCGTGGCTTTTATCCGCCAGCACGCGGAGAAGCCGAGGCGGGGCCCGCCGGCGGCAGCGGCTCCAACGGCGCCACGCTTGGCGCAGCGTCGGCGATCCGCACAGTCGGCCGCGCCCAACGCACGCCGTTGATGATGACGCGCTGCACCATTGGGTGATGATAAGTCGGATACGTCTCGTGCCCCGGCCGGAAATAAAACACCCGGCCGTGCCCGCGCTGCCACGTCGCGCCGCTGCGAAACACCTCGCCGCCGGTGAACCACGAGATGAAGAGCAGTTCGTCGGGCGTCGGGACCCCAAATGGCTCGCCATACATCTCCTCCGCGGGCAACTCGATGAACTCGCCGACGCCCTCCGTGATCGGATGCGACGGCAGCACGTTCCAGAGCCGCTCCTTGTCAGTCGCCTCACGCCACTTCAACGAACACGTGGTTCCCATCAGCGCCATGAAGAGTTTCGAGTAGTGCGCGGAATGGAGGACGATGAGCCCCATGCCCTCGAGTACTCGTCGCTGCGCGCGAGCAACCACCGCATCGGCCACTTCGCCGTGCGCCTTGTGGCCCCACCAAAGGAGCACATCGGTGGCGTCGAGGACCTCGGGGGTCAGCCCATGCTCCGGCTCGTCGAGGGTGGCCGTCCGCACAGCCAAATCGGGTTCCGGGCGGAGAAATCCGGCGATCGTTTCATGGATGCCATTTGGATAATGGGCGGCGACCTGCGGGTTGGTTTTCTCGTGGCGGAACTCGCCCCAGACGGTGACGTTGATGGAGGACGGCATGGCTGACAGTGATGATCGTTATCGCGGGAGTTTTGGGATCGATGTGGCCGGCAAACGGCCAGACATTCTGTCCATCGCCGATTAAATCTCAACGGGCAGCGCGAATCATCGCCAGTTTGGACCCGTGAAGCCGTGCGATCAGCTCACGATGCCGCCCGGCACGAAGCATTGGTTTCAAGCGCGAGCGGGCAGCGCGGTGCTGCATGGCTTTTCGACCTGCGTGCGCGATGGCCACGATCGCTTTACGGATTCGGCCGTCGTCAAGGAAATAAAAAGCGTCGACGATGCCCCACCGGAAACCGTCGCGGCCAACGAAGCCATGCAAGCGAAGTGACAAAACCCTTCCGTTCCGTAACCCCCATCGTGCCGATGAAAACCGCTCTGCTGCCAGTCCTCTTCGTGCTGGCCTCGACCACGCTTTTCACGGCGTCAAATCCCGCCGCGCGCGCACAGCCGCTTCCCGGGCAAATCGAAATCGACCCCGGGCATCCGCAGTGGCTGAAGCGTCAGGGCGGCGGCCATGTTTTCATCTGCGGCCCCGGCGACCCGGAGGATTTTCTCTATCGCGGCACCCGCAACCCCGACGGCACCCGCCGCGGCGATCAAGCCGAGCTCATCGACAAGCTCATCCGATACGGCGGCAACTGCATCTATATGCAGGCCGTGCGCACGCATGGCGGCGATGCGAAAGCCGACCGCACGCAGAATCCGTTTGTCGATTCCGATCCGGCCAGGGGGCTTGACACGCGAATCCTCGATCAATGGGAGGAGTGGTTCGATCGGATGGATGCGCACGACATCCTGATCTATTTCTTTTTTTACGACGACAGCGCGCGAATCTGGGACACGGGTGATGTCGTCGGTCCCGCCGAGAGCGGCTTCGTCGCGGGCATTGTCCGCCGGTTTCAACACCACAAGAATCTAATCTGGGTCGTCGGCGAGGAATCGGAGGAACGTTACAGCACGGCCCGAGTGCAGGCGATCGCCGGCGTAATTCGACGCGCCGACAATCACGGCCACATCATTGGCAACCATCATCACACCGGTACCACGTTCAAGGCGTGGCAGCCGGGCGGCGCGCTCCAACATTTCTCGATGCAACTCAGCGAAACCGGCGATGCGGCCCATGCCGGCGCGGTCGAGGCGGGGCGGAAGGCGGCCGGGCGTTACCAGATCATCTATGCGGAAAGCACCGCCACGCCGAAAGACCCCGACGGCATGCGCCGGCACGCATGGGCCGTGGCGATGGGCGGGCTCATGCCGATGATTCTTCCGGCCGATATTGCGAACACCGCCGTGGAAACGCTGGCGCAGTTTCGCCACCTGCAGCGGTTCTTCGAGTCAACCGACTTTTTTGCCATGGCGCCGCACGACGAACTGCGGCACGCCGGCACGCGCTACGTGCTCGCCGCGCCCGGCCGCAGCCTGATCGCTTATGCTGATGCCGATGCGCCCGCGGCTCCGGTCGGGCTCAAGGGTCTGCCGGCCGGCCGTTGCGAGGTCACGTGGCTCGATTGCCGGAGCGGCCACACGGTGCGGGAAACGCATGCCTTCGCCTCAACGGGGGATCGCGCGTTCGCGCGCCCCGCGGGGATCGGTCCGGAGTGCGCGGCGTGGATTCGGTTTCCGGATACAAGGCCCATCGCCCCCGCGGTCCGCGTCGCGGCCGCGCCTGCGGCCGCCATGCCTTCCCTGAACCGTCCGCCCGTCGTCGCGGATCAACGCGTGACGGCTCGCCCGGGCGCGGACGCCTATGTGCAGCTCCGCTTCACCGACGAAGACGGTCCCGGCCCCTACACCTACACGCTCGTCGAAAAGCCACGACACGGCACGCTGGGCGGCGAGGACAACGACCGCACCTACACGGCCGCGGCGAATTTCGCCGGCCGCGATCGTTTCACGTGGCGGGTCAACGACGGCGCCGCCGAATCAACCCTCGCGACCGTGACGATCGAGGCCGCGGCGCGCGACGTAGTGGCCACGAAGCCAGACGACTACTTCCCCGCACCCGATGCCGACGGCGGCTGGCGCACCCTCGCGGCCGCGGAGGAAATTCGCCGCGTTGCCGGGATGGACAAGGATAAGCTCGATGCAGCGTTCGCGTTCGTCCAAGGGAGCACAAAGAACGGCGGCCTGCTCGTGCTGCGCCATGGCTGGCTCGTCTATGAGCGTTATTTTGGCAAGGGCCACCGCGACGCGCTCTGCAATCTCGCTTCGTGCGGAAAATCGTTCACGAGCATCGCCGTCGGCATCCTGATGGCGGAGCGACCCGAATTGTTTCCGGACGGGCTCGACCAGAAAGTCTTCACGCCGCAGTACTTCCCACCGGAAGCGTTTCCGCTCTCCGATCGGCGCAAGTCCGACATCAAGCTCGGCCAGTTGCTGACCTTCAGCGCCGGGATTCGCGGCAATAATCCTGCTTCCGTAAACGGCGGGCAAGTCATGTTCAGCCCGGCAGGGCCGGACGGCTGGCAGTCGATGGTGGACGACATTGCGCTGGGCAAACGTGCGACGACTTATCAAGGCCGGCCGATCAGCGCCGCCGAGCTTTGGTGCGAGCCGGGCGCCGGATACGCCTACGCCTCCGCCTCGATTCATCTCGCCTCGATCATGCTCCGCCACGTCACGGGCGGGGAGTTGCAGCAATACGTGGAGGAGAAACTGGCGCAACCGCTCGGCTGGGGCCGTTGGACTTATGGCTACAAGTCCGCCCGGGAAGTCACCCACACGCCCGGCGGCGGCGGAATCGCGCTGCGCGCAACCGACATGCTGCGATTCGGCTATATGCTGCTCCACGAAGGCCGCTGGCAGGATCGCCTGATCGTGCCAGCCGAGTATGTCCGCCACTGCCGGAGCCAGTCGCCCTACAACCCGCACTAT
>JBBRCR010000182.1:0-14622 GCA_038204695.1 Opitutales bacterium | reverse complement strand
CGGCGGAGAATTTGAACCAATGGTTCCGCGATGTGCCGGGAATGAATTTCGCGCGCATAATCGAGCTGCCGATCGGTGAAACTACGCCGGGCTCCGGCGTCTATGCGTTCCGCTCGGACGCGTTTTTTCCGATCGATAACGAATTCTACGGCAGCGAGGGGCTCACCGACGGACACGCGGAGCACAATTTCAACTTCACCTGCGAATTTCACACCCGTTTCGTCTACCAGCCCGGACAGACGATCACGTTTGGCGGCGACGACGCGATTTGGGTTTTTGTCGACGATCGGCTGGTGATCGATCTCGGCGGAGTGCACCTGTCGACCGAGGCGACGGCGAATCTCGACGGACTCGGGCTGAGCGCGGGGCGCGCGTATCCGATCGATGTTTTTTATGCGGAGCAGCACACGGGCGGGGCATCATTCCGGCTGCGCACGAGCATGGCGTTCGAGACGGCGGAGACGTACCGCTACGCCGTGAGTGCCGTGGATCCGGACGGGGACACGCTGACGTATGCGCTGACCCAGGCACCGGCCGGCATGACAATCGATCCCGTGACGGGAGTGCTGACGTGGGTGGTGGATCGCCGTGTCGCTGGCACGTATCCGATCACGATTCAGGTGCGTGATCCGGCCGGACTCGTGGATGCGCAAACCTACCCGCTGGCAATTTATGTCAACGCGCCGCCGACGCTCGCGTGGAGCACGCGGTACCGGGTGGGGCGCGTGGGTGAGCCCATTTCGTTGGCCGCGACGGTCGCCGACGACGCGTTGCCGGCACCCACGAATGTCACGCTGCAATGGAGCAAGCTCAGCGGTCCGGGCGCGGTGACGTTCAATGCGCCGACCGCGACCGCGACCACGGCCGTGTTTTCCGGTGCCGGAATTTATGTCCTGCAACTCAGTGCGAGTGACGGTTCATCGAGCACGAATTCCACGACGGAAGTTCGGATCGACACCGTGAGCGACGTGGTGACGGCGCGCGAGGCGACGTCGTGGTGGCCGGGCAACGACACGTCGGAGGACGTGATGGGCGGCCATCACGCTGAACCGCTTTTCGGGGCGGCGTTCGCGGTCGGAAAGGTCGGCAACGCATTCAGCTTCGATGGCGTGAACGACATCGTGCGCGTGCGGGCCACCCCGGATCTGAATCTCGGTACGGCGCCGGCGGGCTTCTCCATTGGCTTTTGGCTGCACTGTGAACGGGAAGAGATGATGGGCGAGTTGCTGGCGTGGCGTTCGGTCACGCAGCAGTCGGGTTTGTCGATCGCGATGGACAACTACCTCGGTGGTCGGCGGCTCGTGGTGAATTTGGTGCGGCCCGACGGTTCCAACACGGCCGTGCAGGCCGAGCAGATGTGGCTGCTTAACGACTGGGTACATGTCGGATTCAGCTACGATCGCCTCACCGGAGTGGCGCGACTCTACCGCGATGGTGTGCTGAAGGTGGAGCAGAGTGTTGGCAGCTTTCAGGTGCAAACGGCGAGTGATCTGTGGTGGGGCAGTGTGAGCGGATTCAACGGGAATTTTTTCCGCGGCAAACTCGACGAGATCATGATTTGTCGCCGTCCGCTTGCCAGTGCCGAGATGTCCGGACTCTTCGCGGCCGGTGCGGCTGGCGCGTTGCCGCCGAGCGGCAACCAGGTCCCATTTGTGAGCGCGGGGGCCGATCAGGCGGTGCGGACCGGCCAGCCGGTGCAGCTTGCCGGCAGTATTTCTGACGATGGAAAACCAGCCGGCTCGAGTGTCACCTCCCGGTGGTCGCAGGTGAGTGGGCCCGCCGCCGTGATATTTTCCGACCCCATGCAGCCGGCCGCGACGGTGAGTCTGCCTGCAGTGGGCAGCTACGTGTTGAAACTTGCCGCCGATGACGGGGAAGCTTTCGCCAGCGATTTGGTGGAAATCCGGGTGGGGCAGCTGGCGACCGCGCGGCCGGCCGGGTTGGTCGCATGGTGGCCGGGCAACGACACGCCGGAGGAAGTGGTCTCGGGCTTGCACGCGAGTTGGATCAATGGGCCGGCGTATACCGCGGGCGTGGTGTCGGACGCGTTCAACTTTGATGGGACACGCCGTCTGCGCGTGCCCGCGTCGCCGATGCTCAATGGGGCCAGTTGGGAGGGGCTCTCGCTGGAATTCTGGGTTCGGCCGGCCGGCATGACCGGCGGCGCCACGCTGCTGGAGTGGCGCAACGCCGCCGCGGCACCCGGAGTTTCGATCGGAACAGGGTACTTCCAAGGCTGGCGGTTGACCGCGGATCTACGGGACACCGCGGGCGCGTCGCATTCGTTCTATATAGACGCCGCGCTCATTCCGGAGGTCTGGCAACATCTCGTGCTGAGCTACGAACGCACCTCGGGTGTGGTGCGCGTCTATCGCAACGGCGCGCAGATTTACCAGTCCGTACCCGGTTCATTCACGCCGCAGACGAACTACGATTTGTATTGGGGAAATCTGGACGGCGATAAGTTTCGCGGTGCGATCGATGAACTCTCGGTCTTTCGACGCGCGCTCACGAGTGAGGAGGCGCAGGCGCTTTTCCTGGCCGGGGCAGCCGGTAAACAACCGCCCGGACCCAATCTGGCCCCGGTGATTGACGCGGGCAGCGCGCAGTTCGCGCGCTCGCCGGCCGAGCCAATCACACTGGCGGGCAGCGCCACGGACGACGGTCTGCCGGCCGGAAACGGATTGGTCACGCGCTGGAGCCGGCTCTCGGGGCCTGGTCTCGTGACGTTTGGCAACGTGAACAGTCCGACGACCATTGCCGTGTTTGATCAACCGGGGATCCACGTGCTGCAACTCGAGGGCGACGACGGGATCCTGCGGGCGACTGATACGGTCGAGATGAAAATCGGCCCGTTCGATGTCGCCGGTGCCCCATCCGA
Organism: Opitutales bacterium; assembly: GCA_038204695.1. Lineage (GTDB taxonomy): Bacteria > Verrucomicrobiota > Verrucomicrobiia > Opitutales > Opitutaceae > ER46. The sequence goes on along the minus strand of JBBRCR010000182.1, from coordinate 11,741 downwards.
TCTGGTCGCATGGTGGCCGGGCAACAATTCGGCGCTCGATGCCGTGGGCGTTGAGCACGGGCTGTGGGTGGGTGGGGCCGCCTATGCGTCGGGCATGGTGGGCGCGGCGATGAGCTTTGATGGGAAGAGGCAGGTGCGCATCCCCGCATCGCCGAACCTGAACGCGGCGGCGTGGTCCGGCTTGTCGCTCGAATTCTGGATTCGGCCAGACGTGATGGTGGCGGGAACAGCGGCGAGTTTCCTCCAGTGGCGCAACGTCAGCGGGCAGACCGGCGTGTCGGCGGCGATGACCTATCGCTTCGGTTGGAACCTCTCGGTCTCCTTCGCGGCCACCAGCGGACAGGTGTATTCGTTTGGGCTGGACGGCGGGCTGACCGCGGAGGCGTGGCAGCACCTGGTCGTCGCGTACGATCGCACGAGCGGAGTCGCCCGCATCTTCCGCAATGGGCTGCTGGCGGCGGAGTCGAACCTGGGGGTTTTTACGCTGCAGACAAGTTACGACCTGCTGCTCGGCAACGCGTCGGACACGGGGTTCCTTGGTTCGCTCGATGAGGTCGCGGTGTATCGTCGCGCATTGGCGGCGCCGGAAGTCGCGCGGGTGTTTGCGGCGGGCGCTTCCGGCAAGGCGCGCGCGAGCGAGGGCAGCGCCCCAGCCGTCAATGCGGGCCCCGATCTAATATTGTCGGGCATTGCCTCGGTGGCGCCGCTTGATGGAACGGTTGCCGATGATGCGCGGCCGTTCGGGCCGGCGGCGAGCAGTTGGACGGTCACCGCAGCTCCAGCCGGCGGGATCGTCACGTTTGCAAATCCAAACCAGGCAGCGACGACGGCCACGTTCAGCGCGACGGGAACATATTTGCTCCAACTCTCGGCGGACGATGGTTACGCGCAGCCCGAATCGGATGTCATGGAAGTCCGCGTCGCGCCGGGCAGCGCCGTCCTGCCGGCGGATATCGCCGCGTGGTGGCCGGGAAATGGCTCGCCGGCGGAGGTGGTCGGCCGGCATGACCTGCAACTTTTCAATGGAGCGAGCTACGGGGCGGGAAAGGTCTTGCAGGGATTCGCGTTTGACGGGGGGACCAGTTTCGCGCGCGTCGACGGACACGCGGATCTGAACATTGGCGCGTCGGCCAAAGGTTTGACGGTCGAGTTCTGGGCGCGGTGGACGCAAACGGTTGATCGGCCGCTTTTCGGCTGGCTGGCGGACAATGGCGCGGAGTTTACCCGCGCGTCGACGACGTCAACGGGTCGTGCCGTCACGGTCTGGCTGCGCGGCACGGATGGGCAGGACCGGGCGCTGGTCGGCCCAGCCACGCTGACGGTCGGCCAGTTTGCGCATCTTGCGTGTACCTATGACAAGAGCTCGGGTTACGGCCGGCTCTACTATAACGGGCAGCTCGTCGACGAGCGCAGCCTGGGCATCTTCACGCCTGACACCGCGGCCACGCGTCGACTGTGGCTTGGTTCCAAGGCGGACAACCGGCTGTTCGCGGGAGTGGTGGACGAGTTTGCGCTCTACCGTCGCGCGTTGAGTGCGACGGAAATCAGCGCCATTGCGGCGGCGGGGGAGAACGGCAAGTCGCCCCTCGGCGACAACGCGCCGCCTGCGGTGAGTGCCGGACCCGATGGCGCCGCAGCCGGTAGTGGGATTCCGGTTACGCTCGCGGGCAGTGTCGTTGATGACGGCAAGCCGTGGAGTGTGCCGTCGGCGGGATGGCGCGTGCTCGCCGGCCCGGGCGCGGTAACGTTTGCCCAGGCGGATGCGGCGACGACCACCGCCACGTTTGCCGCGGCGGGAACGTACTTGCTCGAGCTGGCCGGCTCCGACGGCTTGCTGGCTCCGGTGACGGACACGGTGGAGATCCGGGTTGGCGTGGCGCTGGCCGAGCCGCCGCCGGAGATCAGCGCCTGGTGGCCGGCCAATCTGCATGGGCGCGAAGTTGTCGCGGGCAATGCGTCCGTCGATTTGCGCAATGGTGCCACCTACGCGGCTGGCCGCGTGCTCCATGGTTTTCTGTTCGACGGGATCGACGATTACGGCCGGGTCCCGGCGCATGCCGATCTCGATATCGGAGCGGCGGCGGCCGGCGGTACGGTGGAACTTTGGGTGAAGCCGACCGAAAATCGCGACGGCACCCTGATGTCGTGGGGCGACTCCGGCGCGGCAGGTCTCGCCCTTTCTCAAACGGGTGCGGGTCGTGAGTTCGAGGTGAATTTCCGCGAGCGCACGGCGGGTGCCGATCGTGTGCTCCGAACCACTGGCCTTGCGCTCACGGCGGGCGCATGGACACATCTCGCTGTCACGCATCGCCGTGCCGACGGCGAAATGCGGATCTATGTCAACGGCACCTTGCGCGCGCTTTCCGTGCTCGGTACGTCGGCGTTGCGAACGCAGTTCGGCCTGACGTTTGGCCGCAATGCCTGGGACACCGGTGCGGCCTGGCGCGGCACGTTGGACGAAGTGGCGCTGTACAAACGTCCGCTGAGCGCAGGCGAGATCGCCGCGCTATATGCTGCGGGTGGCGACGGCAAGTCGCCGCCGGATCAGAATCTGCCGCCGGCCGTGAACGCCGGTGCCGATATTGCCCTGATCGGAGCGGGGGCCAGTGCGATCCTTGACGGCGCGATTATCGATGACGGCAAACCCTTTGGCGCGCCGGCCGCGGAATGGCGGGTCGTCGACGGGCCGGGAACGGTCACCTTCGGGAATGCGAACACGGCGGTGACGACGGCCACATTCGGAGTAGCGGGAACGTATCTCCTGGAACTCACCGGGTCCGACCGCTACACGGCACCTGTTTCGGACCAAATCGAAGTGAGAGTGGGCGTGGCCACCGTCGCGGTCCCCTCCGGCATTTCGGCGTGGTGGCCCGGAAACCAACACACGCTTGAAGTCGTGAATTCCCGCGCGCCGGTGGAGTTGCTGTTCGGCGCCGGGTACGCGGCCGGCCGGGTGCTGGAGGGATTTGGGTTCGACGGCGTCGATGATTTCAATCGGGTGGCCGCCCATGCGGACATCGATGTGGGTGCGGCATCCGCGGGCTTCGCGCTCGAGTTCTGGGTGAAACCGACGGAAAACCGCGATGGCACGATTTTGTCGTGGGGCGGAACGGGCGTCGCCGGACTCACCGTTTACCAGTATGCGTCGGGTCGCGAAGTGGAAGTGAATTTCCGCGAGCGCTCCACGGGTGCGGACCGCACGCTGAGGACAACGGGAACCGCACTCACCGCCGGGCAGTGGACGCATATCGCGGTGACGCAAGACCGGTTGGCGGGTGAGTTGCGGATATTCGTGAACGGGAGCCTGCGGGTGTCGGCGATGGGCGCCAGCTTTGCCATGCGGACGCAATACGGGCTCACGTTTGGTCGCAACGCCTGGGACGCGAGTGGGCCGTGGAAAGGCACGCTGGACGAACCAGCGCTCTATCAGCGGCCACTGAGTGCGGCGGAGGTGCAGGCTATTTATAGTACCGGTACCGATGGCAAAAGCCTGCGAAGCTATAATGAGCCGCCAATCGTCAGCGCCGGGCAGGCCATCGTGCTTCCAGGCACGGCCGCCACGGCGACTTTGAATGGATTCGTGAGCGACGACCGGAAGCCGTTTGGCGCGCCGGTCATCACATGGTCGTTGGTGGAGGGACCGGGAACCGTCGCATTTGGTGAGGCGACGGCGGCGCGGACGACCGCGACGTTCAGCACCGCGGGCACGTATCTGCTCAGGCTCACGGCGAATGATCGCTTTGTGCGGCCCGTGTCGGATCTGACGGAAGTTCGCGTTGGCGCGGCGACCTCGGCCCCGCCGGCGGATATGGCAGCGTGGTGGCCGGCGAATGGACATTCCCGCGAAGTGGTGAACGGCAATGGCGCGTTTGAGCTTCTGAACGGGGCAGGTTTCGCGGCTGGAAAGGTGTTGCAGGGTTTCCTCTTCGACGGCGACGACGATCAGGCGCGAGTCCTTCCGCATGCGGACCTGAATGTCGGAACCTCTGCGGCCGGTTTCACGTTGGAATTCTGGGTACGGCCCGATCGAATCAACCAGGGCGATTACCCGCTCGTGGCATGGCACAGCGGCGCGGCGCAGGGCGCATTTGTGTGGGCAACCAGCAACGGCACCCAGCCGTCGCTGTATCTGCGTTTTGATGACGGCAGCACCTTCGATGTTCACCCCGGCACGCTGCTCGCCGGCCGGCAGGGGCAGTGGGTGCATCTCGCCTATAGTTACGAGCGGACCACCGGAGTGGTGCGTGTGTATCGCGACGGCGTGCAGGTGGCACAGCAGACCGCGCCTGCGAATCGCACGGTGCGTACCAACTACACGCTGTGGCTCGGACGCTGGCCGGAAGCTGGCGGATTCAAGGGGATGCTGGATGAACTCACACTTTACCGGCGGCCGCTCGCGGCGGCGGAAATCGTGGCTATCCATGCAGCGTCAGCGGCCGGAAAGACTCCACCGATCACGAACCTTGCGCCGCTGGCGTATGCCGGAACCGACGTATCGGGTTGCGTCGGAGCGGCCGTTCCGCTCGCTGCCGTGGTCGCGGATGACGGCCTGCCCAATCCGCCCGCGGCACTGACCTATCAGTGGTCGAAGTTGAGCGGACCGGGGGCGGTCGTGTTTTCGGCGGCGTCCAATCTGGCCACGACCGTGACGTTCGAGGCCGCGGGCAGCTATCTGCTGAGATTCACGGTGAGCGATTCCGCGTTCGTCACGAGTGACGACGTTGCGGTGACCGTGTCGACCCCGGCATCGCAGCCGCCGGCGGTTGCGTTCGTGCAACCTCGAAATGGCACGGCGGTGCCGGCTGGAACGTCCGTGACTTTGATCGCCTCGGCGACTGATGCCGACGGCTCGATTGTCCGACTCGAGTTCTTCCGCGACGGGGTGAGCCTCGGGTTGGGTTCGCTGCTCGTGGGGCAGCCGGGATCCTATTCGATTGCGGCAACGTTTGCGGCGGGCGTTTCGCCGGTCGCACTTACCGCGCGCGCCACGGACAACTCCGGCGTGGTCACGACGTCGCCGGTCGCTTCGGTGGGCGTGGTGGCGGATCCGGGAGTGCCGTTTGCCGAGATCACGGCACCCGCGGAGGACGTGCGGATTGCGGCGCCCATCGCCATCAGCGGCGTCGCGGCGAGCACGATACTGGACAATTGGCTGTTGGAGCAGCGGTTGAAGGCAGCCGACGGCGGGCCGGAGGAAGGGTGGACGGCCTTTGCCCGCGGAACCACCGCGGTGGGTTCCTCGTCCGCGGGCTCGGAGCCGGCGGTGGCAGGGACGCTGGCGACCTTTGATCCGACGCGGCTGCTGAATGGCATTTACGAACTGCGTCTCAGCGTTGCCGATACCGCCGGTCGGATTCAGGTGGCCGGTCCCTTCACGGTCGTCGTGGAGGGTAACATGAAGGTGGGCGCATTCACGCTGGCGTTCGAGGACCTCGAGCTGCCGCTGGCGGGTATTCCAATTACGATCAACCGCACGTACGACAGCCGGGACGCCCGGGCCGGGGATTTCGGTCCCGGCTGGCGGCTCTCGCTGAACAATATTCGGATGCAGAAGAACCGGCACCTCGGACGTGGCTGGTGGCAGACACCGCAGCAGGGGAGTGGGCTGCAATTTTATGTGGTCGAGCCGGTGCGCGAAAGGATCGTCACGATCGTGATGCCCGGAGGCTACACCCACCGGTTTCGCGCCGGCGCGTTGGTCAAGAATCGCGAGGGTGATGCGGATAACGCGTCGTTCGCGATGGTCGTCCGCCAGGGCAGGTACCGCTTTTATCCGCTCGGGGACACGACGTCGAAACTGGAGCCGCTCAACGCGGAAAACACGCTGGCGGAGAACTTCTTCATCGCCGGGACGGGCGACCAGGATCTCAGCGTCGACGAATTCGGCTTCGAGCCCTTCACTACATCGCGCTATCGGCTGACGACGAGCGACGGCACGGTCTTCATTCTGGACGAGGTGCTCGGATTGCTCGAGATGCGGGACCTCGCGGGCAATACGCTCGCCCTCAATAGGGACGGCGGGAATCGGGTGACCGGTGTGACATCGACCCAACCCGCCGAGAATGGGCCGATTAGTCGCAGCGTGAGCATCGTTCGCGATGCCACCGGTCGCGTGGATTACATCCGCGATCCCTTGGGCAACGATCTCGACTATCTCTATGACGCCCAGGGGCGGCTCGAGTCCTTCGCGAACCGCGAAGCCAATGTCACGCAGTTCCGCTACGAACTGAGCAGCGCTCCGCATCACCCACAGTTTCATTATCTCACCCGGGTGATTGATGCGCGTGGCGTCACGGCACTGCGCAGTGAATACGATGCGACCAACGGCCGGCTGGTGAAACAAATCGATGCCGATGGCCGGGAGACGCTGTTCAACGGCGGCATCGATGCCACCGGTCGTTTCGAGAAGGTGAAGGACCGGCTCGGGAACGAGACGACCTGCTATTACGATGATCGGGGCAATGTGACTCTGAAGCTCGATCCACTCGGAGCGCGGACGAGCTACGCGTATTATCCGGACGGGGATCGGGTCAAATTCGTGACTGACCATTACGGGAACGTGAAGGCGATGGCGTATGATGCCGCCGGCAATGTGGTCGTAGATACTCTCGGCGCGGTCATGACCGAGGACCCGGCGAATCCAAGTTCCGGTTACACGACGCGCACGACCTGCAATTCGCTTGGGGCGCCAACCCAGATCACGGATGCGGATGGTCGCGTGCAGACGTTCAGTTACGAGGCCGGCACCAACAACCTGCTGGCCCATACTGTCGGGGCGGATCCGGCGAATGCGACGGTGGGAGACAGGACGACGTACACGTACTCGGGCGACGGCACGGTGAAGAGCGTCACAGACGCGCTCGGCAATCGGACGAGTCATGATTACTCCGGCGCCTTCAGCGATGCCGCTTATCCGGAGGCGGTAAGACAGATCATGGTGACAGTCACGGATCCAGCGGGGGTGAGCGGTTCGGACATGTCGAATCCGACGGACAGCGTACTCAGAAAATCTCGAACACTGTTCGATGCGCAGGAGAACCTGGTGGCGCAGATTGTCAGCCGGACCCGCGCCGACGGCACCGTCGAAGACAGTATCACGCGTTACCAGTATGATGCCGAAAATCGGTTGCGCGCGACCGTGGCGCCGGACGGGCGGGTGACGGAAACGCGTTACACGTCGTTTGGCCGCGTGGACAAGACGGCCCTCTGGAAATCACTGGCCGAGTATCAGGGGCACAATGACGCCAACGCGCGCATCACCAGCTACAGTTATGATGCGCGAGGTAACCAGATTTCGGTGACGGCGGCCGACGGTACGGCCGAACTCACGGGCTACGATGCCGAGAACCGAAGAACGTGGTCACAGGACCGGCGTGGTTGCCGGACGTTCTTTGTCTACGATGCGGTCGGGCGTTTGCGGTTCACGATCGTACCCGATGCCAACGATGGCGTCGGCGCGGCGGCACCGTCTTCCGCGGAGGACCCGCGACTCGCGGACAATCCGAGGGTGGAGACGCAGTACGATCTGACGGGGCGCGTCCGCTTCCAGATTGATGAGCGTGGCGCCAGGACCGAGTTCACCTACGAGGACAACGGCGGGGGTCCCGCGTGGCGCAAGCAGATGATTCGGCATCGGGCGGCGGGCAATCTCGTCACGCAGTACGCTTATGACAAGGCGGGCCATGTTCGCTTCGTCACCGATCCGCGTGGGAACACGGTGGAGACACGTTACGATGTTCGAGGCCGGCCGGACGCGGTCATTTATCCGGCCACCGACGAACATCCGGCGACGCAAACGGAGTCGAGGTACGATGCGCTCGGGCGGCGTGTGGCCGCAATTGATCAGGAGGGCAAAACCACGCGCTACCGCTACGACGGGTTGGGGCAGTTGGTCGAGGTCCGCCAGTATATTGACGCCGCGCTCGCGGCGCAGGATGGCAGCTTCAGCCTGGCGGCATCGACACCCAACCTTGCGGTCACCCGGAATGCCTATGACGAGTTGGGAAATCAGACGTCGCAGACGGATGCGCTGGGTCGCGCGACAATATATGAAAGCGACGTCCTGGGCCGTCGCACGAAACGAATCCTGCCGGAGGATGGGGGACAGAGCATTGCGCCCGCCTTCGTGGAAACGTTCCAGTACGATTCGTGGGGTAATCTCTGGAAACGGACTGATTTTGCGGGGAAGGCGACGACCTTCGGCTATGACAGGTTGAACCGGATGACGTCGAAGGCGGCGGATGCGACGCATCCATCGCTGGGGTACACGCACGCGGTCGCGCGAATGGAGTATGATTACGACGAGAATGGCGCCCGCGTCGGTGCGCGCACCTTCAACTCGGCCAACACGCCCCTGTATGCGGAGAGCACGCCCCGCGACGAACGCGGACGTCTCGACTACAAGGATACAGCACCGGCGCTGAGCGGAGTCCAGGGAACCGGGAGGTTGGATTACGGCTATTACCCGAATGGGAGCTTGAAGGACGTGGTCTCGTCGAATGCCGGCGGCGTGAACATCGGCTATCGTTACGATGACATCAACCGGCTGGAGCACGTGGACGATGCCTCGAACGGGCTTCCCGCGCGGACGACAACCTATGGCTATAATGCGAACAGCTCGCTCGCGACGGTCACGCAGCCGAATGGCGTGGTGCACTCGTATGGTTACGACACGTTGAATCGGTTGCGTGGCCTGGAGGTGTCGCAGCGACCCTCGGCGAGCGCGCCGCCGGTGGCGGTGCACAGTTACGATTATCGCCTGCGGGTGAGCGGGCACCGGCGTCAGGTGTTGGAGATGCTCGCCTCGGCGCCGGCAACGCTGAGTTCGCCGCGCACGACGACGTACGGCTACGATGACGTTTATCGGCTGTCGGCCGAGATGATTGCCGGCGAGCCGAGTGGTCAGAATGGAACGATCGGCTACGAGTTGGACAAAGTCGGCAACCGGCTGAACCGGACGTCGCAAATGGCAGCGGTCGTGGCGCAACTGAACCAGGTTTTCAACGCGCGCGACTGGCTGAATGGCGAAACGTACACGGCCAACGGAAGCACGCTCACTTCCGGCTCACTTCCCGCGGCACTTACGCCCGCGGCGCCGGACGTCTACGATTTCGAGGAGCGTTTGATTCTACGTGCGAGAGCCGACGGTACATCGATCAACATCAGCTACGATGCGGACGGGAACCGCATCCGGAAGAATATCCTCGATGCAGCGGGCCTGCCGGTGTCCAGCACGAGCTGGCTGGTGGACACGAACAATCTGACTGGATACGCGCAGGTGTTCGAGGAGCGGGTGAGCACGGCGCCGAGCTCGTTGTTTCCGGCCACGACGCGGACCGTCGTTTACACCTATGGATCCGACCTGATCAGCCAGGCGGTTGGGGTGGACGCGCAGCCGCCGACGTCGAGTTATTTCGCGTACGACGGCCACGGCTCGACGCGTGAGCTGACGGACAGCGTGGGGACAGTGACGGACCGCTACGACTACGACGCGTTCGGTGTGCAGATTTTCAGGGCGGGGACGACTCCCAACGCGTACCTCTATTGTGGCGAGCAGTTCGATTCCGACCTGGGGTTGTATTACCTGCGAGCGCGATACCTGAATCCCGGCAGCGGGCGGTTTTGGTCCGGGGATGGGTATGAAGGTACGCGAGGCGACCCGATGTCGCTGCATCGATATGTATATGGGAGCGCGAATCCGGTGACGTTCTCCGACCCCAGCGGCCACGTCAGCCTCGTTGAAACTCAGATCGGGATGGTGATTGTCAGCACGTTAAACGGACTGGCGCTGAATTCGGGGCGGAACACGCTCTCGCAAGCAAACGGGATTTTCAGCCCCACTGGAGAGCTCAACGAGTCACTCGCCACCCTCGAGCAGGCGGCGTTCATAATGGAGCAGCTCAGCTTTGGGGTGTCGGCTGGGGCGATGTCGGTGGTGGCGAAACGTCGGCTGGAAGCAGCGTGGATCGCAATCGCTCCGAGGGTCGCCGCAGCGGTTGCCAAGTTGGCGCAGGCGAATCCCACGAAGATCATCCAGGCGCAACTCGGACGTTTTTATCAAAAGACAACGGGGGGTGCTGCGTTCGCAACACGGTTTGATCCGACGGTGGGGATAATCGAAGACGCGGTGGAGAATGCACCATCAGTTTTCGCGCAGAGCTTGCAGGGTTCTGGAAATTACCCCGGTGTGGATAGGTTCAAGGATATCGTGCTCAAGAAAGGCCTCATTATCTTTGGCGGAGCACCTGGCCAGAGTAATTTCTATACAACGTCAAGCGCAGTCCAACGATCCGGAGGCAGCGCAGAGGCGCTCTTCGGTGGCTTGCAGGTAAGTCCACACCCCACGCTCGGATATCGCCCGGGGATCACGGCATATCGAGTATTAGAAGATGGGCCCGCCGCCTTTGGGAGAACCCTCGCCAATCCGCAGCATGGCCCAGGAGGGTTGCCGCAAATCGTTATCGAGGGCTTCGAGACCAAGTTAGAGCCAGTCTATAGCATTCCGCTTCGTCCTTAAGCCATCTTGTTCAAGCAACAGGCATTATAGGGCTAGCTTGGCTAGCTACTCGAAACGTCGTTCCAAGCGTGGTGATGGCCCATTTTATGATCGTTAAAGGAAAACGCGGCGAAAACAGGCTCGCACATTCTTACACTCCTGTTCAGAAACGCCCAATGCGGTCGCCGCTTTGGATGCTCAATTTACCGTGTGTGTAAAGTGTTTGCGACCTAACCGTGATCAATCAAGCCACAGGCAGTATACAAATCGCTGGCCAGTCGGTCGATCGAGACTTACGCGAAGAACAATTTGCCTCTTCATCCCTCGGGCAATGTGCACAAAAGTTAACTTCGGCTGATGGATGGGTGATTTATCGCCGGATTGAAGATGATAAAATCGCCGTAGTACTTCGATTCCAAAACCACACGCTAGTCGAAGCGCAAATTACGTTGAAAGCGGGTAATGACGGATGGGCAGTGTGGGCTGAGGATGTTGAACGTGAAAGAAAGAAGGTTAATGATAAATGGCTAACCGATCAGTTAGGAATACCGCCCTGCCGTTTTGACTGGGGCGAAGTCACCTCGGTCTACGATGCAAAGCTGGGGGCCAGTGTGATACTCGTTCGCTATAGGCGCGGACATCAGTGACGAGGTGGCGCGACGATCGGGTTTTGCAGCAGGCAAATCAACGAATTGTGCGTTGAGCAAAGTTGGAGTTATCGCAAAGGCAGTTCCCGTCAGGCACATTAGAGTCTGCGTTCATTCGCCGCATTCGTGATTCAACTCCGTCCTTTCGGCACTGTTGCAGAACCCGAATATCACAAACGTAATCACCGGAGGCTTCTGAAATGTTTTAGCATATCTCACCGCAAAAGGTTCAACACTCAGGCGGTTACTTGGTTCAAATTCTTGACCGTGAAACCATCGAGTATGTCGACGGTGACACTCATGTGACCGTTCAGGTCGAATTTGGCCTGAATGTGGCTGTATATAAACAGACCTTGAGGAAACTAGAGCGTGGCGGGCATGGCAGCTTGTTTACCGAGGATGAGCGAGAATGGGTTTTCGGCCGAATCGTTGATGGTCTGAAAGCGATGGGCTGCGCCGTCGAAATCTGTTGAGGGTTTGCCGTTCGCAAGTCGCGAAGTGGGGGGGGGGGCCCGACCGTGGTGGTAAAAAAAAAATGCAGAAAAAAAAAAACAAGAGGGAGCCACAACCACCAAAAAAAAGAGTACACCAGCCACACA
>JBBRCR010000181.1:0-14680 GCA_038204695.1 Opitutales bacterium | reverse complement strand
ATTGCGCGGCGCGATGGCTGCGGACGACTTCCGCGACTACATGCTTTCCTTCCTCTTCCTGCGCTACCTCTCGGACAACTACGAGACGGCATCGAAGAAGGAATTGGGAAAAGATTATCCCAAGCTGGAAGGCGATGGCCCCCGCGTGCCGTTGGCGGTCTGGTATGCGGACAACGCCGACGATGTGGCCGAGTTTGAAAAGCAGATGCGGCGCAAGGTGCATTACGTCATCAAGCCGGAATACCTCTGGACGAGCATCGCCAACATGGCCCGCAAGCAGAACGGGGAACTGCTCAACACCCTGCAAGCAGGCTTCAAATACATCGAGAACGACTCCTTCCAAAGCACCTTCCAAGGGCTCTTCTCCGAGATCGATCTGGCGTCCCCGAAGCTGGGCAAGACCTACGCCGACCGCAACGCCAAGCTCTGCACTATCATCCAAAAGATCGCGGAGGGCCTACCATTTGACATGGGCACTGATGCGCTGGGCGACGCCTATGAATACCTCATCGGCCAGTTTGCCGCCGGTTCCGGCAAGAAGGCGGGGGAGTTCTACACCCCGCAGCAGCTTTCCGACATCCTCTCCGCCATCGTCACGCTCGACAGCCAGGAGCCAGCTACCGGAAAGAAGCCGAAGCTGGACAAGGTGCTCGATTTCGCCTGCGGCTCCGGCTCTCTGCTCCTCAACGTGCGCAAGAAGATGGGGCCAAACGGCATTGGCAAAATCTTCGGGCAGGAAAAGAACATCACCACCTACAACCTCGCCCGCATGAACATGCTGCTGCATGGGGTGAAGGACACGGAGTTCGAGATTTTCCACGGCGACACCCTGCTCAACGACTGGGACATCCTGCGCGAACTCAACCCGGCCAAGAAACCGCAGTTCGACGCCATCGTCGCCAATCCGCCGTTCAGCTACCGCTGGGACCCCACCGACGCGATGGGCGACGACGTGCGCTTCAAAAACCACGGCCTCGCCCCCAAATCCGCCGCCGATTTCGCCTTCTTGCTCCACGGCTTCCACTTCCTGAAAGACGAAGGCGTGATGGCCATCATCCTGCCCACGGCGTGCTCTTCCGTGGCGGCGCCGAGGAACGTATCCGCACCAAGCTACTCAAAGACGGCCACATCGACACCGTCATCGGTCTGCCGGCAAATCTCTTCTACTCCACGGGCATCCCCGTCTGCATCCTCGTTCTCAAAAAGTGCAAGAAGCCCGACGACGTGCTGTTCATCAACGCCGCCGAACACTTCGAGAAAGGCAAACGCCAGAACCGCCTCACAACAGAGCACATCACCAAGATCATCGACACCTACCAATTCCGGAAGGAAGAGGGGCGCTATTCCAAGTGCATCTCGATGGAGCGAATCGCCGAGGAAGGCTACAACCTCAACATCTCCCGCTACATCAGCACCGCCACCGCCGAGGAAGAGATCGAGTTAGAGGCAACCAACCAAAGGCTGGTGGAAATCGAGAACGCCATCCAAACGGCAACGCTCAAACACAATGAATTTCTGAAAGAGCTAGGACTACCTCTCTTGCCGTCGGCGGATCTTGGTTCGTCGATCAAGTAGAAGGTTCACGCATCCAAGCTCCGCCGCGCCCTCGACCCTTCACGCCCGCAAAGGCTTGAAGAAGGGTGAGCCCATCCTCGAACAGCAAGACGGCAAGAAGCACTGGGTGCAGGTGGGGGTGTGGTCATCGCAAGGATAGATCATGCGACGGCGGCGGGCTCGTTCCACGCGAGGAGCCGCAGGGCGTTCAGGACGACGACGATGGTGCTCCCCTCGTGCAGGACCACGGCGACACTCAACGGGATGACGCCAAACCCCGAGGCGATCAGGAGCAGGGCGATCACGCCGAGGGCGATCACGAGGTTCTGCCGGATGATGCGCTGGCTCGCCCGGCTCAGGCCGATGTCCGAACTCTGTCCGGCCGCCGCCAGGTGGAACCTTTGAAAGATCCGAGGCACGGAAAAAGCATGTCCCTGGGCCGACGGGTGGTTCAGGATCATGCGATGCCGACGACTCGAACCACCGCGCAACGCCATGCACCGAGCGCGCCACTGGTGGCTTTCAAGCGTTTTGTCGATGCGGGCGGCGAAGCGTTGCTGGCAGCGGGGCACTGGGGCTTGGAACGGGAAGTCCTGCGCGTCGAAGCCGACGGTCAGCCGGCGCGCACGCCGCATCCGTTTTCCCCCGACGAAAAACAGATCTCGGTCGATTTCGCCGAAAACCAGGCCGAGCTGATCACTCAACCGCACCGCGACCCGGAAGCCGCGCTGGCCGAACTCGCCCGGTTGCACGGACGCTTGCAATCGGCCATGGGGAGCGAACTCCTCTGGCCGCTCAGTTTGCCTGGCCGTTGGGATGCCCCGGAACGGGTGCAGGCGGCATCGTTTGCCGGCCGCCCGGAGTGGGAAGCGCAGCGCATTTACCGGCAGAATCTCGAACACCGCCACGGCAAGGCGCGGCAGGTCATCAGCGGGATCCACTACAATTTCTCTTTCACGGCGGATTTCTTCTCGTGCTGGCGGGCGGCCACGAAATCGACCGAGCCGGAGAAGGCGCTGCGTAACGCCGCCTACTTTTCGGCGATGCGAAACTTCCTGCGACACCAGCCTGTGTTCAACTCGCTTTGGGGTGTAAGCCCGCCGGGCGACGAGGCGTTCTGGCAGGACCTGCTGGCGCACACGCGGACGGACTTGCGGGTTGATGCCGCACGTTGCCGGGACCGGATTTCCAGCGTGCGGCTGAGTCCGCTCGGCTATGCGCTGGCGCCGGACGTCGAGCGCGAGATCGGGGTGACGTTCTCCTCGCTGGCGGAGTATCGGGAAAAAATCGCGGCGGCGATCCAACCCCAGTCGCACGCTCCGACACTCCTGGCGCACGAGCGGGAATTCTACAGTCCGGTTCGACCCAAACCTGTTTCTGCCGCCGAAGGCGGAGCGACGGCGTCAAAGCGCGGGGACCGTTTCGCGCTGCTCGATGCCCTCGACCGGGAGGGTGTGGGCTATCTCGAGTTCCGGGTCTTTGACCTCGATCCCTTCGAGCCGTTGGGCATCGGAATGGAAGCACTGCGATTTTTCCATTTGTCCGTGCTGGCGGATTTGTTTCTGCCCAGTCCGCCGACTTCGGGGGAGGAGCGCGCCCGCATTGCCGACCGCAATCGATGGTCGACGCTCTGCGGTTCGTCGCTGCGCGATTCGCCGTGCGCTCCAGGTCCGGACGAGAGACGAAACGCGGCGAACTGGTTCGACGCCATGGCGACGATCGCCACCCGGCTGCCTCCACCCTACGCCGATGCGCTCGCCGCCGCGCGTGAGCGTTGGGCGGGTCGACGCCCGCGGCCCATCGACCGGCTGCGGGCCGAGCTCGGTTCCGGCCCCGATGCCACGCTCAAACTCGGTCTACGTCTCGCCCACCAACACCGGGAAACCCTCGCCCATGAACCTTGAAACCCTCGAACTCTCCACCCAGGTCCTGATCGCCGAAGCCCGCCATCGCGGCGTCGAGGTCGAGATCCTCGATGCGGACGACAACTTCATCGCGCTCCGCCGCGATGGCCGCACCGAATACGTGAAGCAAGCAACCCGCACCTCGGCCGACACCTACATCAGCGCGCTGCTGATGGAAAACAAGGAAGTGACGAAAAAGGTCCTGCGGGCGGCCGGACTGCGCGTGCCCGCGGGAGGAAAATATCGCTCGCTGGCGGCCGCGTTGGAGGATTATCCGGCCTACCAGGGGCGAAAGATCGTCGTCAAACCCAACAGCACCAATTTTGGCGAGGGCGTGGCGATCCTGGAGACCGGTGCGGAGTTGGCGGATTATCGGGCGGCGCTGGAAGCGGCTTTCGTGCTCGATGCCAGCGTGCTCGTGGAGGAGTTCGTCGAGGGCCGCGAGTTTCGCTTTCTGGTGATCGGCGGCCAGACGCGCGCGGTGCTGCACCGGATTCCCGCCAATGTGCGGGGCGACGGCCGTTTGACGATCCGGGAGCTGGTCGAGGAGAAGAACCGGCATCCCCACCGTGGCGAAGGGTATCGAAAACCGCTGGAGCGCATTCGCCTCGAAGCGGTTGAGCTCGCCTTCCTGGCCGGCCAGGGCCTGGCGCCGGAGAGCGTCCCGGTCGCCGGCACGGTGGTGTTCTTGCGAAAAAATTCCAACATCAGCACCGGCGGTGACAGCATCGACTTTACCGATACGATGCCGCCGGTCTATCGGCGCTGGGCCGAGCAGGCCACGGCGGCGGTCGGCGCCGCGATTTGCGGGCTCGATATGATCATCCCCGACTTCGCGGCGGAGGGAGCGGATGCGACCTACAACATTCTCGAACTCAACTTCAATCCGGCGCTGCACATCCATGACTTTCCCGCCGACGGAAAGAACCGCCACGTCGAGCGCCACGTCCTGGATTTACTGGGATTCCGCTGAGTGGGTTGGTTGCTGCGCACCCTCCACGGTCACGCCGACTCCGCGCATCGCAGGACGAGTGCTTTTGTCTTTTCGGCTAGGTCACCCGGAAGTTCCGCATCATCCCAATGTCCTCGTGCTCGAGGACAGGTTAATTCCCCAAAGCGGTGAAACTTCGGCCTTCACTTATGGTAAGGATCGATCACGCGGCAGCAGCCGGCTCGTGCCACGCGAGGAGCCGCAGGGCGTTCAAGACGACGACGATGGTGCTCCCTTCGTGCAGGACCACGGCGACACTCAACGGGATGACGCCAAACCCCGAGGCGATCAGGAGCAGGGCGATGACGCCGAGCGCGATCACGAGGTTCTGGCGGATGATGCGCGCGCTGGCCCGGCTCAGTCCGATGGCAAAGGACAGTTTGCCGAGATCGTCGCCCATCAACACGACATCGGCGGTCTCCAGGGCGACCGCCGTGCCTCCGGCGCCCATCGCCACGCCCACCGTGGCCGCAGCCAGGGCGGGTGCGTCGTTCACGCCATCGCCGATCATCGCGATGACGCCACGATCCTGCTCCAGTTCATGAACGATCGTCAGCTTCTGTCCGGGCGCAACTCCGCGCGGACATCGGTGATGGCCAGCTTTTCCGCGATCCGGCGGGCCACCGAGGTATTGTCGCCGGTGAGCATCACGAGGCGTTTGATTCCCTGGGCCCGCAAGCGTTTCATCACCTCTCCGGCCAAGGGCCGCGGCTCGTCGGCGAGGGCGATGACGCCGATGAATTTTCCGGCGCGACGAATGATCACCGTGGTCTGCCCAGCGGCTTCCAGCCGGGCGATGGTTTCCGCCAGCGGTTTCCCCTTCTCCGCCGCGGCATCTCCAGTAAAGGCGCGGATGGCTCCAACCAGAACCTCCGCCGCCTCCACCCGCGCCTGGATGCCTTTGCCCGCGAGGTTTTCGATGTTGGTGGCGGAGGGGAAACTGATCTGGCGCTCGTGGGCCGTCTTCACGATGGCGGCGGCCAGCGGATGGCTGGATTGCTCCTCGACGGCGGCCGCGATGCGCAGGACTTCGTCCTCGGGTGTGCCTTCTAAACGATGACTTGCGAGACCGCGAACTTGCCGGTGGTGAGCGTGCCGGTTTTGTCGAGCGCCACGGTGTTCAGGCGTCCGAGGTTTTCCAAATGGATCCCGCCTTTGATGAGCACACCACGGCGGGCCGCCTGGGCGATGCCGGCGAGCACCGCCGCCGGCGTGCCGATGGCCAGCGCACAAGGTGACGCGGCCACGAGCAACAACATGCCCCGGTAGAAACTCGCGCTCCACGTCCCGCTAAACCCGAGCGGCAGGATCACGATGACGACGAGCGTGCCGATGAGCACCGCCGGAACGAAGCGGCGCGCGAAGGTTTCGGTGAACCGCTGGGTCGGGCTCTTATGTTCCTGCGCTTCGGCGACGAGCTGCGTCACGCGGGCCAGCGTGTTGTCGCGGGCCAGCCGGGTCATGCGCACGTCGAGCGCGTTGTCTTGATTGATCGTGCCCGCAAAGACCTCGTCACCGGGCTTGCGACTCACCGGCACGCTCTCGCCGGTGATCGCGCTTTGATCGATGCTGCTTTCGCCCGCCGTGATGGCGCCATCCACGGGCACGCGCTCGCCGGGTTTGACGACCACGATTTCATCCACGGCGAATTGTTCCACCACCTGATCCAGCGTCGCGGCCATGGCTTCATGCATCAACGCCGGCTCATGTCCCTCGACGTAATAGGGCGTCCAGCCGTTGCCTCGGATGAACTGATCCAGTTCCTCCGGCTCGATGCGGGCGAGAATGGCCGGGTTGGCGATCTTATAGCCGTTGAGGTGCAAAATCGGCAGCACCGCGCCGTCGGTGATTGGATCTAGGAACTTGTTGGACTGCCACGACGTGGCCAGCGGTCCGGTCTCCGCCTCTCCATCGCCCACGCAACACGCGACGATGAGATCGGGATTGTCGAACACCGCCCCAAACGAATGGCTGAGCGAATAGCCGAGCTCGCCGCCCTCGTGGATCGAGCCCGGGCATTCGGGCGAAGCGTGGCTGGGAATGCCGCCGGGAAACGAAAACTGAAGGAAAAGCTTTCGCAGTCCCGCCTCATCCTGACTGATGTTCGGATAACTTTCGCTGTAGGTGCCTTCCAAATACGTATTGGCCACGACGGCCGGTCCGCCGTGCCCCGGGCCGGAGACATAGATCATGTCGAGGTCGTATTTTTTGATAACCCGATTCAGATGCGCGTAGATGAAATTCTGGCCGGGCGTCGTGCCCCAATGGCCGAGCAGCATGTGTTTGATGTCCGCGAGCGTCAGCGGCCGCTTGAGCAGCGGATTGTCGAAAAGATAAATCTGACCGACCGAGAGGTAGTTCGCGGCGCGCCAATAAGCATCCATCTTTTGCCGCAGTTCCGGAGTCAGTGTGTTTTTATATTGTGCTATTCATCAATTGCCGTCGCGCCAGCGGGGGGCGGTTGCGCTATCGCGTGTCCCCGACGTTCCGTGGCCTGATGCTTGCCACCGCGCATCAGCCGATCAGACATCGTTCTCCTCATAGCCAGCCGTTCGTAAATCCCGCGCGACGTAACCCGGTGACGAAGTAGGGGCAACGCCGCGTCAGTCGCCAAAGCAAGCCTGAGCGGAAGTTCTCACACGCCAGGACGACCGGCCCCAAGTTGATCCCGTAATGGAACAGCGAGGCCCAGCCAGGCTGACCCGGCGACTGTTGCGGGAAGGTCAAATTGAAGCTGCACTTGAAGCAATACTTGCCTGTGATCTGCGGGTACACTTCCTGGAAATGCCGCGCTGTCGGCAGTACGATCTCAGGGGCAAAGGGCAGTGAGGCGACCACGGCCCACGGAGCGACGGTCCCGTCGTCCGGGCCGTCCGGCACACCACGGGCCACATAATCAAAAAAGCGGCGCTTGACGCCCGCGACCCCGCGCACCGTCCGACCGGGTCCATCACTCGCGCTCAGCCCCCAGAAGTGTGGGCCATAGCCGACGAAGGCGCGCGGGTTATGAATTGCGTACTGCTGCTGCACGTAGGTCGCGCGCCGGCTGTTCTCGAAGTAGTCGCTGCCCTTGCCGCGCATGAAGACATCCTGGATCCCCCGGAAGTCGATCCACAGGTGCGAAAATTGATGGATGAAGAGCGAGCTTCCGTACAGGAACTCGTGGCCATAGAGCTCCCGCCACTGGTAGGTTGAGGCCCACGCCGCATAGCTGGCCTCTGGCAGCGGGAACGTGGGCGAACCCAGGCCCAGCGCGTACAGTATTAGCGCCTCGTCGTAGCCTTTCCAGCGGTATTTCAAAAAGCCGCGTTCGGGCTTCCACCCGTGGGTAAGCGCCGCGCCCCGGTTTTGCGCCCAATGCCAATCGGCCCGGCGGTAGAGCGCATCGGCCAACGTGCGGATCTCCCGCTCAGCCTCATCATCCCGATCGAAATAGCTGGCGGCGGTGAGCATGCCGGCCAGCAGAACAGCCGTATCGATTGTAGAAAGCTCACACCGCCCGGCCCGCCGGCCGGTCTGCATGTCGAGAAAGTGGTAGTAGAACCCTTTGTAGCCGGTCGCGTCCGGTGCCGTTCCCTGCGAGCTGTTCCAGAAGAACCTTAACACCGCCAACGTTCGCTCTGCCGCCTCGGCGCGCGTCATCCACGCGCGCTCGACGCCAACTGGATAGGCTGCCAGGGCAAACCCAACGGCGGCGATGCTCGCGGGGGCGTCCCGTTGAGTCTTGTCGGCCACCAAGCCGTTTGCCGGATTGGTCTCGTGCAGGAAGTAGCTGAAGGCATCCCGCTGGAGCGCGTCCAGCATCTCTGCGCTGCTGGCTAATTGATTCGGGCCATTCGCCCGGTGCCTGGGCGCGGTTTGGTGCGCCCCAGTTTCAGCGGCTTCTTCCGGAGCGGATTGTATCTGGCGTTTGGTATCCACAGCAGCATCCAGACTTGCCCTCCGGCTTCGCGCCAACAGAGGCGGACAGAAACTTCTGCCGACAGTGGTCGCTGCAAAAGTAGAACGTCTTGCCATCGCGTTCGGCGTGGAGTGCGGTGGCTTCGTCCACGGTCATGCCGCAGATGGGGTCTTTGGTCACGGATTTCGATTCATTCATGGTCTTATGTATTGCGGGTGCCGCACCAAACCATAAAGGCGGTCTGTGACGAGCCGGCCTTCCTTTCGGGCACGGTGAAGTTCTTTCCATCCTTCCATGAATATTCCGAAACCGGCGAATAGAAGTATATAGCCGATGATCATCGAGATCATCATGCCCGTCTCGCCGTAACCCAGTAGCGTGGACCAAAGGTTGGCGTTGAGGTTGGTCGCATCGAGACCGAAGAACCGGACGAGTAAATAAATGGTGAGCGGAAAACCATACATCTCTGCATAGAGGGCAATGATGAACGCCTGGATCACGGCGCGAGGTAGCGGTAGAGAAACCATGAGGCCACCACGATCACGATCAGGGCGATGCCCCAAGCTCCGGAATGTGCAATGTGTTCTTTCATGAATTTGATTTCTTCTTCGCGGTTTCTAATTCCTTTCGTTCTATGCGGGCAGATTGTTCCTTATCGCTCGGGGAGCCTTTTTCTCCGGCTTTATTCTGAGGGTCGGTTTTGATTCTCAGCAGTCGCGCGTTGATGGCCACGACCACCGTGCTCGCGGCCATCAGCACCGCGCCGAGGGCCGGACTGAGCAGCACGCCCCACGCATAGAGCGCGCCGGCCGCCAGCGGAATGGCGACGACGTTGTAGCCCGTCGCCCAGGCCAGATTCTGCATCATCTTCCGATAGGTGGCGCGGGAGAGTTGCACGATCGCCACGACGTCGAGCGGATTGCTCCGCACCAGAATCACGTCGGCGGTTTCGACCGCCACGTCCGAGCCGGCGCCAATCGCGATGCCCACATCGGCCTGCGCCAGAGCCGGGGCGTCATTCACGCCGTCGCCCGTCATGCCGACCAAGCCGCCGCGCGACTGCACTTCCTTCACCTTGGCGGCTTTGTCCTGCGGCAGGACCTCGGCGAAATATTCATCGAGCCCGACCTGATCGGAAACCCACTTGGCCGTCGCCTTGTTGTCCCCTGTGAGCATCAGGCAACGGATGCCGAGTGCCTTGAGTGCACTGATCGCTTGCTTCGCCTCGGGGCGGACGATGTCGGCCAGCGCGATCGCGCCTTTCAACTTTCCATCGACGAGAACGAATACGACGGTCTTGCCCTGGGCTTGGAGCGGCTCGATGCGCTTGTCGGCGAGCTCGATCTTCTGATCGCGCAGGTAGCCGGGGCTGACGACTTTGATGGCTTTCCCATCGACCCGGCCCTCGGCGCCCTTGCCCGTGATGCTCTTGAAGTCTGCAACGGGCAGCTTCTTTTCCGAAGCGGCGGCGATCGCCTTGGCGATCGGGTGCTCGGAATTCGCGTCCACCGAGGCCGCGTAAGTGCGCAGCGTGGCTTCGTCGATGTCGGGCGCCAGCACCAGCGTTTCCGTCACACCGAATTTTCCCTGCGTCAGCGTGCCGGTCTTGTCGAAGATGATCGCCTGAAGTTTTCGGGCGCCCTCGAAGGCGGCGCGATTGCGGATGAGCAGGCCGTTTTTCGCGGCGAGGGCCGTGGTGACGGCCACGACCAGCGGCACGGCCAGACCCAGCGCATGGGGACAGGCGATGACCATGACTGTCACGGTGCGCTCGATGGCGAACGCGAAATCGCGACCGGCCAGGAATTGCCAGATCAAGAAGGTGATCACGCCACCGCCCAACGCGACAATGGTGAGCCAGAGCGCCGCGGTGTTGGCGAGATCCTGGGTCTTCGATTTGCTCTCCTGGGCCTGTTTGACGAGGTCGATGACCTGCGAGAGAAACGAGTCCTTGCCCGTGCCTTTGACCTCGATGGTCAGCGCGCCTTCGCCATTGATCGCGCCGCCGATGACCTTGCCACCCGTCTGCTTGGTGACGGGCGCCGATTCGCCCGTGAGCATCGCCTCATTGACCGAGCTCTCGCCGGACACGATCACACCGTCGGCGGGAATCTTTTCGCCGGGCTTGATCAGGACTTTGTCATCCACGGCCAGCTCGCCCAGCGGCACGTCCTTCACGCTGCCGTCAGGAATGAGCTTGTGCGCGTCGGACGGCATGAGTTTGGCCAGCTCCTCCAACGCGCGCGAAGCGCCCATCACGGACCTCATTTCAATCCAGTGTCCGAGTAGCATGATGTCCACGAGCGTGGCCAGCTCCCAGAAAAACATCTTGCCGGTCAGGCCAAAGACGACGGCGCTGCTGTAGAGATAGGCTGTGGCGATCGCGACGGAGACGAGTGTCATCATCCCCGGACGTCGGGATTTGATCTCTTCGATAAATCCTTTGAGGAACGGCCAGCCGCCAAACCAAAAGACAGCGGACGAAAAACCGAACAGCACATAGATATCGCCGGGAAAAGTGATCGCGTCCCGCAGCCCCACCAACTTCTGGAGCATCGGCGAGAGGACGAGAATCGGCAGGGTCAGAACCAGCGAAAGCCAGAACCGTTTGCGGAAATCCGCCGCCATGTGCGTATGATGACCGCCGTGACCTTTGTGTTCATCCGAGCCGTGGCCCGACATCTCGGCTTCAGCCGCCAGCCAATTCTGCTTGGCGTGCCCTTGCGGACGCCCCTCTTTTTCATAGAGAGTGTAGGCCTTCTTGGCGACCTCGTCGTGCGCCGGCTTCGGAGCGGGTTTGGTGGTGGCCGAGGCCGATTTCTCGGTTGGATGGTCGCTATGTTTCATAAATAATCACTCCTGAGTCGGGGACTCTTGGTTTGCGCCTACAGCGCGGCGTTGAGGCTCTTGCCTATATAATCTCTTTCATGGGGAAGTTCGTTTTGTTCCGGTCGTTGCACTTTGATTCGAAGCCAATCGGATGAGCTTGCGAGACAGCCCGAACGTTAAAGGAAACAAGAGAAGCAGTTGCGCCACCGGCAGCGCCGAAATCGGCGTGCCAGGCACACGGGGATTTATGGCGGTGTAGGCCCAGCGCGAGGTTGCCAGCGCCCAACACTCGACGAAGACACTCAGCGCCAAGGCCGCGCCAAGCAACGTGGCCCACTGCCGCCAGCGCCAAGGTCCAAGCAGCCACAGCCAGCGCCTCGAAACGATCGCAACCAAGCCCTGCGCCACCCACGTCAGCGCGACGTCGCCAAGCGTGGCGAAGACCATTGCGATCTGTCCAGTATTCCCGCCTCGATGAATGAAGAACCATGGACACTGCAGGTTTTCCCAAACGTAGTTGAGTACAAAGGCGCTTCCGGTGACGAAGCACGCATGAAAAACAATCGCGCGCCTGTCATGCATGGGGCTGCTCCTTTCGAGGATGGCGGGAAATGATGTATTGTGATGTTTCATTGCTCAGGCCTGTGCACCGCGCGACTGCGGCCCCCGAAAATGTCTTCAAGTTCTTTCATTGGAGAACCCCCGCTATCACAAAAAGAATTTCCGCAATGCCTGCTGCGGTGAAATTATACGGTGCGGCATAGCTCATATATTTGGAATGGTCGGCCTGAGCAATGTTCGACGACATGTTCGTCATTCCGGCAACGGGTGAGCTAGTATCTCCGAACGTCCCTCCGGAAATCAGTTGGCAGACTTCAAGAACGTCAGGATCTTCTTCTCTTCCTCCGCGGTAAGATTGGCGCGGACGCGCATATGGTGCACGGCAACGCTCCACTGGGCATCGCTGTAGGAACTTGGCGAACGGTAGTTGTGACAGCGGTTGCAGCTCTCGGCCCATAGCTGGGCGCCTGTCTTCCCCTGGAATGCCGACAAGGAATCCCTCCGCCCCCCGGGGGC
Source organism: Opitutales bacterium (assembly GCA_038204695.1). Classification (GTDB taxonomy): domain Bacteria; phylum Verrucomicrobiota; class Verrucomicrobiia; order Opitutales; family Opitutaceae; genus ER46. The sequence continues at coordinate 2,424 of JBBRCR010000181.1, read as the reverse complement.
ACCGCCGGTGGGTTCAGTCCGGCATCCGAGCAGCAGAAGTGTCGCGGCAATGCCGATTGCACAGCCTGTGATTAACGGCCGGTTCCTAGTCCCAAAGATCTTTTGGATAATATTCATGTTCGTCGCTTCTTGTTAAAATCCCATCGCTGCTTGGAAGAGCAGGAAGTCATGGCTTTGGGTTTCCATGCCGGGTTTCTTCACGTTTCCGAACTGATAGGATGCCTTGAGCACCGTCTGGGCGTTCAACCAGTAGTTTAGGCCGAACGTGTATCGCCAACTGTCCTCGTTCTCCGGGGCGCCAGAGGGCAGGTTGAGCCGGTCATAGCGAAAGACGGTTTCAAATTTCCGCATCGCAACTTCAGCGGCCTTGGTCGGTCGGTAAGCGACCTGTATGTAGCCCCCGTTGCGCCGGTTGTCGTATCGCAACGGGCCGAAGCCCATCATTCCATTGGGATCGTAGGTTAGCCGATCCACCCGCGACCACATCCCCTCGGCCTTCATGTCCACGAGACCCTTCAACTCGTCCGAGTCGCGGACGTAGCTCAGATAAAAACCGTGCAGATCCGCGTCTACGCCCGGCTTTGATGTGCCCGCCAGGTCTTTCATCCGTGCGAACAGCCCGGAGTAGCCGATTTCAAATTCCGGGATCGGCAGGAATCCGACGCGAACCCCGGCCATTTTGCTGGAGCTGAAATTATTATCGTTGTCGAAGTGGAGCATACCGGTCTCGTCGGGTTCCATGCCGCCCGTATTGAGCCGGGGACCGTTGCCGAGGAAGACGGTGTAGTTCCATTTGCTTTCTCCCGTCTGGAACCCGCCCCTGACTTGCACGCCCAGAGTGGACGGAGGGATCAAGCCGTGATGCCCGAACGCCGGTGGGGCATCGGGCAGCTTGTTGATCCACGCCGGATGCAGACGCTCGCGGAAAATTCCGAACGGCGTCAGGAACTTGCCGACGCCGATGGTCACGTAATCGTTCAGCAGGTAGGTGAGGTGGGCGTATTCAAGGCCCACCGCTGTCTCTCCGTCCTCGAGCTCGAGTTCGAGTTCCGACTCAAACAGCAGGCGATCCGAGGTCTGCCAAAGCAGAATCGGATTCAGCCCTGCACCAAAAGTGGAGTTTCCGCCGATCTGCCTTGTGTAGCCTGCAAATGAGTAGCCTGTGATCAGGTTGTTTGTGAGACCGGGTCTGAGGTCCGCCACTGTCTTCCTCAATCCCTTCACTTCACCCGCGAGTGCGGCCACGTTTGTCTCCACGGGCTGAACGGTATCGGAATGGGTAGCCGCAGTATTTCCGGCTGAATCTGCCGTGGTTGCGAGGCGGCCCGCCAGTGCATCGAGCTGCCCCTGCAGTGCGACCAACTGCCGCTGCAGCCTTTCGTATTCGGCCCGGGTCACGTAATCGCTGGTCGAGGGGGATTGCCCCGATGCCGGGACGGAAGCCTCGCGTTCAATCGGTGCCGGGACGACAACTGCCGCAGCAGGCGGGACCGGCACGGGCGCGGGTTTGGCTGAAACCGCAGGGCTCGCCGCGGCCGGGGCGGGCGTAGCCGCAATAGGCGCAGGCTTTACTGCCAGGGTCCGGATGTAGTTCACGATGTCCCACCGCTGCGCCGCGGGGAACACCGCTTCAAACGGAGGCATCGGAGGACGGCCCTCCTTGATCTTCCAGAAAAGCGCGCCATCGGTATGCTCCCCCATCATCGGACCCGAGAGCACGCTGGGATGTTTCTCAAGCGCAGCAGCGGCAGGCCCGTCGCCACCTCCCTTCGTGCCGTGGCAAGCCGCACAGACGGTCGCGTAAAGTCGTTTTCCGCGAGCAATTGAATCGGCATCAAACGGCGTGGGATTCTTGAGCATATCTGCGGAAGAAGGAGCCTCCCAGTGATCGGCCGAGGCCGAGGCCGTCGCCGCGTTGAGTTGAAGGCTGGAAATTCCAGCGACGCACACCGCGAGGGCACGGATGGAGGTCATGTTCTGATTTTTCATAGGATTGATTGTTGGGCGAATCCCCTCGATTGATTCAGTCATCTGCGGTGGGGTAACAGAATTTGCGATTGGTTGAGGTTAACGCGACGCGCACTCAGACGATGAAGCTGTCCCAATCCGCGTAGCGCTCGTGCACCGGCCCGCGCGGGAGGCTCAGGAGAATCACGACGGCGCCGGCGACCACATCGTTCCACTGCGCGGCCGTGCTCCCGCCGCTCAGCAACCACGGCGCGGCGATGATCCACGCGCCGAGCAGGACGTTGAGAAAACGCCCGGCGCGGACGACCTCGGCCATGACGATCACTGCGACCGCCGCAATCAGAGCGCCGACCACGTGATCGCTGTCCGCCGCGCCGGCCTGCGTTCCAAATACTGTCGGCGCAAACATCAACCAGATTCCCAGCGCGGCGCTGGCCACCAGGTTCCACGGCGCCG
>JBBRCR010000180.1:0-14682 GCA_038204695.1 Opitutales bacterium | reverse complement strand
TGGCCTCCAACCCCCGTCGCCGCGGGCGCCACATCATGATAGCCGGCGTTTTGTCTTCAGCCCGCGCTCACGAGCCACGCACAGCAAGCGCGTTCAACCCGCACGGGAAAGAGTTGTGTAGAAAGTTTTGGCGGGACGCCCGTGGGACGAAAAACATGGGCGGGACGCCCACGCCACGCCGGGCACGATCGGCACACTAAAATGAAGGGGCTTTGGCATTCCGGCCAGTTGGTTCGAAGTGGCACGGGCGTGCCGCCCGTGGGTTTGGAGTGGCATGGGCGTCTCGCCCATGTTCCGGGCGGTTTTTGGCGACGTGTGCTCAAAGGCACGTGCGCCACGCGCTGGCGCTCGCAGCCACGATCAGGCCGGGCGTGCTGGAGCACGATACTCTTCCTGTCGATCGCGGCAGGTATCCGGGCGGCGGACACGAGCGAAACGGAGCCACGTCCAACCGGGCCGGTCCCCGTGCCGGAGCGGCTCAACCTCAGCCTCACGTCTTTGCCGGCGACGAGTACGGCCGTCACGTGGCGGACGTCGCTGGCGGTGGCGAAACCGGTGGTGCAGCTGACGCGCGCCGTGCCGCAATCAGTGCTGGCGGACGCCGCGCGCATCGTCGTGGCGCAAACCGAAGTTGTCGCCGCGGATGCATCGACAACGGTCTGGCATCACTCAGCCGTGCTGGACGGCCTCGAGCCCGGCGCGTTGTACGCCTATCGCGTCGGCGACGGCACGACCTGGAGCGAGTGGAGTCATTTTCGCACCGCGCAGGCGACACCGCGGCCGTTTCGGTTCTTGTTTTTCGGTGACCCGCAAAACGGCGTGAAGGAATATTGCACGCGGGTGTTTCGGGCCGGATATGCCAGGGCGCCGGACGCGGCCTTCTACCTTGTCGCCGGCGATCTCGTGACAACGACCATCGCCGATGAGTTGTGGGGTGAGTTGTTCCACGCGATTGCGCCGCTCGCTCCGGTGATGCCGGGGCTGAATTCCGCGGGCAACCACGACTACGGAAATTTTCTTGTGCGCGGCCAGAAGGTGAAAACGGTTTCGCCGCTGTTCCGCGCGCATTTCACGCAGCCGGAAAACGGACCGGCCGGGCTGGAGGAAACAACCTGCTATGTGGACTACCAGGGCGTCCGCTTCGTCTCGCTCAATGGAAACGATCGCGTTGAAGAGCAGGTGGCGTGGCTCGATCGCCTGCTGCAAGACAATCCAAACCGCTGGACCATCGTGCTCATGCATCAGCCGGTCTATTCCACTGGCAAGGAGCGCGACAATCCCAAGCTGCGGGCCGCACTGGTCCCGGTTTATGACAAGCACGCGGTCGACCTTGTGCTGCAGGGGCACGACCACAGCTATGGTCGCACGTTCAAATTGCGCGGCGACCAGCGTGTGAAAGACGACGAGCGCGGCACGGTTTACTGTGTCTCCGTCACCGGGCCGAAATTCTACCGGGTGAACCCGCAGCATGCCGCCCTCATGGCGAAGATCGATACCGGCACGCAGTTGTTCCAGGTGATCGCGATCGATGGCGGCAACCTCGCCTACGAATCGTGGACGGCCACCGGCGAATTGTACGACTCGTTCCAGCTCACCAAAGCAGCGGCCAGCCGGCGGTGACGTCCCTCATCTTTGGGCAGACATCGACCTCAACCTTCAACCAAACCAAGCATGACCATGAACCGAGTAATGAAATCATATCTCTCCATCGTGTGGCTTGTCGTCAGTGCGGTAATGGCGGCGTCGGCGCTCGCGCAGGAACGGTCGGACCGCGGGGCGATCCGGGGCCGCGTGACGGACGGTGGCAACGGCACGGCCCTGGCCAGCGCGGCCGTTTCCGTGGCCGGCACGAGCCTCAATGTCGTGACGGACGAGCAAGGGGAATACTACATTGCGAACGTCCCCGGCGGCAGCCACGAACTCGTTTTCTCCTTCCTGGGCATGGCGGACAAGCGCGTGCGCGTGGATGTGTCGCCCGCGCTCACGGTCCGGCAGGATATTGCCCTCGGAGGTGAAATTGTCTCGCTGGGTGCGTTTGTGGTTCAGGGAATCCGTGAGGGCCAGGCGCGGGCGCTCACGCAGCAGAAGAATGCCAACAACCTGATGACCGTCGTGTCGGCGGATGCCGTGGGCAAGTTTCCCGACGCGTATGTCGGCGATGCGCTGCGGCGTCTCGTCGGCGTGAACGTCGAGGAGGATCAGGGCGAGGCGACGGGTGTCACGATCCGCGGCATCGAACCCGACTATAACAACATCACGATCAATGGCGTCGAGGTGGCCTCGGCCGGCACACCCGGCGGTGGCACAAGCAACATGGCCGGGCGGCCGGTGGGGCTCGACATCTTCTCGGTCGACCTGATCGAGTCGATCGAGGTGGCGAAGGCGACGACGCCGGACATGGACGGCGCGGGACTCGGCGGCGCGGTGAACGTGAAGACAAGGACGGCGTTCTCCCGCGGCGCGCGTGAATTCATCGGCTCGGGCGAGTACACGTATGCGGATCTTGGTGACGGACGCAGCGGCTACCGCGGGTCGCTCAGCTACAGCGACATTTATGGCGCGAACAGACAATTCGGCGCGCTGTTCGCGCTCACCCACGAGAATCGTGATCGCCGGGTCGAACGGGTGATTCCGCAGACGTACAATGCCGCCGGCATCATCCAGCGCGCGCGGGCCAACGGCTACAATCAGACGCTCATCCGGACGTCGTACATGGGCAACTTCGACTACAAGGTTTCGCCGCAGACGCTCGTGTCATTGAAAGCCTCATACGCCGACTATGACGACAAGTCCGATTACGATCGGGCGCAGATTCACGCGGACCAGCGGCGCTACCAGAACGAGTACGTGCGGGATCACCGGACGAAGTCGCTGTACACGCTCGACCTTTCGGCGGAGACGCGCCTCGGCAACAACGAGCTGCGCTTCGGCGGCATCTATTCGTTTTCCGACGAGGAGAAGCCGGAGAATCAGAAGCATATTTTCCGCACCGGAAACAACGTGATCGACATCGTCTTCGACCAGAACGATCCCGTGCGACCGTTCCCGGTGCTCCGCAGCTTCAGCGCCGGCAACGGCGTGCCGACGACGGCGGCGGAAAAGGCGTTGTTCACGCTCGATGAGGCGAAGTTCCGCGGCAATTACCAGGAGGAGACCCGCTGGACCTGGTTCGCCGACTACAAGCGCAACCTCGAGGTGAAATCATACCCGGCGAAGCTGAAGGCGGGCGTGAAGTATTCCTCGACGGAGAAATTCGACGACGCTTGGTCGTATGTCTTCGGCGCGGGAACTCCCGTCCTCAACTATAACGATTTCCCGACGCTCGAGCCCACCCGGATTCAGGACAACTGGAACGTGTTTGTGGTGGATAAATCGAAGATGTTGGATCTCTTCAACGGCCCGACTCGCAGCACGGTTTTTCGCTATCGTCCCGAGGGCTCGGTCAGCGATTCAATCGTCGAGGACTTCCGCGCCAAGGAGGAGCTTTATGCCGGCTACGCGTCGGTCGTCGTCGACATCAAGCGGCTGCGGCTCGAGGGCGGCGGCCGGTACGAGCGTGTCGACGGCAGCTACACCAACTATGGATATGACGAAGTGGCGTACGCCTCGATTCCCGCCAACGCGCCGGTCGGCGCCGTGATTGACACCAGCGTCGATCCCGTCGCGGCCTATCCAGGCATCCTCAAGCCTGCCCGCGGCAAGGGTTCGTTCTCGAATTTCCTGCCGTCCCTCCACGCCCGTTATCAGGCCAGCAGTGATCTCATCGTTCGGTCGTCAGTGTCGACGAATGTCGGCCGGCCGAAGTTCACCGATGTGGCGGGCCTGGCGAGTTTCCGGTCCAGCACGAGCGACGACGGCAGTTCGTACCGGCTCACCACCGGCAATTCAGACCTGAAGGCGTCGACCTCGCTGAGCGGCGATCTGACGTTCTCGTACTTTGGGTTCCGGCCGCTGGGGCTGCTGGAGGTGGGCGGGTTCTTCAAGAACATCGACGGGCGCGTATTCAAGGAAGTGACACTGCGCGACGCGATGGCGGAGGACGTGGCGCTGTATGGGACCACCGCGAACCGGCTGGCGGTCGGGGACACGATCCAGGTGGTCTCCCGCGGCAATGCCGATACGACGACCATCTATGGCTTCGAGGCGGACTGGCGGATGGAACTCACGTTTCTGCCGCATCCGCTCAATGGATTCGGTTTGGGCGCCAATTACACCTACGCTGAATCCGAGGAAAAGATACCGTTCATCCAGACGCTGCCGCGCAATCATCCCGCGCAACCCGCGCGCGCCGGTCAGTCGGTGGCGTTTCCGAAACAGCCGCGCCACTCGGGCAACTTCTACGTCGCGTTCAACAAGTGGGGCTTCGATGCGCGGTTCGCCGGCAACTATATCGGCCGCAATCTGCGCGCGTGGAACGATTCGAATCCGCTCAACGACGAGTACAACCGCTCGCGCTGGCGCTACGACGCGTTGCTCACCTACATGCTCAGCCGTCGCTGGTCGTTTACCGCGAGCGTGATCAATATCACCGACGAGCCGCTGGTGACTTACCAGGGGCTGCCGCACCTCGTGCGCAATTCCGAGTTCCTCGGGCGCACCGGCCGGATTGGTGTGCGCTACTCCTTCCGCTGAACCCAGTATGCAGCCATGCCCTCGCTGGCGTTCGCCGCGGCGAAGCACGCGGGGCCGCTTCTCTCCTCTCATGAAACTTCTGCTTACTTCGCTGGTGGCGTTCCTCGCCGCCACGGCCGGCATCGCCGCGCCGTCATCCGCTTTGCTGCCCGCCTTCCCCGGCGCCGAGGGGGCGGGCATGTATTCGCGGGGGGGCCGCGGCGGCCGCGTGCTTTACGTTACGAATCTTAACGACGCCGGCCCCGGCAGCCTGCGGGCGGCGGTCGAGGCAAAGGGGCCGCGCACGGTTCTCTTCGGGGTGGCCGGCACGATTGAACTCGCCTCGCCGATCGAGGTGAAGGAGCCGTTCATCACCATCGCCGGCCAGACCGCACCCGGTGGCGGCGTGTGCCTGAAGAACTTCGACTTCGTCGTGGCGACAGACGACGTGATCGTGCGACATCTCCGGATGCGCCCTGGCGATCAGGCGAAAAAGGCGGTGGATGGGATCTCCGTGGGCACGACGGCGCACCGCGTAATCATCGACCATTGTTCCGTCAGCTGGTCGGTCGACGAATGCCTGTCGGTGTCGGGCGGCGACGTCGATGACATCACGATTCAATGGTGCCTCATCGCGGAAAGCCTGAACAAGAGCGTCCACCACAAGGGCTCGCACGGTTATGGGGCTCTCGTGCGGGCGGATGGCGACGTCACCTATCACCACAATATATTCGCGCACCACAGCAGCCGGAATCCGCGACCGGGCACCTATGAGGATTCCGCCAAGCAGGGCATCATCTTCGATTTCCGGAACAACCTCGTTTATGGCTGGGGCTCGCGGGCCGGTTATAGTTCGAGCGACAAGGCGAATATCAATTACGTCGGGAATTACCTGAAGCCGAACGCGTCGAGCAAGACGCCGGACCACGCCTTCAATGTCGGCGGGAAAAAGACCACCGCGCTGTATGTCGCGAACAACCGGCTCGTGGGCCGCAAGGAGGCGGAGGCCGACAACTGGCTCCTGATCGAAAAGGCGGATTCGGCGGTGCGCGCGGAGAAACCGTTTCCGATCCTGCCGGTCACGACGGATCCGGTCGACGCCGTATACGAGAAGTTGTTACAGGGTGCCGGGGCCACGCAGCCCGCGCGGGATGCGGTGGACGCCCGCGTCGTCGACCAGATACGCTCGGGCAAGGGAAGGATACTCGATTCACAAAACCAGGTGGGCGGCTGGCCGGTGCTGGCGACGGGCCGCGCACCGCTCGACACGGACCAGGATGGAATCCCGGATGATTGGGAGAAGCGGAACGGCCTCGATCCGGCGAACGGAAAAGACGGCGCGCTCGATGCCAACGGCAACGGCTATACCAATCTCGAAGAGTTCCTGAACGGCACAAAACCGCGGACCTGAGGGTTGCCGGCTAATTCGCTCTCAACGCCGCTTGCCGCCGCGCTGGCGGTATTCGTCGCCGTTCATGATGGCCTGACGGATGTCGCGTTCGGTGTAGCCGCGCTCGCGCATCAGCTTCTCGTAAATCCGGTAACCTTCCGGATCCGGTTCGCGGCCGAGGAGATCGCGATAGGCCCGTGTAATGGCATCGCGGATATGGTTGCCTTTGCCTTCCTGGCTGCGGCGCAGGTCGTCGCGAATCTGGCCCTGCGTCCAGCCGTCCCGCCACTTGGCGCGATAGTGCGCCAGTCCCTTGGCGTCCGGATCGCGCCCCAGCACTTCGCGGTAGGCGAGGCGGATCGCCTCGTCGGCATTGACCGCGCGCGCCTCGCGACTGCGCTGCAGATCGACGATCATGGCGCGCTCGGACCAGCCTTCGCGTAAAAGTTTCTGGCGGTAATGCCGCAAGCCCTCGGGATCCGCCGCGCGGCCCAGCACGTCCCGAAATGCGCGCTGAATGACCAGGTCGACCGTGCGGGGATCATACATCGGTCGCGGCGCCACCACGCGCGGAGGCGGGGTCGCCGGCGTCGGCACGACATGGACCGCCCGGGGCGGCGGAGCCGGTTCATATTGGACGGGCGGCAGAGTGGTCGACGCCGGGCGCGACGGGCCCGCCACGGAAATGGAGGCGATGCATCGATCCCAGGTGGCGCCAGCCTCCGCGGGGCGCGGCGTGCCGTAAAGATCGCTGATGCTCGACGCGATCTCGAGCCGTTCGCCGGAAAAATTCGGACCGCTATACACGACGGCGCGCGCCGCGCCTTCCACCTTTACAGAGGAAATGGCATAGGTCCACGGCTGCTGGGTGGAGCGACGCATCCGGTCGAGGTTTTCCACCGCCGCGCCGGCTTCGATCGCGAGCGCTTCGCCCTTGAAATTGGGTTCGGTATAAAACGTCACGCGGTCCGGGCTGAGCGTCGCCGGCGCTTGGGCACGGCCCGTCGCCACGAGCAGCGGGAGCAGGAGGAAACAGCGCAGCCATAACCCTATCCGCGACGGATCGTTCATTCGTGCCAGCACGCGTGAAAGCGGGAGCGCGACACGCCCAAGCGGTCCCGTGGACAGGCCGCGGCTGGGCGCCGGGCGAACGGTGCGATAGGCGGCGGACGACATCGTGATATGACGTGCGGTTATTTTCGTAGAATGCGGGTTGAAGTTCCGAACTTCAGGTTTGCCGATCGCGGAACGTGAGTTCCGCAATCCCGCTCTTGTCGAGTGCACCCAGGCCGACGGCGACCATTCGCTCGTATTGCTGCCGCGTGGCGGCCGCGAGTGGCAGATGAAGTCCGGCCCGAGCGCCGAGCGTCCACGCGATGGTCGAGTCTTTGGCCGCATGGGCAGCGGAGAAGTAACACTCATGTGCGCGGTTCTGCATGTCTTCGCCGTCCGTTTTGAGGACCTGCGAATTGGCGCCGGTTTGGGCAAATACTTCGCGCAACATCGTGAGATCGAGCCCCAGCGCCGCGCCCAGCCCCAGTCCCTCGGCCAGACCAGCGGTATTGATGTTCATGACCATGTTTACGAGGGCCTTCACCTGCGCCGCCCGGCCGGTCGGACCCACATAGCGCGGCGAACTGCCGAGTTTTTCCAGGAGCGGTTTGACGCGTTCGAACGTGGACTGTTCGCCGCCGCACATGAGATACAGCGTGCCATTGCGGGCCTGCGGAATCGATGACGCCATGCAGGCTTCCAGCGTGAGGGCACCGGTTTTGGCGGCGCGCCGGGCGACCTCCTTATGGGTGTCGGGCGAAATCGTCGCGCAGTTGACAAAGACCTTTCCCTGGGCGCCGTTGAGCAGTGAGTCGCCTTCCTCGGAGAAAACCGCGAGTTGAGCGGCATCATCGGTAACGACGGTGAACACGAGGTCGGCTGCACGGGAGACATCGGCGAGTCGGGTGGCGGCGCGCGCATCAAGTTCGTCCGCGAGCGCGCTCGCCGCAGGGCGGTGCACGTCGTACACGGCGGTTATGGAGTAGCCGCACTCTTTGAGTCGCCGCGCCATATTGGCGCCCATGCGACCGACTCCGACGAAGGCAATTTTTTCCGGCATAGGGTGGGGGGTTCGACGATTTAGCGTGATGGGCCGCGATGATTTATTCAGAACGACGGCCGATACACCCGGTGCCACCTTCGAACGTAGACTTACCGGGCGAAGAACGGATTGTGATGTCTTTCCTGTTCGATCGTCGTGAGTGGACCATGACCGCAGGCGAGCACGGTGTCGCGCGGTAGCCGGAAAATCTTTTCCTTGGTGTTTCGATATTGGTCCGCGAACCGATCGGCGCTCCCGCCCATCGATGCCGCAAAGACCGAATCGCCCGCAATCGCGAGAGGCCAGCTGAGCCCGGTGACGTAGTATGTTGTCAGTCCCGGCGAATGGCCAAACGTGAACAGGGTCTTGATGGCGAGTTCGCCCAGGTGAAAATGAACGTTTTCCTTGAATACTCTGGCGCCCGGCCAATCCGCTGGTTCGTGTTCACATGCCCATACCTCGGCTTTTGACTCGGTGGCGAGGCGCGCCAGGTCGGCGACGTGATCCTCGTGAGTGTGGGTCAGAAAGATATAGCGCAACGTCAGCCCTTCCGCCGCCACCAAGTCGAGCATCCCCTGGGAGGTCGCGCCGGTGTCGAATGCCGCCGCAATGCGCTCGCGCGGGTCCCAGATGAGGTAGCTGTTTACCGTCATGTCACCATAGCGTGTGTTGAAAGCGGCAAAACCGCGGGGAAAGACCGGCTGTTCGGGGTACCAGCGTTTGTGCGCGAGTTCCTCGAGCACCCCGGCTGAAAGTCGTAAATGGCGCGCCACCCGGCGGAGCACTTCGTCGATGGGCTTGCCCGCTTTGATCGCGGTCAGATCCTCGCGCGACACCTCGGCGCGTTTTGCGAGATCGGCATCCGTGATTTTCCAGCCGCGTTGGGCCTTGTTGATGACATCATCTAAATTGTCCTCGTGGGGAATGCGAGCCATGGTGGGAGAACTAACGGCCGGCGGACCATGACCGCAAGTGGCGAAGCCGGTGGAGGACTATTCATTTCCGGCCTGACGTTCCGATGCGGGCCGTCCGGACGCCGTGTTCGCGACCGGGGGCGCACCGGGCCGGATGACCTATCCGGCGGTGGCGCGCGCCGCGGTGCTCCCGGCCTGTAATCAGGCGCGGTGGCCACAATATCGGTTCGCAACGGGCCTGATCCGCCGTCACACCGGTGGCGACATGCTCAAAACCGGCATCCTGAATCCACACGTTCTGTCGCTGCTGGCGCGGGTCCGTCATACCAATGCGCTCGTCATTGCCGACCGTGGGTTTCCTTTTTGGCCGCTGATTGAAACGGTGGATTTGTCGCTGGTGGACGGTGTGCCCACCGTATTGCAGGTGCTGGCCGCGCTGCGGCCAAACTTTGTCATCGGGCAGGTATACATGGCGGAGGAATTCCTCCGCGCGAACCGCCCGGCCACGCAAAAGGCGTTCGCGCGTGCCCTCGATGGACTGAGTTTGCTCCGGGAGCCCCATATTGATTTCAAGCGACGCGTGCCGGCGGCGATCGGGCTGATTCGCACCGGGGATACGGTGCCGTACGGCAATGTCATTTTGATATCCGGCTGACGGGCTCCGCGGGCTGGGCGGACGCCGGCGGAAGATTTCCCATTGCCACCGGGCGCGGTGGCCGCATTCATCGCGGCTTTTATGAGTACTCCCTCCGAATTCCTGACTTCGTTATACGGCCTCAACGGCAAGGTTGCCGTCGTGATTGGCGGCACGGGCGAGCTGTGTGGCGCCATGGCGGAAGGTCTCGCCGCGGCCGGCGCGGAAGTCGTGCTCGTGGGGCGCAACGAGGAGAAGGCCAAACCGCGGTTGCAACGCATTGAGGCCGCGGGCGGCAGGGGTTACTTCGTCCCGGCCGAGGCGAGTGAAAAAGTGGCCTTGCAGCAGCTGCTGAAGACCGTGCTGGGCCGCTCCGGCCGCGTGGACATCGTGATCAATGGGGCGGGGATAAATTCGGCCACCCCGTTTCTCGATATTGCCGAGGACGAATTCGACCGGATCGTGAAGATAAATTTGAAAGCGGTATTTCTGGGGTGCCAGATATTCGGCCAGTATCTGGTCGACCGGGGAGAGGGCGGCGCCGTGATCAATCTTGGCTCCATGTCCGGCATCATCCCGCTTTCGCGTGTCTTTACCTATTCGGCCACCAAGGCCGCGGTGCATAATTTGTCGAAGAATCTCGCCCGCGAATGGGCGCCCAAGCGGGTCCGGGTGAACACCCTGATCCCGGGCTTTTTCCCGGCGGAGCAGAATCGCAAAATACTGTCGCCGGAACGGGTCGCCTCCATTCTGGGACATACTCCCATGAAACGTTTCGGGGAAGCCCGGGAACTGGTCGGCGCGACTCTCCTTCTGGCCAGCGATGTCGGGGGGGCATTTATTACCGGGGCCGAGATTGTGGTTGATGGCGGCTACCACGCCATGACCATTTGAACACTGTAGCGAATTCACCAAATTTGCTATAGCGCTTGCTATATTTAAATGGGCACGCATCTTGGGTCCACCCATGGTCACTGATAAAATCAAAGAACTCGAGGCCGCGCGGGCCAAACTCGCCAGCCTTGAACAATCCATAGCCGAGGAATTGAACCGTGAACTCGCCGGCCTTCCGGCGAAATACGGTTTCGAATCCGCTGATGCGTTCGCCCGCGCCGTTCAGCAAGCAGCCGGTGGCGGCGTTGCAGCCGCCGCGCGTGGTCCCGGTCGACGCCGCGGCCGCCCACCCGGATCAACTTCGAAGCCCGCGGCCCCCGGCCGCAAGAAGCGCCGTACTCGCGCCATCATTACAGACGAGACTCGCGCCCAGGTTAAGAAGATGGTCGAGGGCGACAAAACCGGCGCCGAAATCGCCAAGTCGCTCGGTATTTCGCTGCCGAGCGTGCAGAATATCAAGAAGGCGCTCGGTCTGGTCAAAAAGCGCTAACGGCGCCGTATCGTCTGCAATTGCCGCGCGGCGTGATGCCGCGCGGCAATTTTCATGTCCACGGGCGAGTCCGCCGGCCCGAGGAAAGCCACCCGCCGCAAGCGGCGCGCCCGCATGTCAGTACGTCGGGTGCCGGGCCGGGCGAGCGCGTGGAATTGGTATATTGAAATCGCCGGCGCCTCCCTTGCCTCCCACGTACGCAATCAGCACCGCGTACGTCGCTCAATAGCGCCGCATGCCGGGCTCGATTTGTTCCGCCCACGCCTCGATTCCCCCGGTAACATTGCTCACAGCCGGGAAGCCGCGCGCGCGCAGGAATTCGGTCACGCGGCGGCTGCGGGCACCGCCGTGACACAGTACCAGCAGGTGCTTGTTTCGCGGGAGCCTATCCAGCTGCTCGGGGATCTGCCGCATGGGGATGTGCTCCGCGCCCTCGATTCGGCAGATTTCCAGCTCGTAGGGTTCACGGACGTCGATCAGGACGGTGCGATCGGCAGCGGCGTCGCGCAGCTGTTTCGCCTCCGTCACCGAGAGTTCAAGCGGAACTTCGGCATCAGCCATGGCGGGAGTGGGTGGGGCGCAGACTCCCGTCCGGTATTCCTCCACGGTCAACCCACGGATGCGCGGATGCGTTCCGCACAGCGGACAATTTGGATCGCGCGGCAGCGTCAAGATCATGAATTCAGGCTGGCGGGCATGGTAGGCAACCAGCCGCCCCCGCAGCGGTTCGCCCACGCCCGTGATCAGTTTAATGACCTCGAGCGCCTGCAGGCTGCCGATGACGCCGCACAAGGCCCCGAGCACGCCCGCTTCACCGCAGCCGGGCACGCTGCCCGTGGCGGGCGGTTCGGGAAACAGGCAGCGATAACAGGGGCCATCGTGGGCGGAATCGAAGACCGCCACTTGCCCGTCGAACTTGAACACGCTGCCATAGACCAGCGGCCGCTGCGCGAAATAAGCCGCATCATTGTTCAAGTAGCGCGACGAAAAATTATCGGTGCCATCCAGGATGACGTCGTACGCCGAGAAGAGGGCGATCGCATTCGCCGGAGTGACGCCGTCCGGATGCGTGACGACGCGCGTGAAGGGATTCGTCGTCCGGAGACGCTGCGCCGCGGATTCGACCTTCGGCCGGCCCACCGTGTCATCGCCATGGAGCAGCTGCCGGTGTAAATTGTGGGTCTCGACCAAATCAAAATCCGCGATGCCCAGCGTGCCAATTCCCGCCGCCGCCAGATACAGCGCCGCCGGGCTGCCGAGTCCGCCGGCACCCACGATGAGCACTCGCGCCGCGGCAATTTTGCGCTGACCTTCGAGTCCGACCTCGTCCAGCAGGAGGTGCCGGCTGTAACGCGCCAGCTCGGCGGGCGAGAGATTCGGCAGCGGATCCGGCATCGCCGCGAAAGAGAGCGCGAATGCGGTGCTCCGCAATTGAAATTGCACTGCCACCCGGGCCGGGCGGGAATCCCCCGATGCGTTGCCTTGGGATCGATTATGGCGCCCGCCGAATTGGGCTGAGTTTTGGGGACGAACTCGGGGTCGCCACTCCGCTGCCCGCGCTGGTCGACGCTGATCCAAACAAACGCTGGGCCGGATTGAGCGCCGTGGTCAAACAGCGCCGGATCACCGATGTGATCATTGGCCATCCGTTGAACATGGACGGCAGCCCTGGCTTCAAGGCGAAGGAGGTGGACGCATTTGCCGGCCGGCTGCGGGCGGAATTTGGGCTGCCGGTCCACTTGGTGGATGAACGGCTCACGAGTTACGAGGCGGAGTCGACGATTCCCAAATCGAAACGCCGGGAGGTGCGCGCCAGCGGCATCATCGACTCACGGGCGGCCACGCTCATCCTGCAGGATTTCCTGAATCAGAAATTTCCAGCCGGGCACGACCATCACGGGGACCCATTCGAACCGGCCCCATGAAAAATCGGGCGGAGTCGAACCGGTCGGGTGGCAGCCGGCGTGAGCGAGCGGATTTGGCACCCCTCGCTGGCGGCTATAGCCAATGCGGATTCAATATTCTTCAACGCGGGCGACACGTCCACGGCCCCGGCCTATGAACAAGCCTCCGGCCACGACGCGCTGGAAGTGCATCTGCGCGTATGACGGTACGACGTTTGCGGGCTGGCAGAGCCAGACGGGTGGCCGGGCGATCCAGGACATCATCGAGGCACGGCTGGCGGAAATTCTGAAGACACCGACGCGGATTCATGGCAGTGGCCGCACCGATGCGGGCGTGCACGCGTTGGGGCAGGTTTTCCATTTCGACGCGGCGTGGCGCCACGGCACCGAAAAATTGCTGGCCGCCTTCCGCGTCGGGCTGCCGGCCGCCATCCAAATCAAGAGGATCAAACCTCTGGGCACGTCGTTTCATTCGCGATTTGATGCGATCGGCAAACGTTACCGATACCGGATTTTTCTGGGCGATCCCGATCCGTTCACGCGGCCGTATTGCTGGGCCATATACAAGCCGCTCGACGTCGAAGCCATGTCGGTGGCGGCCGCGCTCCTCTGCGGCCGGCATGATTTCCGCGCCTTCACGGCGCTCAATGGCACGGAACGGGAGGACACGGTGCGTGACCTCCGCCGGCTGCAAGTGATACCGCGCGGTCGGAATATTCACATTGTCACGGAAGCGGACGGTTTCCTGTACAAGATGGTGCGGAGCCTCACGGGGGTGTTGGTCGCGGTGGGCGAAGGCAAACTGGCGCCGGCCCAGGTGCGGCTGATTTTGCAGACGCGGGAGCGCACCCCCGCCGTGCAGACCGCGCCGGCCCGGGGGCTCTTTCTGGAAAAGGTTTTTTATCGATGAAGCGGAACCCGCTGCGTGACCTGGGCCGGGGGATCAAAGACGTGGTGTTTCCTCCCTCGTGTGTGCACTGCCGCGGCGTCGTGGATGAGCCGGACGATGCGGGCGAGGCCGGCTTCCGGCATTTGTGCACGCGGTGTGTGGCCCAGCTCGATTTCGTCCGGCCGCCTCACTGCCTGACCTGCGGACACCCGTTTTACGGGATTGTCGAGGGGGAAAGGATTTGCCCGCATTGCGAGGGGCTGGATCCGGCATTTCGCGAAGGCCGTACCGCGGTGCTGTTCAAGGGTCCCGCGCGTTCGCTGGTGATTGAATTGAAATATCATCGCGGACTGCACGTGGTGGCGGACATGCAGACGATTTTCCGGCGGGCGCCGCACATCCTCGAGCACGTCCGCGGGGCCGTTCTGGTTCCCGTTCCGCTGCACGCGCGCAAGGCACGGGAACGCGGCTACAACCAGGCTGTGCTGCTGGCCGAAGCCCTGGCCGCTGTGGCGGGTGGGGGGACGGCCGTCAAGCTGTTGCTGCGTCGAATCGTCGACACTTCCACGCAAACGGCGCTGGGCCGCCGTACACGGATGGCGAATCTGAAAAATGCCTTTGCACTGGTTCCGGGCGCACGGCTTAATTCCTCTCTGCATTACATCCTGATCGACGATGTCTTCACCACGGGTTCCACCCTCAACGGTTGCGCTCGCACGCTCAGGCAGGCGGGCGGCCTGACCATCGACGTGGTAACATTCGGCCACGGCTGACCCCCATGCATTTCGACAAACCGACCTACGCGGTCCGCAAAGCCCCGCGAAAAAAGGACATTCCGAAGGGCCTTTACGCGAAGGACCC
>JBBRCR010000179.1:0-14715 GCA_038204695.1 Opitutales bacterium | reverse complement strand
GGACGCGGCGGCTTCGAATCCCTCCAGCCTCACGGAGTTGCAGACGGCGGCCGTCGGCAGCGGAGCGGGGGCGTACAATGCCAACAACGCGTACATCAACCGGAACTCCGACACGGCATACGATGATCGCACCGAGGGCGTGGACCTGCAGCTCTATTTCAATCTGACCGACAACCTCTCCTCGGTGCTGACGTACACCTATCTTACGCAAGGCGTGACCGGCGGATTCAAGATCGTGGATCAGCCGAGCAGCACGGAATATGAATCGTGGTGGAATTACATGGGGGTTCCGCTGGACCAGCGGCGCGCGAATCTCGACGAAGGGACATACGATTTCTCCGGTGAAATTGCGGGGGCGCGGACCATCGACAACCCCCGGAATTCGCTGTCGTTGTGGACCAAATACACGTTCACCGACGGACCGGTGCGTGGCTTGGACGTGGGTTTGGGCGTGCTCTACAACGGTGAGCGCCAAAGCCAGGTGGTGATCAACAACGGGGCGCGCAATCTCCAGAACCTGGAAAACCAGCGGTTCAAGCCGCGCTTCGCGGCGGACTACAAGATCAACCTGGGGCTCGGCTATCGCACGAAGCTGTGGGGTGAGCGGAACTGGAATTTCCGGCTCAACGTGAACAACGTCCTGGACGAGCAGAAGAACGTCACGTACGGCGCCAGCACGCTTTACATCACGCCGGTCGATATCGCCGGAACGAATTTTCTCGCCGGCAGCGTCGTTCCTTCGACGACGGCCGGTGCGCGGCGGATCACCGTGCCGGAGCGGGCGGTGCGTTACTACGATCCGATTTCATTCCGGCTTACGGCGGGCGTGCAGTTCTAGCCGCTCACAACGGGCTGCCGCAGTATTTGCAGTGCCGCGCGTCGTTATCGTGCCCTTCGGCGCCGCAGGACGGACACGCCTGCGTGTTGCTGGCCGCGCGCGCGGCGGCGCCCAGTTCCACGGTCACAATGCCCGTGGGCACCGCAATGATCCCGTAGCCGATAATCATCAACACCGAGGCGAGGCACCGGCCGAGCACCGTTTGCGGCACGATGTCGCCGAATCCCACGGTGCTCATCGTCACCACCGCCCAATAAACCGAAAGGGGAATACTCGTGAAACCGTGCTCCTCGCCTTCGATCAAATACATGAGCGCCCCCGCAATGAGCACGGTCGTGAGTACCGTGCCGAGAAACACGACGATCTTGCGGGCGCTGGCGCGCATCGCTGCGCGCAATTGCCGCGCCTCGCCCACAAAATGGGTCAGCTTCAGAATGCGGAAAACCCGCAGCAACCGCAGCGCGCGAATGACCAGGAACGATTGCGAGCCCGGGATCAGCACACCGAGATAGGTCGGCAGAATGGCGAGCAAATCGACGATGCCGTAGAAGCTCACGACGTGGGCGAGCGGCCGCCGGACGCTGATCAGCCGCGCCACGTATTCGGCGGTGAACAGGCCGGTGAAGACCCATTCCACGATGCGCAGGACGGGACCGTAGGCCTCTCGAATGTCACGTACGCTCTCGAGACTCACGGCGACGACGCTTAACAGGATCAATACAAGCAGGAGTACGTCGAAATGTTTTCCGGCCGGCGTGTCCGCCTCGAAAATCACTTCGTGCCATCGGCGGCGCCACGCGGCACTTTCGGGTCGTTCTTCGGATGAATGGCGCGCCGGTTTGGGCGGGCGTTGCGGAGTCATGCGTCACGTTGGCAACAACCGCGCCAACCGCAAAATGTCTGGCTCGGGGACGGCGCGGATGCGGGATTGGCATGGCACGGTGGATCCGTTCAGCTCCGGTTCTCATGAGAGGCGTCATCTTTTTTTCCGTGTGCGGGGTGGTGTTGTCCACGCTTTCGGCCGGCGCCCGCGGACCGAACATCGTGATGATCCTCGCGGACGATCTGGGTTGGGCCGATCTCGGCCACGATGGCTCGAAGATCGACACGCCGAATCTCGACCGGCTCGCGAAGGAAGGCGTGAAGCTCACGCGTTTTCATTCGTCGGCGCCGATGTGTTCGCCCACTCGGGCGGCGCTGCTCACCGGGCGGTACCCGCACAGCGTCGGCATGCCCGAACTGGCGAGCCCCACCGTGCGGGGCAAAATTCCGGTGCTGGAACTCAGCCCTGAGGCGATCACGATTCCAGAAGCCCTGGCACCCGCGGGATACCGGCGAATCATGGTGGGCAAATGGCACCTCGGGTTTGCGCCGCGTGCTTGGCCGCGCACCCACGGTTTCGAAGAATTCTGGGGCTCCCTGATCGGCACACCGGCTTACTGGCTGCCCAAGGAGACTTATCACAACGAGACGCCGATCGAGGTGCGCGGATATTACACCGATCGACTGACGGACACCGCGATCGATTATCTGAAGAAAACGAAAGAGGAGGGCCGGCCGGTCTTCCTCTACCTCGCGTACAACGCCCCGCATTACCCGCTCGAGGCGCCCGCCGAACTGGTGGCCAAATATCGCCGCCGGTTGCCGAAAGACGGTCTGTTTGCGATCTACGCCGCGATGGTCGAGCAACTCGATACCGGCATCGGCCGGGTCCTGGCGACGTTGCAGGAACTCGGCATGGCGAACGACACGCTGGTGGTTTTCACCTCGGACAACGGGCCGACCGCGGAGGTGACGGGATACGGGCCGGAGGGGGCGGACATCTCGAATGGCCCGTTGCGCGAACACAAATTTTCAGGGCACGAAGGCGGCATTCGCGTTCCGTTTCTGGCCCGCTGGCCGGGGCGGATTCCGGCCGGACTCGTGCGCGATGAGCTCGCCGTCACGATGGATTTGATGCCGACATTTCTGGAGGCAGCGGGCGTCACGGCGACCCACGCCATGGACGGCCGCTCCCTCTTGCCGCTGCTCACGGGCGGTGCGTACCAGCGGGCGGACGCGGTGCATTGGGAAAACCAGCACAATGCCGCGGTCATTCGCGGCGATTGGAAACTGGTGCACCAGTTCTGGCGCCCGCGACCCTTCCTGTATCAGTGGAAAGATGACATCGGCGAGAGCCACGATGTGGCGGCGAATTTTCCGGAGGTCGTCAAGGAACTGCTGGCGCTGCACGCTCAGTGGAAGGCGCAACACTATCCCAATCCCGTGCCGCGCGTCACCACGTGGTCGAGTTACTCCTTTCCGATGGCGGAGAAACCGGTGGTGCCGCCCGTGCGGTGAGCGCCGGTGGCGAAGGGGGCCTGTAAGTTCACTCGTGGAGTAAGCGCGGTTCTCGACCGCCTCACGCGCGATTCGGCGTGGGCGCCTGGGCCATCTCGCCGGCGGGGTAGACGGTCGCGGTTACGGCGGCCATTGGTACGGGCCACGTGAGCGATGTCTCATCGATCTTGCGGACGATTGACGCCGAACCGAGCCACGCCGGACTCAGGTGCAGGTCGCGCGTCACCTCCGATGTACGAGCAGCATGAATCCGTGCCGGTTCCCCGACGACCGACTCCACGATCTCGAAACCGGTTTGCGCGTTGAACAGGCAGCCCCAGGTGTATTGAGAATACCGCCAAAAATCCCAAGGCTCGTCGTGCATGGGAAATGTTTGGTGGGTCGACGTGTAGACGATACCGCCCCTGACCAGGACGCGATTCAACTCGAGCGCGACCTTCCAGGGCATCGCCAGGTGCTCGAACACCGACGTCGAGAATGCCGCCACAAATTTCTTCCCGGCGAACAAATGGCTCAACTCATGGGCGTCCCCCACCACGTCCACATTGGGACCGGCGAGAACATCGAGCCCGACATACTCAAGCCGTTCCGGAATCCGGTGGCGGCGGGTGACGGCCGAACGTGCGCGGGACCCGATTTCGAGCACGGCGCCCGAAGAAAACTGGGCGAGGTGCGCGATGAAATTTTCCCAGCTCTGGAAATATGGATCGCCATACGCGGCGTTCGTCAGCGTGTCCCGCCCGACAAAGCATTGGCCATTTTTCAACCAGCACCGGAGAATGAAGGGATTGCCAAGAATGTCGGCTGGGACCGACACCCACTCGTCGAAGCGGACGTTGGCCGCACCCGGCCCGCAGAAATTGTCCACATCGGGACTGGGCTGGCCGAAGCTGCTCAACGGGCAGACGAGTTGCGCGGCCTCATAAAAGATTTCGACCCGGTCGATTATTTGCGCCGGGACATGACACCAACCGCGAATGTGCAACCGGTCGAAGTACGCGGCGCATTCGTCGATCTTCCAGTAGGTCAAGTCAGTTGGGGGGAGCGCGGCAGTCACGTTGGGCGTCACCATGACAATTCACCCGCGGAAGCCCGCCATTGGGAGGAAAAAACGGCGAGCGTGGAATTTGCAGCCACGCGGAGCGGCGTCAGCGTGCCGTGGCTGCGAGCGCCAGCGAGTGGATGATGCGGCCGCGGATCCGCCGCGTTCGGTCGTTCTGGATCTTTCGTTCGAGTTCATTTGGCCAGTCTGGCGGTAGGCATCGCACCGGGTTCGTTGGCTGCCGCGTCGGTGGTGCCGCGGCGCCGCCCCGTTGCGATTGGACGCAGAGCGGCGGCGCGCGCGATCGGGAATACTCGTTCGATTTACGGGTGGGTTGACGACGACCGCGGCGTTGGCAGTGTGGCCAAACCTCTATGAACCTGTTGCGTCTGCTTCCCCTCGTTCTTTTCACGGGCTTCGCTTCGACTTGGGCGGCGGCGCCGAGCGCGTCCGCCGCGGTGTATGAGCTCCGTACCTACACGGCAACCCCCGGCAATGCCGCGGCCGTCGTGGCGCGTTTCCGCAACGATACCGTGCGACTTTTCGCCAAACAAGGGATGAAGAATATCGGGTACTGGGTGCCGGTTGATGCCACTGACGGAGGGGCGGACAAACTCATCTATCTCCTCGAGCATCAGAGCCGCGATGCCGCGAAAGCGTCGTGGAAATCGTTCAGCGCGGATCCGGACTGGCAGGCGGTCCGCAAGCGCACCGAGGCGAACGGCAAGATCGTCGCCAAGGCGGAATCCGTTTTTCTCGAGCCGACCAATTTCTCGCCCGCAATGAAGCCGGGTGCCGGCAGGGGTGCTCCGCGCGTTTTCGAGCTGCGCAGCTACACCGCGGCGGAAGGCAAACTCGCCGCGCTCGATGCCCGGTTTCGCGACCACACGATCAAACTGTTCGCGAAACACGGCATCACGAATCTCGGGTATTTTCATCCGACGGATGAAGACAAGGGCGGCGGACGAACGCTGATTTACTTCCTTGCGCATGCGAGTCGCGATGCCGCCGCCGCATCATGGAAAGCTTTCCGGGAAGATGCCGACTGGGCAAAGGCGCGGACCGCGTCGGAGAAGGACGGCAAGCTCACGACGAAAGTGGAGTCGGTCTACCTCACGCCGACGAACTTCTCGCCGCTGAAATAGCGGGATGCCCGGAAGAATCTCGACATCAGCCGGGCGAAAGCAGTCGAGAACCACCGCCGGCGTACGACGTCAGTGATGACATGGCGCTGCATTTCAACAATCCGGTCTGGGCCGGCTACTTTGCGGATCCCTTCGTCCTGCGACACGGAGAGGTCTATTATGCGTACGGCACCGGGGAACCCCTTGGCGTATCCACTGACGCCTCACGGGCTTTCACGATCCTGCGGTCGCGTGATTTGGCCCATTGGGAACCGGCGGGGGCGGCGTTGGAATTGACGCAGCCAGACGCCCGCGAACGGGACTACTGGGCACCGGAAGTGGCGGAGCGCGACGGCGTCTTTTTTCTCTATTACTCGAGCGCGCCCACGGGCCGGGACGAGCTTCACCGAATCGAAGTGGCGGCGGCGGAAACGCCGCTCGGACCGTTTCACCCGATGGGTGCGGTGCTCGATGACGTGGAGGGCTTCTGTATTGATGCGCATCCCTTTCGTGATGCAAACACGGGTCAGTGGTACCTGTTTTTTGCGCGTGATTTTTTTCAGGAGCGGGTCGGAACCGGACTGGCCGTGGTTCCGTTGAGCCCCGACATGCTGAGGGCCGCCGGGCCCAGCCGGGTCGTGCTGCAAGCAAACGCGGACTGGCAAATCTACGAGCGGAACCGCTCATTGTACGGCCGGCAATGGGACGCGTGGCACACCGTCGAGGGGCCGTGCGTTGTGATGCACGAGGCGCGCTACTACTGCTTTTATTCCGGGGGAAACTGGCAAACGAAGGACTACGGCGTGAGTTTTGCCGTGGCCGATCATCCGCTCGGTCCCTGGGTTCACGGCTCGCCGGCGGGTCCGGTCGTATTAAGCGAGCGGAAGGGAGAGGTGCTTGGGCCGGGGCACAACTCGCATGCGGTCGCTCCCGATGGCACCGAAGTCCTCGTTTATCATGCGTGGGACCCGGCGCGAACGAGGCGACGGATGTGCATTGATCAACTGGTCTGGACGGCGGCTGGCCCACGCTGCACCGGCCCGACCACGACGGCGCAGGTGATTGGGTGACGGGAATCCATCCCTTGGCAAATCCGCCGGCTTCTGCATCGTGGGCCCATGTTTGTCGACGAGTGTACAGTCAAATTGGCGGCGGGTGATGGTGGACGCGGCTGCATCAGTTTTCGCCGGGAAAAATTCGAGCCTTGGGGCGGACCCAATGGCGGAGATGGTGGCCGCGGAGGCGACGTGATCCTCGTTGGTGACGTCAACACCAACAATCTTGTCGATTACAAGTTCCAACCCCACTGGCGTGGCGAGCGCGGGGAACACGGTCAGGGCGCCGATTGCAGCGGCAAAGATGGCAAACCGTGCATCATGCGACTGCCGCTGGGAACGGTCGTCATCGACCTTGCGTCGGACAAGCCCGTGGCTGAGTTGGTCGAGGAGGGGCAGACCATTGTTCTCTGCAAAGGCGGCAATGGCGGGTGGGGGAACACCCATTTCAAGACCTCCACGAATCGTGCGCCGAGACGGGCCAACGCCGGTCAGGAAGGCGAACAGGGAACGTACCGGCTGGTGTTGAAGAGCATCGCGGATGTCGGCCTGGTCGGGTTCCCCAATGCGGGCAAATCGTCGCTCATGTCTCGCATCACCAAGGCGCGACCGAAGACGGCCGCGTATCCTTTTACGACGCTGCACCCGCAGATTGGGGTGATCGACTACCTCGACGAAGTGAAGGGGCACAAGCGCCTGCTCCTCGCGGATGTCCCCGGCCTGATCGAGGGGGCGCACGAAAATCGGGGCCTCGGCCACCGGTTCCTCCGCCATATCGAGCGCTGCGCCCTGCTGATCTTCCTCCTCGACATGGCGGCGACGGACGCGCGCGATCCGCGCGAGGATTACAAGCACCTGCTCAACGAGCTGAAGCTTTACGATCGCAAGCTGCTGGAAAAACCGCGTTTGGTCGTGGCCAACAAGATGGACCTGCCCGAGGCGGCCGGGCACCTGGCCAAGTTCAAGAAACGCTACAAGACCGTGGACGTGCTCGAGATTTCGTGCCTCGCTGGCGATGGGTTGGATGGGTTAAAGAAAGAACTGTTAAAGCGCGTCGCAAAGTTTCGTTCCGCTGAAAAATCGTCGCGTGCCCGGGTCGCCTGATTCACGGTCCGCGTCCCCTCATGTCAAAGGAATATCGTCCGCTTCTCATGCGCGCGAACCGGCTGCTCGGCGCCGCGTTTGTCGAGCACAACCTCGTCCGGATTGAGGATCTGGAAAAGGCGAACGAGAAGCTGATCGAAATCGTTACGACTGAACAGCCGCGGCAATGCACCATCCTCGGTATTCTGGCCTACGACATGAAAGTACTGAAGGAGGACGATGTGCTCCATCATATCGTCGAAAGCGCCGGGGTGGGGTTGGTCGACTTGCGGGAGTACGAAGTGCCGGACGACATCAAGAAGCACATTGACGTCGGGGCATGCTGGGCGACGTGGTCCATTCCGTTCGATCGCGAGGAGGAATTCTTCTTCATCGCGACGGCGTATTACCTCAGCCCGGCCGTTCGCACCTTTTGGGAGAAGCAGCTCGGCGGCCCGATCCTGTGGTTTGGAACCACGCTCGAAGCGATTGCCGATTACCTGGAAAAAATTGTCGCAGCCAGCGGCGTGGGCCCGAACGGAGAGCCGTTGACGCAGCGGCCGCCCACCGCCACGCCTTTCGTCGCCAATCGATAAGTCATGCCGCTGGGAAAAATTCAGCTTCAGATTGTATCGAAGCTCGTCGACATGGGTCGGCTCGACCACGAGCAGCGCAGCGCGTTGCTCACGCGCTCCGACGATCTCAGTGGCGATGCCCTCGACAAGCTGCTGCAGGAGGAGTTCAAGATCACGGCCTTCCAGTGCCTGGTCGCCAAAGCGCGGGCGCTCAATCTCTCGCCGTACAATGTGGCGCGCTATCGGGTGACGCCGCAGACGTTCGAGCGCATCCCGCAGGAGTTTTGCCAGGAAAACCTGGTGCTGCCCGTCGGACAGGTCGGCGAGATGCTGCTCGTCGCCTTTGCCAATCCCTTCGAAGTCACCCTCCCGACGAAGATTCAGGAGATGACGGGCAAGAACGTCGTCCGGCTGCTCGCGCGCGAAAAGGACATCAAGGACAAGTTAAACAAGGGCCAGGATCGCACGGCCGGGTTCGACGACGTGGTTCAGCAGATCGGGGTGGAGTTCGGCCACGACGGCGATGCGGAGCTGAAGGACGAGGAAGTGACGGAGGAGTCCGGCCCGATCATCCAGCTGGCGAATCGAATCATCGAGGACGCGTATTTCGCCGGGACGAGCGACATCCACATTGAGCCGCAGGAAAAGGACATCACGGTTCGGTACCGGATCGATGGGCTCTGCCAGGAGAAGTTGCGGTTGCCAAAGAAGGTCGGTCCGGCGCTGGTCGCCCGCATCAAGATCATGTGCAACCTCGATATTTCTGAGCGTCGGTTGCCGCAGGACGGACGCATCGTTTTCAAGCAGTTTACGAAGAAGAATCTCGACCTCGATTTGCGCGTTTCGACCGCACCGCTCAACCATGGCGAAGGGGTCGTCATGCGTATCCTCGACAAGCAGAAGAGCACGCTGCCGTTGCCAGCCCTCGGCTTCTCCCTGGAAAATCTCACGAAATATCGGGAATGCATCCGACAGCCGTACGGGATGATCCTGCATTGCGGACCAACGGGCTCGGGCAAGTCGATGACGCTCTACTCGGCGCTCAACGAAATCAACACGCCGGACATCGTCATTCGCACCGCCGAGGATCCCATTGAATACACGCTCGCCGGTTTGAATCAGATGCAGATGCATCGGCAGATCGGACTCACGTTTGCGTCTGCGCTGCGCTCATTCCTGCGGCAGGATCCCGACATCATTTTGGTCGGTGAAATTCGCGACAAGGAAACGGCTGGCATCGCGGTGGAGGCGGCGCTTACCGGTCACCTGCTGATTTCCACGCTGCACACGAACGACGCGCCGACCACGGTGTCCCGGCTGACCGAAATGGGCATCGAGCCGTTCATGATTTCGTCGTCGTTGCTGTGCGTTTGCGCGCAGCGGCTGCTGCGCCGCGTATGCAAGACCTGCCGGGTGCCATATACTCCGCAGGATCGCGAAAAGGAAATCATCGAGAAGGCGCTTGGCTGGACCGGCCAGATCTACAAAGCGCGTCACAAGGGCTGTCCGAAATGCGGCGGCAGCGGCTACAAGGGACGCTTGGGCATTCACGAGTTGATGGTCAACAACGACGAGCTGATTGCCGCGGTCAACAAGGGGGCGGAATCGGCCGAGTTGAAGAAAATCGCGATGCGCAACGGAATGAAAACGCTGCACCAGGATAGCATGCTGAAAGTGAAGGAAGGGTTGACGACCATTGAAGAGGCGCTGGCCAACGTGCCGCCCGATATGTGAGGACTGGTTGCCGGGCTGGCGCCCGGAGGTTCCCCGTCGCGGGTGCTCGCAGCCCCGTGGCCAGCCGTCAGGAACGGCGCCTCCGGCTTCGGCGGCGTTGACGCCGCGGTCCGAAGGATCGCTATGTAGGCGTCATGAAGTCATGGTGTGTATCCATCCTTTTGATCGGGGCGCTGCTCGCCGGCTCCGGCTGCCGCGGCAAAGGGCGGGAGATTTCGGAATTGCACCGGAAGGAGGCGGCGCACCTCGCGAGCGAGGCGGAGTTCGCCCTGAATCTGAAGGACTGGACCCGCGCCGAAGGCCTCATGACGCAGGTCGTGAAATTGAGCCCGGATCGCGGGGCGTATTGGGTGAGTCTCGGTTCTCTGCGCGCGCGGCTCAACAATCGGAGCGGGGCGCGTGACGCCTACAAGGGCGCGCTGGAGGCCTACGAAGAGGAGGCTCGAGTCAACGCCAGGGACTTCGACCCCTGGTTGCAGCAGGTCTACGTGCTGGCCTTGATGAGCCGCGTTGATGACAGCCGGAAGCTGCTGGACAAGGTCGCAAAGCGGTTTCCCGAAGACCGGAACGTCCGGGCTTTCGTCGAGGGAAAACAGTTCGAGGCGATGCTCGCGGACCCGTTGTTCAAGCAAATGGCGCTTTAGCCTCCCGTTGCCTTCCGGAACGCCCCCGGCCCCGCCGAATTAGAAAGGCGCGCTCCCCTCATCAATGAACGAGTACTGGGTTGAATTCTCGAAAGTCGCCATCGCCCACCTGCTGGCGGTGGCAAGCCCCGGCCCGGATTTCGCGATCGTGCTCAAACAAAGCGTCGACCACGGGCGGCGCACGGCCGTGTGGACGAGCCTTGGCATTGGCACCGGGATCCTGCTGCACGTCACCTATTCGCTGCTCGGACTCGGATTGGTGCTTCGGGGATCGGAGCTGTGGTTCAACGTCGTGAAATATCTTGGCGCGGCGTACATCGCCTGGATCGGGATTGCGTCATTGCGAGCCAGGCCCCGTGTCGTGAATGGCGAAGCCAACGTGGCGCCCGCGCCGGCACCCGATCACCGCGGGGCGTTTGCACTCGGCTTCCTCACCAACGCGCTGAACCCCAAAGCGACCCTTTTCTTCATATCGTTGTTCGTCATCGTCGTGAGTCCGGCGACGCCCAAGTTGATCCAGGCCGGGTACGGCCTGTGGATGACCATCATTACGATGGTCTGGTTCTGTTTCGTATCCGTCGTGTTTACCCAGCCGGACGTGCGGGCGAAATTCCTCCGGCATGGCCACTGGATCGATCGGGCGCTCGGTGTCGTATTTCTCGGTTTCGCGTTGAGCCTGGCGTGGGCGACGGTGCGCTAGACGGGGTCGCGGCGAGGGCGGTGCCACTCCGCCTGAATGACCCTCAGACATACACCGCGCCGCCGAGCAGTTGCCCACCCGCGTAGAAAGCGAGCACCTGTCCGCTGGCGAGGCCGCGTTGGGGGTTGCGAAAGGTGATCCGCGCAGTACCGCCCTCCTCCGGCTCGAAATGCAGCGGCCCGCGGGGATCGCGGTAACGGACGCGCCCCTCGAGCTCGCATGCCCTCGTGAGTGGCAGGCCGATCCAACTCAGCGCATGGACGCGCACCTCCCTTTGGAAAAGTCCTGGCGCATCCGGGTGATCGAACGCGACGAGCAGGGCCCGATCCACCGCCCGTTTGCCGACGACCACGTAAGCCTCGTGGTCGGTGTTCGACGGCACGCCAATGCCTTTGCGCTGGCCCAGCGTATAGAAATGCAGCCCGCGATGCGTGCCGAGTTCCCGCCCGTCGGTCGCGCGCACAATGGGACCGGGCGCGTCCGGGACATAGACGCGGAGAAAGTCGGCCATCTTCACCTCGCCGATGAAGCAGATGCCCTGACTGTCCTTTTTATCCGCGTTGGGCAACCCGGCTTCGCGTGCGAGCGTGCGCAGCTCCGGCTTCGTGAGTTCCCCGATCGGGAACCGGGCGTCGCGCAGTTGCTCCTGGCTGAGCAGCGCCAGGAAGTAGGACTGATCCTTGTTCTGGTCGGTGCCCTCCCAGAGTTGGAAATTGGGTTGCGGATTTTGTATCCATGCACCGGTTTCAGCCGCCTTGGGTTCACCCGTCCGCCGCGCGTAGTGTCCGGTCGCCACCGCGCTGAAGCCGTGGTCCTTCGCCCAGGCGCGAAACACGCCGAACTTGATCTCCCGGTTGCACATGATGTCCGGATTCGGCGTCAGTCCGCGCGCGTAACCATCGAGCAGATATTGGACGACCCGCTCGCGATAATCGCGCATCAGGTTCACGACCCGAAACTCGATTCCCAGCCGGTCGCACACGGCGCGTGCATCGTCGATGTCCTGCCGCCATGGACAATGACCGATGACATTGTCCTCGTTGATCCAGTTCTTCATGTACGCGCCCACGATGTCACTGCGCTGTCGCTGGAGCAGCAGGGCGGCGACAGAGCTGTCCACTCCGCCGGACATCGCGACGAGGATCTTTTCGTTGGCGGCCACGATAAACGCCAGACACCCACAGGGCCGCGCGGCTCGATGTCAAACGCCCGCGGGAGGTCGCCTCGTGTCCGCACAATGCGTTGCTGCGTTCGCGCATGGCTGCTCTGTCGATCTCGATGGGGGGAGCCATGCCCGCGCCGCACGCTGATCTTCGACGAGACATTTGGCTCACGCATCAGTACCCTCGATTAACAGGAGCCGCGCGCATGAACATTTCCACCGGTCCGGACACTCACGTACGTTCAGTCAGTTGTGGCGCAGCGCGAAATCGATGGCCGCGCCGCACCCTTTCCGGCCTCGCCCATTTAGCCTTGGCAGCCGCCTTGCCGGCCGGAGCGCTGGCTCACCCTGATCATCGTCCCTCGCCGTCTGTGCCTACCGTCGCCCGCGCCGCTCCACAACCAACCGCGGCGGTGAACACGCCGCGGACCGACGCGCGCCTCAGCGTCACCATCCGCGACGCGAAGCTTGGCCGGACCACACCGGTGCGCGTGCGGATCACAGACGAACTTGGCAAACCGCTCGGTCCGCTCTCCCTCGGGATTCTCCCGCGGACGGCGCCGGCCGCGACGGAGGCTCGGCTGGCGCTGCCGGGCACTGTCCTCGGTTTACCGCCGGAAGCGATCGGTGTCATGTACGGCCAGAACGATGCCGCCCAAGGCTACGTGTTTCAGATGAATGGCGCGTTTTACGTCAACGGTTCGTTCAACCTGGCGATGCCCGCGGGAAAATTTCTCCTGACGATCTCGAAAGGCTACGAATTCATCGAGCAGACGGAGGAACTCACGTTCAAGTCCGGCGAACAGGTGACACGCACGTATGATCTGAGTCGCTGGATCGACCAGCCCGAACGTGGCTGGTATTCGGCCGATGATCATATTCACCTCCGGCGATCGCCGCGCGAGAATCCGCTGATCCTCGATTGGGTGGCGGCGGAAGATGTGCATGTCGGCGTGTTGCTGCAGATGGGCGATTTCTGGACGACGTACTTCGCGCAGTATGGCTGGGGTGAAAAAGGCCGGTATGGCGCCGGTCGATACATTCTCACCTCGGGCCAGGAGGAGCCGCGCACGGGTGAACTCGGGCACACGATCTCGCTGGGGGCGGAGGGCTTCGTGCGGTTTCAGGACGACTATTATCTTTATGACAAGGTGTTTGATCGCGTGCACGAACTGGGCGGAGTTTCCGGTTATGCGCACCAGGGAATGTCGTTTCACGGGAACCGCGGAATGACACTGGATGTACTCGCCGGGAAAATCGACTTCCTCGAGCTGATGCAGTTTTGCGTGCCGGAAGGGCCGCTCGCCGTCGAAAACTATTATCGATTTCTGGATCTCGGCTACAAATTGACGGCCCTGGCTGGCTCCGATTTCCCTTGGTGCGGTCGTGGTTCGCGACCCGGGGAGGAGCAGGCGGGCCCCCAGATCGGCAATGCCCGTTTCTACACGTACGTCGGCGAGGAGTTTGTTTTCTCACGCTGGCTGGATGGAATCAAAGCCGGCCACACGTTTGCGACGACTGGGCCGGTGATTGATCTCAAGGTGAATGGGCAGCTTCCGGGCACATCCCTGGATGTGAGGCCCGGAACTAAAGTGCGGATTGCAGCCACCGCGTATGGCCATCCGACCCAGATCCCGCTCCAAGAGCTCCAGATCATTGGGCACGGCAAAGTCCTGGCGGAGGCGAAAGCGGGCGATCGTGGTCAAACCGCGGGCCGGATTTCGTTGGAGTTCGAACACGCGGCGAAACATGGAATCTGGCTGGCAGCGCGGGTGAATGGGGGGCCGTCGCAGATGGCGCATACGACGCCCGTCTACGTTACAGTAAATGGCGACGGTTTTCACAATCGTTCCAATCTGCCCGCGCAGATTGAGCTTTCAAAACGCTACCTGAACGAGATTCGCGCGCTGCTCCAGCCGCCGGAAGGAAGTGCCCGGCCGGTGGGGCGCTCCTCGCCGCCACCCCTGGCCTATCGGGAGGCCCGCGCACGATTGGAGCAACGGATAATCGCGGCGGAGGCGAAATTGGACGCACTGTCGCGCCGCCGGGATTGAGTTTCAAAGTGGCATGGGCGTCCCGCCATACCTTTATACACAAGCTTCACCGCCCCGTGGATTCGCCGCGGCGGTGAGCCGGAGTTGTATGCCACTATTCTTCTGGTTCGTGTTTTTTTGCGGCGATTTCAAAACCCTGAGTTCTTACGGGAGGCCGCGGAGGGAGCAGCGAGATAACGCAGATGGCGCAGATGATGAAAGCGGTTCTGCGGTTATCTGCGTTCATCTGCGATATCTGCGGTTAAAGTCTGAGGCGCAGCCTCGCTAATAAACGCGAAGGGGAAAAACCCGAAGTTGAGCGATTCGCGACTCCGTGGCTGCGAGCGCCAGCGAGTGGATTTGAGTCTGCAATTCGTGCTTCATC
>JBBRCR010000178.1:0-14731 GCA_038204695.1 Opitutales bacterium | reverse complement strand
ATTTCGTCCTCTGCCTGAAGGAGGGACCCGCCGTGTTTCCAGATGTCCCGCTGGAGGTGCTGCATAATCTCCGTGGCCGGCGTGATCGGATAACCGCCGAAGAACTTGCAGCCGGCAAACAGCGCCGCCTCTGCGCAGATTTCATTGCCGTCAGTGACGCGACGCCGGCCTTTGCCACCGGTGGCCGGAGCGAGCGTTTGCGCTTGAGCCAGCGGGTGTTCGTCGGCGTACGCGAGCCCGGCCGCATACGAGCGCTCGTTGCCTTGGAGGACCTCGACGCCTTTCTTGCCGAATTTGCGGCGGATACCGTCGAGGATGGCCTGGCGTCCGAGCCCGAACCAGCCGGCGAGAAGCCCGAGGACGACATTGTTTTTGGCCAGCAAGGTCCCGGCCGTTTTCTTGGCGATATCCTCGATCGGGACAGCGACGGCGATGGCCGGACGGACTGTCAGAGGGATCGCATCAGGAGCAACTCCGGTCCTTTGTTCGTAGATGATGACCGTCTCGGGGCTGACCGGCAGCTCGCCGCCAAACCGGAGAAAGTCCTCCCAGTTCAGGGCGACGGCGACGCTGAGCGCGCCTCCCGGATTGAGCACGGGCGTGGTAGCCACGCGCAACCGGCAGGACGACTCACCGCCGCGAATCTGGGAGCCGAAGCTCTTGGTGAGCGTCGCGAAATAGCCTTCCTGGGCCGCCGCGCTCATCAGCGACTCGCCGGCGGAAACAATGCCGTCGCCGCCGGAGCCGGCCATTCCAATGATCAGATCGTTTAACATGGGTGTATGTGGGTGCTGAACCGGGAGGTCCCGGCTCAGTTGCCGTCGTTGCCGATCGACTCGGTCGCGCAAGCCAGCCGGGCTTCCTCGGCGACGGCGACATCGTCGGCGGAGACAGGCTGGCGTTTCACGTAACCCATTCCGGTGTCATCGTTGCGCGCATACAAATCCGGCGCGATCACGCGACATTGGTCGCAATCGATGCACGTCGAATCGATGTAGTAGGGGCCCGGCACGTTGTCGGGGGTTTTTTCAGAGAGGGAAGCCATGCGCGCAGAATAACGCGCTGATCTGCACGCCGCCGCGCGTGTAATATTATTTACTGCGCAGTTTTTGCCGGTGTTCCTGCGCAGATCTTGGCGGCGTGATCGCGCGGGTTTTGCGCCCGCGCGCGGCGGATCACGATCAAAAGCGTTGCCGGCGCTGTCGGCCGGGATGGTGGGCCCGGCTCAGAACAATCCGAGCAAGCGCGATGGAAACACGCCGAATCCCACGAGCAATGCGGCGATCAGCACAAGAGCGATGGCCGGTAGTGCGGAAACGGCAATTCGCGCCGCACCCGCCGCGGGCGCCGCCACCAGCGCCTGCTTCAGCACGACGAGATAGTAGTAGAGCGCCACCGCGCTGAGGAGAATCGCGAGCACGGCCAGCCAGCCGATTGGTCCGGCGAGCCCGCTCATTTTCAACGCGGCCGCAAACACCGCGAACTTGCCGAAGAAACCCGCCAGCGGAGGAATGCCCGCCAGTGAGAGCAGGTAGACGAAGAGGCAGCCGGCGAGCAGCGGCGAACGCTTATGCAATCCGGCCAGGTCGGTGATCCGTTGACACGACCCGGCTCGCTCAACCATCGCGATGACGCCAAATGCGCCGACGGTGGCGAGCCCGTAGGTCGCTGCGTAGTAAAAAAGTGGCGCCGGGCCGGCGCCGCCGGCGGTGATGACGCCGAGCAGCAGGGCACCGGCGTGCCCAATCGCTGAATACGCGAGAAGCCGCCGGACGTTGCTTTGCGCCAGCGCCACCACGTTGCCCAGAACGAGTGAAAGTCCGGCGATGACGGCGGCGACGGGCAGCCAGCCGGGCTCGCCGGAAAATGTGGCCACGCTGCCGGCGGCGGGTCCCGCCCCATGCCACAACAGCCGCACGAACAGAATGAAACCCGCCAGTTTTGAGGCGGACGCAATGAGCGCGGCAGAGGTCGCCGGCGCACCCTGGTAGGCATCGGGGGCCCAGAGGTGAAAGGGCGCCGCCGCGGCCTTGAAGCCAAACGCGACCAGCACCATCACCACCGCGACCACGAGCAGCGGGCTCATGGGCTGCAACCGGAGTTGCTGGGCGATTTCGGTGAACTGAATGGAGCCGGTGAGGCCGTAGATCAGGCTGAACCCGAAGAGCAGGAAGGCCGCGGAAACTCCGCCAAAGAGAAAATACTTCAGCCCGGCTTCCGCCGACTCGGGGCGCGATTTGTCGAACCCGGCGAGAACATAAAGCGAGAGACTGGCCAGCTCGAGGGCGAGAAATGCGACGAGGAGTTGCTGCGCGCACGCCATCAGCGTGAATCCGCACGTGGCGAACAGCATGATGCTGACATATTCAGCCGGATGCCGCAGCCGCGTTGCACCCGGCAGCATCGCGAGCGAAAAGCCCGCCAGCCCGAGCACGCCGACGCGCGTCGCGCGGGCGAGCGCATCCAGGGCGAAGACTCCGCCGAACACCGCGTCCGCCAACGGTGTGGTGATCGTGAAATAGACCGCGATCGCGAGGGCGAAGAGTCCCACGTAACAACTGATCCGCACGCGTGCCTCTTCCGTCCGCCGCCGGACGCCAAATATATCGAGTCCCAGCACGATCAGCGCCCCGATGATGAGGGATGCCTCCGGCAGGAGCGTGGACAGGAGCTGGCGGTAATCGAGGCTCACGGCAGGCCTTGCTTCAGCGCGGCGCGCATGATGGGCGATTCCAACGCCGGCGTTATCCAGTTTAGCAATACATCGGGTTTCAGACCGATGTAGACCGTGGCCGCGATCAGCAGCAGCGCTCCCGCCCGCTCCGACCACGTGATGGGTTCGAACGCGTGCTCATGTCCGGTGGCCGAATGGCCGGCCGCGCCGATGCCGGTGGGCACCGGAACGGAACGATCCGTCGTGCCAAAAAACGAAACGTGAATTGCGCGCAACGTGAAAGCAGCGGCCACGACAATGCCGGCGGCGGCAAACACCGCCCACAGTGGCGAGGTCTGCCATGTGCCGATTAGGATGCTCAGCTCCGCGGGGAAGCCGCTGAAGCCGGGCATGCCCATCGAGGCGAGGCCGGCGAGGACGAAGACCAGGGCCGCGAACGGCATTTTGCGGTGCAGCGGCATCGCCCGAAGATCCGCCAGTTGCCGCGTGTGCGTCCGATCGTAAACCATCCGGCCGACGACGGCGAAGAGCAGCCCGGCGATCACGCCATGGGAGAACATCTGGAGCACGGCGCCGCTCACCGCGCGCGCGTTGGCGGCGGCGAGACCCAGCAGGACGAAGCCCATGTGGCTGACGCTCGAGTAACCGATCACAAACTTGAAATCGGCCTGCACGAGCGCGATGAGTCCCGCGTAGAGGATTCCCGCCACCGCGAGCCAGGCGATCGTCGACTGCCAGAACTCGAAGCCCACGGGGAAGAGCGGCATCGCCACGCGCAGGCAGCCATACGCGCCAAGTTTCATGACCACGCCGGCGAGCAACATGGAGGCGGCGGTCGGTGCGGCAACGTGGCCGGTGGGCGCCCAGGTGTGAAAGGGGAAAAGGCCGGCGAGCACGGCAAAGCCCAGGAAGACCAGCGCAAACATGCCGCGTTGTTCCCCGGCGGAGAAACCGGTCGCGGCCTTCGCCAGATCGGCAAGGGCAAAGCTATGGGCGCCGCCCATCGCATAGGCCCACAGCAATCCCGCCAGCACGAGCGCGCTGCCCGCAAACGAGTACAGCACGAGCTTCATCGCGCCGTATTCACGATTTGTGGACCCCCATTTCGCGATCAGGAAGTATTTCGGCACGATCGCGATTTCGTAGAAGACGAACAGCAGGAACGCGTCGGCGCTCAGGAACACGCCGTACACCCCGCCGATCAGCGTGAGGAACAGACCAAAAAACTCACCCACGCGTTCCTCGATGTTCCACGAGAACAGGATTCCGGCCACCGCGGCGAGTCCGGTCAGAATCACGAGCGTGAGGCTGATCCCGTCGGCCGCGAGATGGTAGCGGATGCCCATCTCCGGAATCCACGCGACCTCGACGAGATTTTGCAGTCCCGGGCCGGGGACGAAATCCGCGGCCGCAATGAACCCCGCCACGCAGCCGGCAATCGCGCTGCCCAGCGCGGTCCACCGTGCGGCCGTCGCCGAGTGCAGCCCGGCGAGCAGCGCGAGCACGGCGCCGAGGAACGACAGGTAGATGGTCCCCGGCAGCGCGTTCATGGGAGCAAGAGATGACCCGCCCATGAAGTGACGAGCGGATTGATGAGCCGCACCATCAGCTGAGGCATCACCCCGAGTACGAACATCAGCACCACGAGCGGCACGAGCGCGGCATATTCAATCGCACGCAGTTCGGCGAAGGGCGCAACGGCGGCGCCCGCCCTTGGGCCGTGAAAGACGCGCTGCCAGAAGGTCAGCAGGAAAAGCGCCGTGGCGAGCAGTCCGAGCGTCGCTACCGCCGCCGCCCACGGGGCGAGGCCGAAGACGCCGCGAAAGATCAGAAACTCACCGACGAAGCCGTTCAGCCCTGGCAGTCCCAGCGAGGAGAACATCGCGATGCCCGTGAGTCCGGCGAAAATCGGCGCGGCTGTGCGGAGGCCGCCAAAGTCGTTCAGGCCGCGCAAACCGTTCGAGCGGGATTCGATGATGCCAACGCAGAGGAACAGCGCGGCGGCGGAAATCCCGTGGTTGAACATCTGGAGGATCGTGCCGGAAAGAGCCGCCGCGGCGGCCGCGGCCGTCGGTCGTGGACCGCCGGTCGCGGCGGAGACGGCAAAGAGGGCGAGCAGGCAGTAACTGAGGTGGTTGATTGATGAATACGCCACCATCCGCTTCAGATCGGTTTGCCGCATGGCCGCGAACGCCCCCAGCACCACGCCCGCCAGCGCCAGCCAGAGCAGCACCCCCGAGACGGCGTGCAGTTGCGCCGGGAAAAGCGGCCAGAGAATTCGGAGGAAACCGTAGACGCCCATCTTCGACATGACGCCGGTGAGGAACATGGACACGCCCGTCGGCGCCTCCGCATACGCCGGGGGCAGCCACGTATGAAAAGGAAACAGCGGCACCTTCACCGCGACGCCGAGCAGCACGCCGAGAAAAATAGCGTCGGGCCACCAGCCGCCCACCTGCGCCAGCTTCGTGGCCAGGTTGCCATCGGCCGCCTCCTGTGCGAGCCGCGTGAAATCAAGCGTGCCGGTCGCCGCGAAAATACCCGCGAAGCCCAGGAGCATGAAGGCGCTGCCGCCAATGGTGTAGGTTACAAACTGATACGCGGCCCGGGTGGCGCCCGGTCCGCCCCAGAGTTTGATCAGGAAAAAGGCCGGGATGAGGCTGAGTTCCCAGAACACGAACCAGTGGAAGAAATCGAGCGCCAGGAACACGCCCAGGGCCGCGCCCTGCAGGAGAAGGAACAGCGCGCCAAACAGCCGCGGCGACTGCTTTCCGTGCCAGGAGGCCAGCAGCGCCGCCGGCGACACGAAACCGGTGAGCAGCACCAGCACCAGACTCATCCCGTCCAAGCCCAGCCGGTAGTGCACGTTCAACGCACGGATCCACGCGTGGTCCTCGATGAGTTGCATGCCCGTGCGCGCGGGATCAAAGACGGCCGCGGCCCATAGCCCCAGCCCGAGTGTCGACAGACTGAAGAGAAGGGTGAGCACCCGCGACCACTGCGGCGACGCTCCGCGCCAGACGCCGAGCACCACGGCGCCCATCCACGGTGCAAACACGATCAGCGAAAGAAGCGGCAGGCCGTTCATAGCGTGCGCTCCTCCAAGCCTCGGTCTCGCCGCGTGGTCACCGGCCACCTCCAAGCATCACGACGAGAACGAGCATGACGAAACCGATGGCGACCACCCGAAGGTACCCGTGTGCATCGCCGGTCTGCGCGTGCGAATAGGCGTTGGCCCCCCGGCGCAGGCCGGCGCTGCCGGCGTCAAATCCACCGTTGATCACGTCCTCATCGGTCTCGCGGTTCACCAGACCGGCGAACTCGCCCAGCCGCGCCAGAAACCGAATCGAGCCATCCCACACGCAGCGGTCGAGCCAGTCGGCCAGCGCGGCGAAACCGTTGCAGAGCCGGCCGACCGTTGCCCTATAAAGCTCATCGAAGCCGAGCCGATTGCGCAGGGCGGCGAAGACCCGCGGGGCGCGCGCTTCCAGTGGATCTGTAGTGCTGGCGCGGATGCGTGGGCGGCGTCCGTACAACGCCCAGCCGACGCCGAGGCCGAGGGCGACGAGCACGATTGACACCGCCATCAACCCTAATCCTTCGAGCAGCGAATGCCCGTGAACATCGGCGTGGCCTTCGAGCCGCGCCTGCAGCCATGGCCAGGCGGGTGTGCCCACAAAGCCGAGGAGAATCGCGCACGCCGCCAGCACGGTGAGCGGCACGGTCATGCTGGCGGGGCTCTCGTGGGCATGGGCCGCGTTTTCCGTGCGAGCCGCGCCAAAGAAGGCCTCGGCCACGAGCCGCGTCATATAGAATGCGGTGAGCACGACGGCGGCCAGCCCGGCGTACAGCGGGAGCGGCGAAACCGTCCAGCCGTGCGCCGCGTGCAGAATCGACTCCTTGCTCCAGAAACCGGAGAAAAGGAACGGCACGCCGGCGAGCGCCATCATGCCGATGGCAAAGGTGGCAAACGTCGCGCGCATCGGACGTCGCAGTCCCCCGAGTCGCCGGATGTCCTGTTCGTGATGCGCGGCGTGAATGACGGAGCCGGCGCCGAGGAAAAGCAGCGCCTTGAAAAACGCGTGCGTCAGCAGGTGAAAGATGGCTGCCACCCATGAGCCGACTCCGAGCGCCAGCATCATGTAGCCGAGTTGGGAAATGGTGGAGAACGCGAGGATGCGTTTGATATCGCTCTGGCCGACGGCGATGAGCGCGCCGAGCAGCGCGGTGATGGCGCCGATTGTCGCCACCACGGTGAGCGCGTGCAACGGGAGTCCGGCCAGCGGCAAATCCGCCGTCATCAGCGGATACACCCGGGCCACGAGGAAAACGCCGGCCGCGACCATCGTCGCGGCGTGGATTAGCGCGGAGACGGGAGTTGGGCCTTCCATCGCATCCGGCAGCCAGACGTGCAGCGGAAACTGGCCGGACTTGCCCATGGCTCCGCAGAAAATCAAGAGTCCGATGGCGGTCGATGTGGCGAGTCCGCCCACCGTGAGTTGGGCGGCGAGTCCGGCGAGTGCGGTGGTCTCGAGGACGCCGTTGCCGCCGTCATAAAACAGCAGCGAACCGGTGGCGTCGTAAAGCCAGACCAAACCGAGCAGGAGCCCGAGATCGCCGATGCGCGTGGTGATGAACGCCTTTTTTGCCGCGGCGGCCGCCTCCGGTTTGTGGAACCAGAATCCAATAAGCAGATACGAGGCGAGCCCGACCAGTTCCCAGCAAATGAAGAGGAGCAGCAGGCTGTTCGCGACCAGCAGCCCGAGCATGGCGGCGGCGAAAAGACTGAGGAAACAGAAGAACCGCGTGTAATTCGTGTCCTCCCGCATGTAGCCGGTGCTGAAGATGAAAATCAGCAGGCTGACGAAGGAGACCATCACGCACATGAACGCGGTCAGGGGATCCAGCAGCCAGCCGATGCGCACGGCGCCGGCGCCGACATCGAACCAGGAGAAATTGTCGACGAGGTGCGCCGCGGGATCGGCGAGCGCCGTGAACAGTGCTCCGACGGAAAGCAGCAGGGAAACCGCCATGGCGGCGATCGCGGCGGTGGCCGCGAGCTTCCGCCCACCGCGCGGCGTGAGGGCGCCGATGCCTGCCGCCAGGAGCGGGAGAGCGGGGATGAGCCAGAGAAGCTGGACAGCGAGGCTCATGAGATTAGCGGCCGGTGAAGTCTCTCATCCTTTGAGGAGGTCGGCCTCCTGGAGCCGGATGTTCTTCTGATGGCGGTAAACTGCGATCACCATGGCGAGTCCCACGGCTGCTTCCGCCGCGGCCACGCCGATCGAGAACACGACGAACATGACACCGGTTGCGGGTGACGGCGCGGGCCCGTACCGCCAGAATGCGATAAAATTTATGTTCGCGGCGTTGAGCATCAGTTCGACGCCCAGCAGGACCAGAATGGTGTTGCTGCGGGAGAGCGCGCCGATCAACCCCGTGCAAAAAAGCGCGCTGGAGAAAAGCAGGCAGAGGTGAAGCGGCGCAAGGTTCACGACAAGTTGCCGGGTGGAGTGACGGCGCGTCCGCGGGCGACGCCGGCTTTTTCTTCGCGGTCGGTTGACGCCACGATGACAGCGCCGAGCAAGGCCACCGTGAGCAGCGCACCGACGATGAGCAGAGCCGCGGCGTGCGGCCCCATGAGTTCCTGGCCCATTTGGCGAACCGACAAAGCAGCGGGCGGAACAGTCGAAGGAGAGGGCAGCCGCGTGCTGACGATGGCGCCGAAAAGCACGCCGAGCGTCGCCCCGCCGGCCAGCAGTGCCGCCAAGGTTCGTCGCAACGCGTCCGGGGCGGGCGGCAGATCCACTCGCGAATGCCGAGTGAGCAGGACGGCGAACAGGACGACCATTGAAACTGCGCCCACGTAAACGAGCACCTGCGCGAAGGCGACGAACTCGGCGCCGGCCCAGAGGTAGAACGCCGCGATCCCCGCCCAACTTGCGACGAGCAGCAGCGCACTGTGAATCAAGTTCCGCAGCGTCATGGCCACCGCGGCGGTACCCAGCGTGAGAAGCGCAATGAAAACGAACGCGGCGCTCATGGCAGGATCGCGCTCCAGGCGCGTTGATCTCTCCGCCGGTTGAGCGGCTGTTCGTATTTCGTCATGTCACGCGAAGCGGTAAGTTCGCGGGGCATACCCGCGGCTTAATGTGCGTCCAATCAGAAAGAACGGGACGACGACAAGCGCGATCGCAATCGCCCAGCGGAGGAGTTGCAGGGGAACGGACCAGTTGGTGCTCAGCGACCAGAAGGCGGCCGTGGCCAGGTTGACCAGCGCCAGCGGCACGAGGAATTTCCAGGCGAGCCGCGTCAGCTGATCGATCCGCAGTCGCGGGAAGGTGGCGCGGATCCAGATGAAACCGAAGAGGAGCACCAGGAGCTTGAGCGCGAACCACACGTACGAAGGGATAATTTCAAGGAACGGCAGCGGCGCCTGCCAGCCGCCGAGAAAAAGCGTGACGGCCATGCCGCTCAGCGCGCACATGCCGAAGTACTCCGCCATGAAAAAGAGCGCGTATTTGAATCCTGAATATTCCGTCAGGTGACCCGCAATCAATTCGCTCTCGGCCTCCGGCAGGTCGAAGGGCGAGCGATTGGATTCCGCCAGCGCTGAAACCATGAAGATGACAAACGCGGCGAAGCCCCAGGGCGTCAGCACATGCCACTGCGGGATGAAGCCAAATTTCCAGCCGCCCTGCGCGTCGACGATCCCGGTGGTGGACAGAGTGCCGGCGACCATGATGACGGGCACAAACGAGAGCAGCAGCGGAAGCTCGTAACTGATCAGCTGCGCCAATGCGCGCATCGCCGCCAGCAGCGAGTACTTGTTGCGACTGGCCCAGCCGGCCATGAACACGGCGAGCTCAGTCGCCGCGCCGGCCGCAAAGAAGTAGAGCACGGCCGCATCGAGTTCGATCGGCACGAGGTTCCGGCCAAAGGGCAGCACGGCGAACGTGAGAATGGAGAACGCCAGCAGCGCGACCGGCGCGAGGAAGTGCAGCAGTTTGTCGGCGGAGCGCGGCACGATGTCCTCCTTCGTCAGCATCTTGATGCCGTCGGCGAGGGGCTGTCCGAGGCCGAAGAGCCGCAGCTTGGTGAACGGCAGCCCAGTGCGATTCGGGCCGGGGCGGTTTTGCACGCGGCCGAGCACCTTGCGTTCGACGAGCGTGAGCAGCGCGAAGAGTGTCGCGAAGCCAACCAGCACCACGAGGATCGCGACGAGGCTGTTCACCCACCAGCGCCAGGGATCGGGAATCCAACTCGTCACCAGATCGCGGGCGGTGATCGGCAGCCGTTCGAGCGGCGCATCCGCCAGGGTGGTTCGCAGGGAAAAAGGGGAAACAATACGGAAAAAATAGTCGGTCACGCTCGTCGTCGCAGGGCAGAGCAGCGCGGGCATCATGTTCCGGGCGTACCTGTTTTCGGTGCAACGGGAGCTGCGGTCATGGCTGGTTCGGCGGAATGGACTGCCGGGGCTGGGGGTGCGACGACGGGAGGCGCCGGCATCGCGCCCGTCGCTTTCATGGCCGCGGTGGCCGGCGTTGATCCGGAAGGCGGCGGCGCGGCGACTGCGGTGGTAGCGGGGGCAACTTTCTGCGCAGCTGCTTTGGCGGCGGTCGCTTCGGCGGCGGTCTTCGCCTTTTCGTCCGCTTTCCGCCTGGCCTCGGCGAGCATCGCATCGACTTGGGCGGCCTCGGTCGGATGAATTTGCTGGTAGTAACGGTTCGACTTCGCGAGATCCTCGCGGTGCAGCAGCAGTGAGTTGAACCGCTCGGCTTCTGCAATCTCGTACACTTGGTCCATCTTGATTGCGTCGAACGGGCAGACTTCCACGCAAATCTGGCAGCTCATGCAGACGGAGATATCGAGATCGAAGACTTTCGGCCTTTTCGTGGGCCGGCCCTTCTCATCGCGATCGGGAATGATGTAGATGCATTGGGGCGGGCACTCGGCCTCGCAGATTTTGCACGCGACGCAGCGCAGACCGTCGATCGCCGCGTCGCCGTCAAAAACGAGAAACGGAAAATTGCGGTAGTTCTCCGGCAGCTTCGTGCGCTGCTCGGGATACTCCGTCGTCACGAGCCGCGCGGGATCATGAAAACTCCCGACGAGATTTTTCGCCGTGACCGCGAGACCTTGA
Organism: Opitutales bacterium; assembly: GCA_038204695.1. GTDB lineage: Bacteria > Verrucomicrobiota > Verrucomicrobiia > Opitutales > Opitutaceae > ER46. The sequence goes on along the minus strand of JBBRCR010000178.1, from coordinate 3,914 downwards.
AGTAAGCCGCTTCCTAGCATCGTGAATGTGCAGATGGGCGATGGCGGATTTCGAAGAGATGCAAGCGTGCTTGGACGGGCAACGAAAGCGATTTGGGCGGCGTCTTGGAATCCAAAATCCAAGATCCAAAATCCGAAATGGCACTCATCGATCCACCTCTCCGAGCACAATATCGATGCTGCCGAGGATAATGACGGCGTCGGCGATCGACTGTCCGAGGCACATGTCTTCGAGCACCGTCAGGTTGATGAAGGACGGCGGCCGAATCCGGTAACGGTAGGGGTTCGCGCTGCCGTCGCTGATGAGATAAAAACCGATCTCCCCCTTTGGCCCCTCGATGCGGCCATACGCTTCGCCGGCTTTTGGCTTGAAGCCGCGCAGTTTGGCCTTCGGGTCCATGATCGGCCCGGCTGGGATTTCCGCGAACGCCTGCTGAAGAATGGAAATCGATTCCCGCATCTCGAGCACGCGAATCATGTAGCGGTCATACGTGTCGCCATGATCACCCAGTGGCACGCGGAACTTGAAACGTGGATACAGGCCGTACCCGTCAACTTTGCGCAGATCGTAGTCCACCCCCGACGCGCGCAGCATGGGGCCGGTGATGCCAGCGCTGACGGCCAGCTCGGCGGACAGGGCACCGACACCTTGCGTGCGCGCCATCAGGATTTCATTGCCCGTGATCAACGCCTCGTACTCGTCGAGAAACTCATTGTAGCCATCGACGACGCGCTTCGCTCCCGCCAGCCACTCCGGCGAGGCGTCGACCCGGCAGCCCCCGAATCGCTGGTAGTTGCACATCATCCGTGACCCGCTGAGGGCCTCGAAGAGATCCAGGATTTTCTCGCGCTCTCGAAACGCGTACATCAGCGGCGTCCCGCTGGCTCCGCTGTCCTGAAGAAGAAATCCCGCCAGGCACGTGTGATTCAACAGGCGCGTGAGTTCCGCCAGAATCACGCGCAGGTACTCGGTGCGCTCGGGTACCGGCTGGCCCGCCAGCTTCTCCACGGCGAGCGCGTACGCCCAGTTGTTCGTCATCGAACAAAAATAATCCAAGCGGTCCGTGTAAGGCATCGACCCGAGATAGCTCGTGTTCTCACCGATCTTCTCGTGGTTGCGGTGCAAGTATCCAAATACCGGCTTCAACTTCACGATCGTTTCGCCGTCGAGCGTGACCATCATGCGAAACACACCGTGCGTCGACGGATGGTGCGGCCCCATCGACACCTCGAGCAAGTCGCCGTGAAACTGATCATGAACCGCGCGCACGTTGGCGCCGCCCGGCGGGAACGACGACGGTGAAAGGTCGCGTGCCGCCGTCCCGCCTCCGGGCGCAGGATCCCCCTTCAACGAAACTGGCGAATGATTCGTCATGCCTGGGTTCATCACGGCGCTTTGACCGGAGCGGCGGCGACTGCCGCTGGCGCGGGATAATGCTGCCTCGCCTTCGCCAGCACATCGTCGTGGGGCGTCGGCTCCCATTCATAGTCATCCGGTTCGACGTAATCCTTCCGCATCGGAAAACCCGTGAACTCGTCCCACATCAATATTCGCCGGAGATCCGGGTGATCCGAAAAAACCACGCCGAACAGATCGAATACTTCACGTTCCTGAAATTCGCACGAGCGCCAGATCGACGTCAGCGAGGGCAGGGTGACCTGATCCGTGCGATTTCCCGTGCGAAGCCGGATGATGACCGGGCCGTGCTTCAGCGCGACGGAATACAGGTGATAGACCACCTCGAGACAGCCCGGCTGAATTCGTTTGGTCTTCTGTTCAACCAGTCGCGGGGCGCCGCCGGCCGGATCGGGAATGGTCATCTTCGTCGTTTCGACGATTTCCTTCTCCGGCCAGTCGACGCCCGTCACATTCGTGCAGAGGTCGAGCCGGAGCGCCGGATCGTCGCGCAGAAACGCTGCGATTTCGCCCGCGTGTGCCCCGCCGAGCAGCAACGAGTGCTGCGCCGAAGATGACGGATTGCTGCACACGCTGACGGCGGCGCCCGGAAAACGGGCGAGCAGGCGATCGCGGATTTGTTCGACCGTATCCATCACGGGATCGACGCCGGTCGCGCGTCCGCATTCGCGGAAAATTGGCTCCCAGGGGTGCTCATGGTTTTTCGGGCCGCACGATCGTAGGCGGCTGCCAGAGGTCAGGGTTTTTCGGCGGCACGAGATCGGTTTCGCCGAACTCAGGAACCGGGCAATTGCAGGCATCATCGGAGCGCAGGTGACGCGGGGCATCCGGCCCGGTGAGTTTCTGCCCGCGGATTTTCTTCTGCAGCTCCATCAAGCCGTTCAACAGCGCCTCGGGGCGCGGCGGGCAGCCGGGAATATAGACGTCGACCGGCAGAAAACGATCGATGCCTTTCAACACGTTGTAGCCTTGCTTGAATGGTCCGCCGGAAATCGCGCAGGCGCCCATGGCGATGCAGTACTTCGGTTCCGGCATCTGGTTCCAGAGCCGGACAACCTGGGGCGCCATTTTCTTGGTGACGGTACCCGACACGATCAGCAAATCAGCCTGGCGCGGCGACGGCCGGAAAACCTCCGAGCCAAACCGCGCGATGTCGAAGCGCGCCATCGACGCGGCGATCATCTCGATGGCGCAGCACGCCAGCCCGAATTGCAGTGGCCACACGGAGTGGCTGCGCCCCCAGTTGTAGAGCTCCTCCATGCTGGTGAGCAAAATTCCCTGACGGCGCAGTTCATCCCGTTCCGCGTCGGTAATCAGGGGAGGGCTCGTAGGTGCCGTCGCAGTCATGAGCTTATTTCCACTCCAAATGCCCGCGTTGCCACGCCCAAACGAGCCCCTCGGCCAGGAGTAGGATGAAGACCAGCATGGTAAGCAGCGCGCCCGTCGACAGGCCCGTGAACGCGACCGCGAAGGGGAGCAGAAAGAGGACTTCGACGTCGAAAATCAGGAACAAGATAGCATAAAGATAGTAGTGGGCCTTGAACTGGATCCAGGAGTCGCCGGTGGGGGCGACGCCGCATTCGTAAACCGAGTTTTTCGACTCGCTGGGCTTGGCTGGTTGAAAAAATCGGAACCACAGTTGCGCCACGCCGAGCAGGGCCAGCGGGAAGCCGATCGCGACGCCGAGGAACAGCGCGAGAAAAGCGTAGGACTCGTGATTCATCAGCAAAGTAAAGGAAGAGTAACCTCGAGCTCGGAACCTCAAATTCCAATCGGACCTGTTTCTTGGCCAACGCTACGCATTAATTGTAGGAAGACCATTTTAGGGACAGGCCCGGTGGGTGCGCTCGAGCGGGTGGCACCGACATAAAGTGCGGCGAGAGGGCCAATTTCAAACAACAGTCCGCCCCTCGGGTTTCGAAACGCTGCCAACTTATCTTATGCCGGCGCACCGGGCATAGTTCTAATGATTGCCCGGTGTGAACTCTGGGTCGGAGCGCGGTGGAGTATCCGTGAGCATGTTGTCGTCGTGCGAGCGTCTTAATGCGGCACCTGGGAAACTGCTCTCTACAAACCCGGAGTTAACCGCGAATGGACGCGAATAAACGCGAATTCGAGGCAGCAACTCGGAGCACCGACGTGAATCAACCAATCTCTTGAGTCACAAATTGCCTAACGCCGCGGAGCCGCAACTAAAAGAGAACAGACAGGCTGTGTTTCGACCACCAATGGACGCGGATGATTGCGAATGCCCCATGCCGACGCTGAGCGGGTTGCGCCTGTGTGGCTGCGCCAGCGAGTGGATGAAATGAAGCACAATTGGGAGACTCAATTCCACTCGCTGGCGCTCGCAGCCACTAGCCCTGCGCTTGCCCCACAATTCCTGCCAAGCACGTCGGCATTTGCCGGAGCGGCGGCTTTCCAGCCGCCGAAGTACGTTCGGTCGACCGGTCTCGGGCGACTGGAAAGTCGCCCTTCCCGTCAACCGCGCCCTTGGC
>JBBRCR010000177.1:0-14810 GCA_038204695.1 Opitutales bacterium | reverse complement strand
CGGACGACGGACCACTGGGGCTGCGTGCGCCTGCGAGTGTATCCGACAGGTTTCGCAACCTCCAAACCACCCGGTGGCGCCCGCAGCCACTGGTGCTATCGGCAGATCGATAACAGGTGGTCACAGCCGCCCTTCGGTCCTCTGCCGTCCGTCGTCCGCCGTCGCCTAGTCGATCGTGTACGGCTCCTGCACCTCGTCGGGCTCCGAAAGCGCCGTCAGGGTCACCAGGCTCTTCAGCGACGTGAAGTGCTGACTGAGATCGAAGTCACCGCCGAGCCCGCCGATCAGCTTGTCAAACAGATCCCTCTTCGACGCTTTCAACGCCTGGATCCGCTCCTCGATCGTGCCGGCCGTCACCATCCGGTACACGAAAACCGTATTAGTCTGGCCGATACGATGCACCCGATCCACGGCCTGCGCCTCCACCGCGGGATTCCACCACGGGTCGAGCAGGAAAACGTAATCGGCCGCATGCAGCGTGATGCCGGTGCCCGCCGCCTTGAGCGACACGAGCATCGCCGCGGCGCCTTGGGCCTGTTGAAACGACTGCACCGGTTTGAGGCGATCGAGCGTCATCCCGGTGAGTTCGAAGCGCGCCAGATCGGGGAAATTCGCCGCCAGCGCCGCGCGTACGCGATCGAGCAGCATCACGAATTGCGAGAAGATCACCACTTTGTGGCCGCTGCCGACGATCTCGGTCAATTTCTCCACGAGGAGGTTGATTTTGCCGGAGTCGGTCAGCGGCGCCTTCAGCCATGGCAGCATGTCCGGATCGCAACAGGTCTGACGCAGCCGCGTGAGCAGCGCGAGGAAACCGAACGACTTCTCGCGCATGGCCGTGCCCACATCATCGCCGAGGCGCTCCAGGCCTTCCGTGCAGATGCGCGCATACTCCGCGCGCTGCACGTCCGTCAGCGGGCAAATCAGATCCATCTCCACCTTCGGGGGCAGTTCGCGTGCGACCTCGTTCTTGGTGCGGCGCAGTATGAAGGGCGCGAGTTGCGCGCGCAGTCGCGTCAACGTTCCCTCGCGGTTGCTGTTCAGCGCCGCTTCGAACGAGGTGCGCGACCCGAGCAGCCCCGGCAGCAGAAAGCGGAAGATGCTCCACAAATCGAGCTGCCGGTTCTCGAGGGGAGTTCCCGTCAGGACGATCCGATGCTGAGCGCGCACGGCAAAACACGTCTGCGTGATCTTGGCATCCGGATTCTTGATGAACTGGCCCTCGTCGAGCACGGCATAACCAAACGTCACCCCCTCGAGCAAAGCGCGGTGCTTGCGCAGTTGCGTGTAGCTGGCCAGCCACAGGACGGGGTCCTTGCACTGGGCGAAATCGTGGCCGGTCTTCAGCACGTCGACGGCGAGCGACGGAAAGAACTTGGCAATCTCCTCGCGCCACACGGGCACCACGCTCGCCGGGCAGACGATCAGGCTCGGCTGGCCCGCCAGCGGACGGGCAAAAAGCAGCGCAAGGACCTGGAGCGTTTTGCCGAGACCCATCTCATCGGCGAGCAACCCGTGGCAGCCGACATCACTGAGGTGGTGCAGCCATTCCACGCCCCTTCGCTGATACGGGCGCAACAGCTCTGGCAACGCGGGAGGCGCCGGCGGTGGGGCCAGCAGCCGCTGGCGCCAAGCCTCGATTTCCGGCGACAACGTAAGTTTCAGCCGGGCATCGCTGAACAGGGAGAAGATGAGGTACGGCGACAGCGTGCCGGCGTCGGCTGCTTTGTGCCCGTGCGTCTCTTCGACGTTTTTTTGCCAGGCGCTGATGCTTTCCCATTTTTCACCCGCGAGCGCCACGATGCCGAGACTGGGCAGGATAACGGGCTGGCCGCCGCGTTTGAGCAGGGCGTGCACCTCCGTGTCGGTAAGCATTCGTTCGCCCGCCCGGAAGATCCAGCGCAGGTTCAGCGCGACTTCCGATCCGCCTCCATGACTGCCAGATGAACTTCGTTCCGCAACCGCCTCGACTTCCACCAGCCGCGTCCCCTTGAGGAGATTCGCCGCCTTGTCATCGAGTTCGATCGTGAACAGTCGTCTCCAGGCGGGCAGTACCGTCTTCAGGAAGTTGGGAATCTCGACCAGCGACTCCATCGTATATACGCCGGTCTCCTGATTGTAGTGGAAGTGTGCTTTGCGCGCGTACGCGGCGAGGCCGATTAACTTGGCGCGTTCCCCGGAGGTGACATGGCCGCCATCAGCGTGGGCATCGCGCCCGAGTGCCGGGTGTTTGGTCTTCTTGTCGAGATCGAGCCACGTGGCCTGAAAAGTCAGGCCCGACGTCTTCGTTTTGAACACGAGCACCAGCGTCCGGGTTGGACCGCTGACCGGGCTGCTGCCGTTTTTCGGCGTCGCGCCACCCGTCTGGCCATTGCTCACGAAGGCGGCGGCTCTGGCCGAACCGTTGCCAAAAGTCCGGGTGTTTCCGTTTGTTCCGGTCTCACTTGGACTGATGGCCGGAGCGTCGTCGGGCAGCGGCGAAATCTCATCCGCAACGAGTTCCTCGATTTCATGCAACCCAGCCACGGCGAGGGCGTGGGCCAGCTCACGATCGGTCGACGAGGAACGGACGTTTAGGGCCTCGCCGGACCACTCGATGACCGCGTACTCGTCGCGTTTCTCCACCCGCCGATGCACAATCGCATCCTTGTCGGTGAGCTCGAGTTCGCGCACTTCACCGCCTCGATAAATTTGACGCCCTTGTTCCAGTTGGCTGTCAGAGAAAGCCTTAGCCCATTCAGTTTCCAGTTTTGTGAACCAGAATTCGAGCGAGTGTGGGGTATAGACGCGCTTGGGTCCGTGTGACTGCATCAGACTAAAAAAGGGCGAACGTAGAAACTGAAGTGTGGGGCGCAATCCCTAAGTTTGGTAAATTGCCGCAGGCTGCCTCAACCGGCTGCGGCGCTACACGGTAACAATGATCGTTTTGGTCAAGCCGCCCGTCGCCGACCTCGGACCGTGCGGTCACATTCGCTGGATCCGCGCCAGTTCCTCGCGAATCACCACCAGCGTTCGTCCTACGGCACCCACGTTTTCGTCACGCCACCGTGATGCCGCCACGGAGAGTCGCTCACGCTGTGCGGGGTCACGCAGCAACGCCGTCGCCGTCGAGGCCAGTTCTTCGCCGTTGCGCACCCAAAGCGCCGCACCGCGCTGCACGAGGTCGTCGGCGAGCTGCCTGAAATTGCTCATGCCGGGACCGAACAAGATGGGCTTTTGGAGGGCCGCCGCTTCGACGGGCGTCTGTCCCTCCGTGTGCGGGGGCAGGCTCTTGCCCACAAAAACAAGATCGGCCAGCTGGGTGAGCATCCGCAATTCGCCCGTCGTATCCGCAACCGCAATATCGACTTCCCCCGGGGCGTTGCCGTGCGAGCGAAAATGAAACCGAAGTCCGGCCCCGCGCAGCACGCGTTCGATCTCGCCGCGGCGCTCTGCATGCCGCGGAACCAGCAACAGCGAGCAGCGCAAAGCACTCGCCCGCGCAGCGCGCATCGTCGCAATCAGGGTCTCCTCCTCCCCTGGCCAGGTCGACGACCCGAGCAGCACGAGGCCATCGGGCAGCCCAAGGGCCCGCCGCAAGGCGGCACTCTCCGCCTCGGCGAGGCGTGGAATCTGCACATCCAGCTTTATATTGCCCGTCGTGACGACCCGGGCGGGCTCGGTGCCGAGTTCGACAAAGCGCGCCGCATCCGCCGGCGAGCCCGCCAGCAGCCGCGTCACACCACCCAGCATCAACTGCGCGGTGGCGGGCAACCGCTTCATGCGCGCGTAACTGCGATCCGACAGTCGTGCGTTGATGCAAATGACGGGCACACCGCGGCGACGCGCCTGGTGAAGGTGTTCCGGCCAGCGTTCGCCTTCGGTCAAAATGACCAGGTCGGGCGCAATCCGACGCCAGGTGCGCGCCGAAAAACCCCACCAGTCGATTGGGAAATAACCGATTCCCACGGTCAGCGCGGAGAAGCGATCGCTGGCCAAGCGGTAGCCAGTGCTGGTGGTTGTGGTGAGATAGACCTCGGCGCCGTCGGCGTGCAACGCCTGGACGATGGGCCCAATTGCGAGCATCTCACCCACGCTGACGGCCTGGAGCCAAACCCGCGACCGGCCACTTGTTTTCGCCGGCAGGATGGGGTGGCTACCCAGCCGGTGCAGAAAGTTTCCGCGATAGCCTCCCCGCCGCCGCATCCGGAGCAGATAACGCGGAGCCATGACGAGGAGCGCCGGCAGGAAGAACAGCCGATAGAGCCAGAGCATTGAGAGTGAGCGGGAAAGTGAGAGTGAGAGCGGGAGCGAAAATCAAGAAGCGGGTGAAGAGTGGGTCCGGGTGAAGCGGGCGAAACCGAAAGGGACAGGTAGCTGAGGGCGAGGCTGACGGTGAGGGTGAAAGTTGCAATTAAGCGCTTTAGTTGCCCTTTCACTGGGTCAACGTCTCCCCGTCGGCCGGCGTGGGGCGGCGCGCGATCCGTCCCAAGTTGCGCGGCAAACGTGCAACTTGCCCCTGCAGCGGTCGTCCCCTTTTTCCCTTCCTCCCATTTTCGCACCCACTCCGGTCTCTTTCTTTCGCATCATATGATCATGCGTTCCCTCGCCCGCCTCCTCTTGTGCTCGTTGGTCACCCTCGCGACGTATGGCGCGATCCCGTTTCCCCACGAGCAAAGCGACCTGAAGCCGGACCCGCAGGTCCGGTTTGGCAAGTTGCCCAACGGCATGCGCTATGCCGTGCGGCCAAACAAGGAACCGAAGGAACGCGTCTCGCTGCGGCTGCTCGTGGAGGCGGGCGCGCTGCACGAAACCGACGCGCAGCAGGGCCTGGCCCATTTCCTCGAACACATGGCGTTCAACGGCAGCGAGCATTACGCGCCGGATACGCTGATCCAATTTTTCCAACGGATGGGCATGAACTTTGGGGGCGATACCAATGCGAGCACGTGGTATGAGCGCACGCTCTATCTCCTTGAACTCCCCGATACGAAGGAAAGCACGATGGGGGAAGGCTTGAAGGTGTTTGGCGATTATGCCGGTGGGCTTCTGATCGGCGCGGAGGAAATCGAAAAGGAGCGCGGAATTATCCTGAGCGAGAAGCGCACGCGTGATTCCGTGGGTTATCGCACGTGGCTCGCGACGCAGAAATTCCTGCTGGCGGGGACGAAGTTCGCGGAGCGCGATGTCATCGGCACGACCGAAGTGCTCGCGAAGGCAGGTCGCGATCAGTTTCTCGATTTCTACCAGACATGGTATCGGCCGGAAGCGATGTCGGTGGTCGTCGTGGGCGACGTCGACGCGGCGGCGATGGAGAGGAAATTGATCGAGGCGTTTTCCGGATTGAAGCCGCTCGGGCCGGCGCGCCCACCGCCTCAACTTGGCCAGCTCGCCGCGCGCGAGGGCGTGCTCACGTTTCACCATTACGAATCGGAGGCCCCGAGCACGACCGTCACCATCACCACCATCATCCCGTATACCAAGGAACCGGATACGAAGGCGGTGCAGTTGAAATATCTGCCGCGGCAGATTGCGCATGCGATGATCAACCGCCGGCTGTCCATCCTGGCGAAGAAGGAAAACGCCCCGTTCACCAGCGGCAATGCGGGGGCGGGCGAGGCCTACAATTTCTACCGGCAGTCAACCCTCGCGCTGAACTGTCGCGAGGACCAATGGGCCGCCGCCCTCGCGGTGGCGGAGCAGGAGTTGCGGCGCGCGCTCGAACACGGTTTTCAACCCGCGGAACTCAAGGAGGTCGTGGCCAACTACCGCAATGGCCTCGAGCAAGCGGTGAAGACGGCCAGCACCCGCCGCTCCGATGGCATCGCCGATGAGATCGTGGACTCGCTGCTGGACCGCAACGTCTACACACCGCCGGAGGAGGACCTCGCGCTGTATGGACCAGCGCTCGAGAAAATGAACGTCAATGACTGCCTCGCCGCACTGCGCGATGCGTGGAGTCCGAAACACCGGCTCGTGATGGTGACGGGCAACGCGAAGATTTCCGGCGACGCCAAAGACGCGGGCAAGGCTCCCCCGACCGATTCGATCGCCGACAAAGCGGGCCGCGAGTCGCGCCCGGCGCAGTCGGCGATCGCGTCGGTGTTCGAGCAAGCGCGTGCCGTGGCCGTAACGCCGCCTGAATCAGCCGAGGATACGCCGTGGGCCTACACGAATTTTGGTGCGCCCGGGAAAGTGGCGAGCCAGGAGCGCGTCGAGGATCTCGAGATCACGCTGCTCCGCTTTGAAAACGGCGTCCGGCTCAACCTCAAGAAAACGGATTTCGAGGCGAACCGGATTCGCATCAGCATACGCATTGGCACCGGGCAACTGACGGAGCCGCGCGCTCAGCCGGGCCTCGCGTTCTACCTGGGACAAACCTACACCGAGGGCGGTCTGGGCCGGCACAGCGTCGACGATTTGCGTCGTATCCTCGCGGGCAGGACAGTGGGCGCGAGTTTCAGCGCCGGCGGCGATGCATTCCTCGTCGGGGGCGCGACCAACCGCGAGGACCTGCTGCTGCAGATGCAGCTGATGACAGCGCGGATCACCGATCCCGGATTCCGGCCCGAAGCGGCGCGCCAGGCGCGGAAGGCGATCGATCAGATTTATCTCAGCCTGGCGCACACCGCGAGCGGGCCGTTCACGCTGGAAGTCGCCTCGATGCTCGCCAGTGGCGATCACCGGTTCGGCCTGCCACCGAAGGAGGATTTGCTGAAGCGCAATCTCGACGAGGTGAAGTCCTGGGTGACGCCGGAACTCGCCCGCGGCGCCATCGAGGTGGCCATCGTCGGGGACATCCATCTCGAGACCACGATCGACGCGGTCGCGCGCACGCTCGGCGCGCTCCCGCCCCGACAACCCAAGCCCTCACTGGACGAACTGCGGCGAGTTCGCTTTCCGGCCCAGCCGATCGAAAAGACCTACCGCATCGACACGGAAATTCCGAAGGGAACGGTCGCACTCTACTGGCCGACCACGGACGGCCGCGAAATCCGGCGTGCGCGCCGGCTCAACATGCTGAGCGAAGTCTTCAACGATCGCCTGCGGATAAAGGTCCGCGAGGAACTGGGCGATGCGTACAGCCCGGGCAGCGGCAGCGCCGCGAGCGATATTTATCCGGGATATGGATACATGCAGGCCAACGTGACCATTGATCCTCCGCGCGCGAAGGAGGTGGCCGAAATAATCGTAACGATTGCCAATGAAATGGCGGAGAAGGGCATCACCGAGGACGAATTGGAGCGCGCAAAAAAACCCGTGCTGACGAGCCTGCGGGAAAGCGCCCGGACGAATCAGTACTGGCTGTCCGCCGTGCTGGCACGCGCGCAGGAGCGGCCCGAGGCGCTGGACTGGGCGCGCACGCGGTACTCCGACAACGAGGCCATGACCCCGGCGGAAATCGCGGCCCTCGCGAAGGAATATTTCCCAGCATCGCGCGCGAGCCGCGTCATCGTCGTGCCCGCCTCCAATCAGCAAAGCAGCGCGGCCGCGCCGGCAAAAAAGCCGGCGGACTGAGGCCTGAAAGCGATCCGAAGCTCTGCCTGAACATTTTGAGCGCCAGTCATTGATTCACAGAGCAGCCAGCGCGGCGCAGCCGCAGCCGAAGAAGAAAAGCCAAGCTGATTCTTAACCGCGAATGGACGCGAATAAACGCGAATGGAGAAGACCCGAAGTTGAGCGATTCTCGACTCCGTGGCTGCGAGCGGCCGCCCCTCGACCCCCGCTCGGGGCCCTGAGCTTGTCGAACAGGCGAGTCGATTAGAGTCTGCACTTCGGGCGTCATGCACTCGCTGGCGCTCGCAGCCACGGCTCCACTCGCTCGCGCTCGTGCGAATGCACGAGAAAGGGAACCCGCCGTAGGGTGCTCCGAGTCGCTGCCTCGAATTCGCGTCCATTAGCGTCCATTCGCGGTTCAACTCTGGTTTGTGGATAGGAACCCTCGCTGGAATCTTCCTGCTTCTTCCGAACGCCGGGCAGGTCTCACGCGAAGATCGCGAAGCCCGAAGTAACCCTGACGATTGGCACAGATAAAGGCAGCGCTCTGAATCTGTGCCCATCTGTGAAATCTGTGGCTGGGTTTGAGGCAGGCCGCGCTGGGAAATCTCCGGGGTAGCGCTTCTTCGGCGGATCAGGGTCGAGTCGTCGCGATGATCTTATCGCCGCGATTCAACTTTGGCTCGCCCGCTGCAGGGGCACTCGCGACGTGGGTGTCCAGTTTGAGATTCAGGATCGGGAGCAGCAGCAGCAGACTGGCGACGGTGATTCCGAGGACGGCATACCCGGCGACGTCATGCACGGTCCCAGTGATCGCATCCGGTCCATAGGCATACGCCCACGCGGTCAGGAAAAGGCTGCGCGCGAGATTCGTCCCGAACGCGAGCAGCAACGCGGCGGCGATCAAGGTGCCCTTTTTCCACCAACGGTCGACAAAGATGGCGGCAAGGAACGAACCGGCAAACAGGCAGCCCGTCAGCGACCGGATTCCAGAGCACGCGTCCTCGACCCCTACGTTGCCTCGCGGGAGCGCGAGCACGTTGCCCTGCTGTTCAACCGGAAGGCCGAGCAGATCGAAGACAAATGCGACCACGGTCACGACTTTGCGGAGCAACGCGAGATTCAGCTGAGACTCGACGGCCGACACCATCGGTGCGGAGATCAGCCACACCAGCACCGGAAACAAAAACAGCCCGGTAAGTTGCACCCGGGGATCGTGCCGCAGTCCGGCGGGCCGGGGCGAAGGCGTATCCGGCGTGTTGATGAACAGCAGCGGCAGGAGAATGCCGACCGCGCCCAGCGTGATGGCGAGCGTGCCCGGCTGGGACGTGCCCGCGCCGGCGCGATAAAATGCGCCAAGCAAAAACATCAGTACGCCGAACGTAAGCGATAAACCGGCCAGCAAACGCAGCACCCACTTTTGCCAGCCGGCCGCGCGGGGGCTTCCGGCCGCTTCGGCGCTGGCGAGCGTGAGCCGGATTTTCGGCCAGCGATCGTGCACCACAAATGCGACAAAGAACGGGACCAGCCAGCCAAAGGTGTAGTCCTGCTTCGCCCGCCACCAATGGGATTGGTCCCATGCCACAAACGCGAGGAAGCCAAGCGCGAGGACAAGCGCAGCCAGGAACGGACCGGGAATGGTCGCGCGAAAATTTTTCCACAGCGCCAGCATCAGATCCGAGCGCAAACCGGACGTAGAGCGAATGCGAGCTTGATGTGGCGTTGAGTCGCTGCGAGCGCGAACGAGTGGAAGCACAACGACAATTCGGAGTGGGTCACAGAGGGCACGGAGAGAGGAGTGAGCTCACAGAACAAGACACAGGCGCGAGGAGCGCCCAAGACCCACGGGGACGACGGAGTGCTGTATATAACGTACCTCATGGGCGGGACGCCCATGCCACTTCAAGACAGCCTCTCAGCTGCTCGGTCCTCAGCCGTCCGTCCTCAGCCGTCCGTCCTCAGCCGTCCGTCCTCAACCGTCCGTCCGTCGTCGGTCCTCCGTCGTCGGGAATTGCTCACAGCCAGCAACCATCAGCCAACGAGGCGGACTACGCGACCGCCGAAACGACGATCGACGCGTTCGTGCCACCGAAACCGAAGCTGTTCGCAAGGGCGGCACGCACCGGTTTCCGCACGGCGACGTTGGGCGTGAAGTCTAAACCGAGCCCCTCACAAGCCGGGTCGATATTCTCCAGGTTGATGGTCGGCGGCACCACGCCGTCTCGAATCGCCATCACCGCGGCGAACGCTCCCATCGCACCGGCGGCTCCGAGCAAGTGGCCAGTCATCGACTTCACCCCGCTCACGTTGAGCGATGCCTTCCGCTCCGCGAAAACCGACGCAATCGCCGCCGCCTCTTCGCCGTCGCCTCCGGGCGTGGATGTCGCGTGCGCCGAAACGTAGTCGACCTCATTCGGCTGCATCCTGGCGCGAGCCAGGGCCGCGCGCATGGAGCGCGCGGAGCCTTCCGCACCCGGCGCGAGCGAGGAAAGATGATACGCATCCGCCGACGCGCCGTAGCCGCGGAGTTCGGCATAAATCCGCGCTCCGCGCCGGCGCGCCTGCCCCAACTCCTCCAGCACGAAAACCACCGCGCCTTCGGAAAGCACAAATCCGTCACGGTCGCGATCGTACGGTCGCGAGGCCCGCTCCGGGGCATCGTTGCGCGTCGAGAGCGCGCGCATTTGCGCAAACGCGCCGACCGCAAGCGGCGTCACCGTGGACTCCGCGCCGCCGGCGAGCATCACATCGGCGTCGCCCCGCACAATCGAAGCGGCCGCCTCACCGAGCGCGTGGCCGCTGGTCGCGCAGGCCGACGCCACGCTCATGTTGCTGCCGCGAAAATCGAGCAGCAGGCTCACCTGGCCAGCGAGCAGATTGGGCGCGATCTGGATGATGAAGAACGGCGAAATCTTTCGAAACCCCCCGGCTCTCCACGTGTCGTGCATCGCCTCCATTTCGGGCAATCCGCCCAATCCGACCCCGAGGTTCACGCCCATCCGGTCCGCCGACAACGTGTCGCGGTGTGCATCGAGTCCGGAATCCGCATACGCCTCGGCCGCCGCGCCCACGCCGAGATGCGTGAACCGGCCAAATTTCTTCACGTCCTTCGGCGTCAGCGCCTGGCCAACCGGATCACTGGAAGATCCGCGCGGGCGCAAAGCGACCGGAAGCGGGCGCGCCGGATCGAAATCCCGCACCTCACCGGCAATTTGCGCGGCGCAACCGGTCGGATCGAAGCGCGTGATCCGACGGATGCCGCTGCGGCCGGCAACGAATGACGCCCACGTGTCGGCGGCCGTGTTGCCGCAGGGAGTGACGGCGCCCACACCGGTAATCACCACCCGGCGGACTGGATGAGAAGAGTTTGGCATGATCAAATAAGGAGAAGGTGGCCGCGCGGAGGCACTCTGGGCCCGCGCGAGTCGCCCATGGGTTCTTCAGTTGTACTCAAAACAGGCGAACGAAATCGTTCGCGGGCACGACCGCTTCGTCGCGGCAGAATTGCGCCCGCAACCGGCGACGCATCGTGTGCAACATGGCGTTGCTTTCGGCTTCGTCCTCGAACGCGCGCGCAAACAGCAGCGCACCAACAAGCGAACTCATGAGGTGAAGCACCCGTTCGCGATTGCGCCTTTCGTCGGAACTCAGCCGCAGCGCCGCGCAAAGCCGTTCAAGGTGGCGCGCGAACCCTTTCGCATAACCCGTCCTCGCCGCACCCTGCAGCCGAACCATGTCCGCGCCCACGGCGACCACGAAACAGCCGGAACCACGGTTGTCGCGGTGATGAGCACCAAGATAACTGTCGATCAACATTCTTGCCCGGACCGCCGGGGTTGGAGCCGACGCAATGCGTTCGAGGTTGGGAATGGCCGCGTCAAAGGCCGCCGCACATGCCTCTGCCACCAGCTCCGACTTGTCATCAAAGTGGGCATAAAACCCGCCATGGGTCAGTCCGACGCGTCGCATGACTTCGTCGACGCCGGTGGCAGCGACCCCGTGTTCGCGGAACGCCTGACTGGCAGCGGCGAGGATCCGCCGCCGGGTGGCCGTCTTGCGATCCGGTGGGTAACGCATGGGAAAAAGATGAGATGACGAGCGTCATACCAATGCAAGCCGTGTTTTTTAACTGCATTTCACCGGAGGCTCGCTCGCGCAACTCTCAGCAAGCTTTTGACATTCCGGGCCACCAGGGTTTTGCTCCGCCCCTTTTCTTTTCCCGGCACGCCGGCCCAAAGACCCATGCAGCAGCTTCACGCCTATTGGCGGATGGAATACATCGAAGCCCCGCGATATCCCGCGGCGATGAAGCGGCCCTTCACGGAATTGCCGGTCCTCGGTGATGACCGCATCGCGTTGATCGTTCACCGGTCAAAGCGTTCCTATCTGATTCTCAACCGCTTTCCCTATAATCCCGGCCACCTGCTCGCCGTGCCGTTTCGCGAAGTGACCGAACTGGATCAACTCGACCTCCCGGAACGAATCGATCTGTTCGAGGAGATTGTGGTCGGCCAGCGGATTCTGAAGGACGCGCTGCGACCGGAGGGGTTCAACATCGGGTTCAATCTCGGCCACGCCACCGCTGGCGGCAGCATTGCGCACTTGCACGGACATATTGTGCCCCGCTGGAACGGAGATAACAACTTCATGCCGGTAATCGGGCAGACCCGACTCCTGCCCCAGTCCCTGGATGCAACTTGGGAAAAACTCAGCGCGGCGGCGGCGCAAATTCCTCGATCCGAATAGACGCGAAGCGTTAACGATGCAGTCAAAACTCGCACCTTAAGGGGATCATCTTCGGCTATGACCGCATGCCGTGCGTTGCGCCCTGAGCAGCACGCGCCCCGACCTCCGCGGTTCTCTTCGCGCCCATAGCCCGCTCCCAATCATGGCCATCAAAACGCTCCATTTTCCGAGCCCGCGTCACGCGAGTTCGCTTTACGCGGGTCGCGAGGAAAATCTCATGCACATCGAGCGGGAACTGGGTGTAAAGCTCACGACGCGCGAGGACTGGCTCAAGATTGATGGCAACGGCGAACCGCTTGCCAAAGCCGAGGCCCTGTTTGCGTTCCTGGACAAGGCTCGGGCGCAAGGCATGACGATTCGCACGCCGGATTTTCACCGGATAGCCGATGCATTCATTCGGGGCGAGGGACCGAAGCTGAGTACCTTGCTGGACGAGCCGCTGGTCATTGCGACGAACCGCAAAACCATCGTTCCGAAAACGCTGGGGCAAAAACTCTATCTGCAATCGATGCTCGCCCATTCGGTCGTGTTCGGGATCGGGCCGGCGGGCACGGGGAAAACATACCTCGCCATGGCCGCTGCCGTGAGTGCGTTGCTCAAGGATCAGGTGGAACGCGTCATCCTCACCCGCCCCGCTGTCGAGGCGGGTGAAGCCCTGGGATTTCTGCCTGGCGACCTGCGCGAAAAAATCCTGCCTTACCTGCGGCCACTCTATGATGCGCTGCATGACATGCTCGATACCGAAGACGTGGCGCGTTTGACCGAAAAAGGCATCATCGAGATCGCACCGCTGGCGTACATGCGCGGACGCACCTTGTCGCATGCCTTTGTGGTGCTCGACGAAGCGCAGAACACCACGCCCGAACAGATGATGATGTTCCTGACGCGGCTCGGCGAGGACTCCCGGATGGTCATCACCGGTGATATCACCCAAATCGACCTGCCCCGCTCCAAACAAAGCGGACTGCTCGAAGTACGGCACATTCTGGCCGACATTCCGGGCATCGATTTTCACACGTTCAGCGGCGCGGATGTGGTTCGGCATTCGCTCGTAGCAAAGATTATCGAGGCCTACGACGCGTATCGCAACCCGCCGGACGCCGAGGAGGCGGAGGAAAAGCGGTGAACTCGAGATCGCCCGCAGCACTCCGTAAGGCACCGGTCGCGAACCCGGCGCCGGCTGGTCCCACGGGGAATTCTTGCGGGCCGGTGATTGTTCGGGGATAGTCCTCCCCGTCCGCCCTCGCCTCCATGTCCGTTCGCAATCAGCTCAAGCTTCTCGTCGGCGGCCTTGGCGCACGCCGGGCGGCGCGTGGCAGCCCGAAGCAGTCGGCCATGGCGGAATTCATGGAACGTAGCCGGGTGATCTCCGCGTTCATCTTTATTGTCACGGTGGCCGCGATTGTGCTCATCAGCTCAGCGGGCGTGACCACGGTGAATCTGCCCGTGCTGCCCAACCAGGTGGCCACGACACGAGTCACCGCGCTTGCATCGTTCTCGTACGAAAGCGTCGAGCGCACCCGCGCGGCCCGTGAACAATTCCTGGGCCGGGTACCGCCGGTCTATCGACTCGAAGTCGAACCTCTGCGGCGTTTCGAGGCCGCCTCGCGCATGCTGCTGACCCAGTTTGCCGCTTTCGAGAAATCCACCGCGGCGAGGGACAACAGCCCCGCCCTGCTGACCCATCGCGCGGAACTCGCGGCCATTGCCGAGACCTTCAACTCCCACGGCCCGTACCACGCGACCGCCGAAGACATCGCCTCGGTTCTCACGGTGGGCGATGCCCGGACGCGGTCGGCCCTGTTTGAAAATGGGCTCGCCACGCTGCGCGACATCTACGCGCAGGGCGTCACTGATTCCGCGCTCGGAAGCGTCGCACCGGGAAACGCGATCGTCTTTCAGATCGCGCGGCCAAACGGAACCGTTACGCAGCGTCCGGTGCAATCGATGGAGGACGCGTTGACGCTCCTGCGCGTGAGCCTGGCGACAGACCAGGTGCCGCGGCCGGCGGCGCAGGCGCTGTTTCGCCTGTTTCGGTACGGTGTAACGCCGAACGTCCTGTTCGACCGAAAGGCGACGGAAGCGCGCCAGACCTCTGCGATGGCGTCGATCAAGCCGGTCGTCGTGAAGGTCGTTCGCGGCCAGACGATCGTCGAGCCGGGTGATCGCGTGACGCCGGAGCAGCACGAGATGGTCATCGCGCACCGGCAGTACCTGCGCGCCCACGGCGACACGGAGGTGCACGAGGGACTCACGCTGTTTCGACGGGTTCTGCTCGTGCTCGCGATGGTTCTGGCCTCGTTGATCTACATTCGCATCGAGGATCCCGAGACCCTGCGCAGCAACGTTCGCTGCGCTTTGCTGGCCCTCGTGGTGATCGCCAACCTGGCGCTGGTGCGGGCGAACTACTCGCTGGGTGGCGCCGAGATATTCATGTCGGACGGATCGTGGGCGTCGACTTTGCCGTATGTCGCCCCGACCGCGTTCGCGCCGCTCATCGTGGCCATTCTGATCGATGCCGGTTCGGGTATCTTCATGGCCCTGCTCGTCTCGATTTTCACCGCCGTCATCTATGGCAACCGGCTCGA
>JBBRCR010000176.1:0-14811 GCA_038204695.1 Opitutales bacterium | reverse complement strand
ATCCGTACTAATGAGTTTCAAGCGTCAAGGAGTCTAAAAATGAAAAACGCCGGTCGGAGACACGGCGCTACCACCGGCAAAATTGCGGATGCTTGCGGCTGCAGAAGCCCGCCGCCAACTCGCTGCTCGCGATTCAAGTTGCCCGCTCGATTGGCTCTCATTCGACTGGAACTGGGGCAATGTTGCCTCTCTTTGCTACCATGATTATCCGTCCATCCTCCCTTCGCCGTCGTTATCACCACACCTTGATCAGCCTGTTCGCCGTGGGATTCGGGGTCACCGCGTACGCGTCCGACTGGCCGCAATGGCGTGGCCCGCAACGCGACGGAATCTCCACCGAGACGGGATTGTTGAAACAATGGCCGGCGGGTGGACCGAAGTTAGGGTGGAAAACGACCGGGCTGGGCGGCGGTTATAGTGGCGTGTCGGTCGCGGCCGGGCGGATCTACACCATGGGTGATGGCGCGGACACGAGTTACGTGCACGCACTCGACGAAAAGACCGGCCGGCTGCTTTGGTCGAGCAAGGTCGGTCGCACCGGTGGGGAGGACAGGAACAAGTATCCAGGAACCCGTTGCACGCCGACGGTGGACGGAAATTTGATTTACGCCACCGGCCAGTGGGGCGATCTCGTTTGCCTCGAAGGCGCGACCGGCAAGGAAGTGTGGCGGGTGAATCTGGCGAGCGACCTCAAGGGCAAGATGATGTCGGGCTGGGGCTATTCGGAGTCGCCGCTCGTCGATGGCGATAATCTCATCGTTTGTCCGGGTGGCCGGGCCGGCACGATGGCTGCGCTGAACAAAAAGACGGGAGCGGTGGTTTGGCGGAGTAAAGACTGGACCGACGATGCGGCGTACTCGTCGGTTGTCGTCGCGACCATCGGTGGCGTTCGCCAGTATGTTCAACTCACCGGCGAGAGCGTGGCCGGCGTCGATCCGGCAAAGGGCAAGGTGTTGTGGAAAGCGCCGCGGAAGGGCCGAACCGCGGTGATCCCCACGCCGGTGATTGACGGCAATTTTGTGTACGTGACGTCAGGATACGGGATTGGCTGCAATATTTTCCGCATTGATGGCGCCGCGGGCAAGTTCACGGCCGAGCAGGTTTACGTGGGCAAGGAAATGAAGAATCACCACGGTGGTGTGGTGAAGGTGGGTGAGAACGTCGTGGGCTTCTCGGATGGTGACGGCTGGACCTGGCAGAATATGAAGACGGGTGAGGTCGCGTACAAAGCCGAGGCGAAGAAACTCGGCAAGGGCTCGATCGTCGCGGCCGATGGCATGCTTTACCTGCGGTTTGAAAGCGGCGGCGGCACCGTCGTCCTGCTCGATGCGGCGAAGCCCGGTTGGGATGAGAAGGGACGTTTCGAGCAGCCGGACCGCAGCCAGAAAAACAGCTGGCCACACCCGGTCGTCGCGAATGGGCGGCTGTATTTGCGAGACCAGGACGTATTGCTGGCGTACGACGTGAAGAAGGGCTGAGCGGGCGGACCAGGATGCCAGGGCGGGCTGCTCGAGAGCTCGCGGTCTGAAACGGAGTCACGACTCCGTGGCTGCGAGCGCCAGCGCGTGGATTCGAGTCTGCAATTCGTTCCTCATCCACTCGCTGGCGCTCGCAGCCATTCCTTTGGTCACAGAGCGCACCCGATGAAGAACGCGAGACATGGAAGAACGCGAGACTCGGAAGACGTCGGAATCTTCCGCGTCTTATTCTCTCCCCCGTCTTCCCCGTCTCCCACGTCTTCATCATCTCCCATGTCTTCATCCCCCCTCGGTGGCCTCTGGGTCTCATCCACAAACCTTTGGTTGCGGCGCTGCCGCGGTGTGAAAAATTCGGGCTACCCGATTGCCACCGCGTCGCCGACGCGCAGGGTGCCGCGCTTCGTTTCGTGAATGAGGTTCTGGCCGAAGTTCACCACGGTTGGATTAACGGGATCACGCCGATAACTGGCCAGCGTGCGCAGAGGCTCTATGCCGCGCTCGGCCGTCTGCTGGTCCGTCGTCGTCACCACACAGCGGCCGCAGGGTCCGCCGGCCCGGAAGGCGATTTCGCCGATGCGGAATCGCGGCCAGTTGTCCTCGGCCAATGGATCGCCGCCGGCAATCACGAGGTTGGGACGGAACCGATCCATCGGCATCGGTTCCTCGCCGCGGCTGGCGAGGCGATCATTCAAGTCGGTCAGTGACGCTTCGCCGATGCAAAGAAAAGGAAAGCCATCCGCAAATGTGAACACATCGCCGGGACCGGCGACATCGGGCTCGAGGACGGGGCGCCGGAATTTTTCGCCGATCCGGACGAGGCGACAATCGACGCCAAGAAATTTGCTCAGCCATGCTGCGGGTGCATCACCGCTATCTTCGGCCAGCAGGCCTTCGCTTTTCCAAACGGAGACGCTGCGGAGCGGAGCCGCCGGATCGGGGAAACGCGGCACGTCGATTTGAACGGCATCCGCGGACGAGAGGGTCAGCGTTTCGGTGGAGAGACGGGTGGCGATCAGCGCCATCCGGGGCAGCGTTCGCTGGGTGAGAAACCGGCCGTCGGCGTCGACCAGCATGAACCGGCGATCGCCCACGATTCCCAAGTCGTCCACCTCCGCGGTCGGCGCGGCGTATCCACGAAGTGATTTCACGGGATGGATGAAAATCGCGGAGAGGTGCATGCCGGGAGCAGGACGGTGGCGGAGCGGATGGTCAAATAGTGGCGGCGAGCGCCAGCGAGTGGATGAAGTGACATTCGCGCGTGGAGCCTGCAACATCCACTCGCTGGCGCTCGCAGCCACGGAGCAACAGTCAGGATTCGGGGAGGATCCAGCTCAAGACTTTCGTCGATACGTCGCCAGATAGCGGTCCTGACCGGCTCGGGTTGTCATCTCGGCGGGCGCGATGCCGTCCAGCCCGTAACACACGCGCAGCCGTTCACCCCTCAGTTGAAACAGGCAGGGAATCGTGCGGCCGGCGTTTGGACCGTCGGCACCGTGTAACACGACCGTGGCGATTTCGAGCCGGGAACTCACCTTGTACGAGCCGCGGTCGACCACCTGACCTTGAAAGCGCACTTCGTACGCGCCGTTTACCAGGGTGACTTCGGTGTTTCGAACCACGAGTTCGGGCGCTGCCTCGCCGGCGAGCTCCGCCCGGATCATCTGCCACGTGCCTTCAAATGCTGCGCTGCTCATGCGGCCGATGCTGCGGCGCGGCGGGCGAAATCGCGAACGCCGCTTGGGTGCGGAGATGGCGGCTATTTCAGAAGCTGCTTCGCGAGGAAAGCAGCCTGCAGCGCACCCAGCTCCTTCAGCCCTTTTTGCGCCAGGGTGAGCAGGCTGTCCAATTGCTGTTGGGAAAACGTCGCCTCTTCTCCCGCGCCCTGGACCTCCACGAACTGGCCGCGACCGGTGGTCACGATGTTGAAATCCACCTCGGCGTCCTTGTCTTCCACATACGCCAGGTCCAGCAACTCGCGGCCCTCGAAAAGGCCCACGCTCACCGCGGCCACGGAGTCGGTCAACGGGTTGTCGGGCAGCTTGCGCCCGTCGAGGAGCTTCTGCACGGCGAGCCGGGTCGCCACGTAGGCTCCGGTAATCGAGGCGGTACGGGTGCCGCCGTCGGCCTGCAGCACGTCGCAATCGATCCACAGCGTGTTTTCGCCGAGCTTCTGCAGATCGATCACCGCGCGGAGCGAGCGACCAATCAGCCGCTGAATCTCGATCGTGCGGCCATCGACCTTGCCCCGGGAGCTGTCCCGCTGTTTCCGCTCGAGCGTGGAGTAGGGGAGCATGGAATACTCGGCGGTGAGCCAGCCGCCGGGCACGCGCTGCTGCTTCATCCAGGCCGGCACCTTGGGCTCAATCGTGGCCGCGCAAATGACGCGGGTGAGACCGAAGGACACCAGGACGGAACCGGTGGCATAAGGTGCAACATTGGGCTCGAACGTGACGGCGCGAAGCTGGTCGGGTTTGCGGCCGTCGGCGCGGGTGGCGGAAGACATGCGCGCGACCGTAGTGTCGAAGTGGTGGGGCGCCACTCTGAAATCCAAACGTTGGCTCGAGCGTGGCTGCGGGGGCCAGATGTCGCTTCGCCCGGGTGGCGGCGAGACCGCGCCAGCGAGTGGGACGCCGGTCAAAGTCTGGCGCCTCTGCGGCTTCCAGCCGCCGAAGTACGTTCGGTCGACCGGTCTCGGGCGACTGGAAAGTCGCCCTTCCCGTCAACCGCGCCCTTGGCGTGACGCCATACGCGGTAGCGAATTTGTGGGGCAAGCGCAGGGCTAGACCGACGTGGGCGGACGCTCTTCGCGATCGATCGGCTTGATCTTGGTCGGGGCAGGTTGCGCCGATTGTTCGGTCATGAACCGAATCAGCCGGTCGTTGAAATCGCGCGCCGGATCGTGCCCCATCTTCTTCAATGCCTGGGTCATCGCCGCCACCTCCACCAGTCGCGCGATGTCCCGGCCGGGGCGTACATACAGTTCAATGTGGGGCAGCTTCATCCCGAGCATCTCGTAGAAATTTTCCTCCAACCCGGTGCGCTCCTCGACCACTTCGGGGGTCCACTCCTTGAGTGACACCACCATGTCGATCCGTTTTTCGAGACGGACGCACTTCACGCCGAACATTTCGCCGACATTGATGATGCCGATGCCGCGGCACTCCATGTATCCACGATTCAAGGGCCGGCTCGAGGCCATGAGTTCCCGCTCATCGAGCAGCTTCACGACGGTCAAATCGTCGGCCACCAGCGAGTGACCGCGTTCGATCAGCGCGAGGGCGCATTCGCTTTTGCCGACGCCGGAGTCACCGCGCAACATCACGCCCACGCCCTTCACGTCGAGCGTGGTGGCGTGCTCGGTGCTGGCCGGCGCAAACTCGTTGTCCACCGCGAGCGTCGCCAGGTTGATCCAGTTCATCGTGATGAGCGATGTCCGGATGATGGGCAGGTTCATCTGCTCGGCCACGGTGAGCATCGGGCGCGTGGGATGGTAGTTGCGCGTGAGGACGATGCACGGGATTCCGCGCTTCACCATCTCCTGCAGAATCTCCATCTGCCGTTCTTGCGAGAGCGTCTTCAGGTAGGTCATTTCGGCGGCGCCGAGGACCTGGACGCGTTTGTTCGCGAAATACTTGAAAAAGCCGGTGAGGGCGAGGGCCGGCCGGTTGATCGTACCTTCATGAATCAGCCGGTGCAGTCCGCGTTCGCCGACCACGAGTTCCATCTTCAATTTGCCGCGATAGGTCTCGAAGAAATGCGCAACGGTGATGCCGTGAATGGCCTTTTGCATGGGACGGAAGTAGGACGGAAGTAGCGGGTAGCGAGTAGAGAGTGGAGAAGAAAGTTGAAATGAAGCGGAGCAGGTTGGGAGGGAGAGGTGCCGCCTACGATGTCCTGACAGTACCGAAGGTCCTGATGACAGCCTACTCACTATTCACAACCCGCTGCTCACTACCCGCTACTTCGACCGTTACATATTGAACCCTTCGCCGAGGTAGAACTTGCGCGCCTGTTCGTCGCGGATGAGGAAGTCGCCCGTACCTTCGGTGAGCACCTTGCCCTGGTGAATGAGATAGGCCCGATCGACGATGCGGAGCGTTTCGCGGACGTTGTGGTCGGTAACCACGACACCAATACCGCGCGCCTTGAGTTGGAGAATCATCTTTTGCACCTCGGCGACCGAGATGGGATCGATGGCGGCGAAGGGTTCATCCATCAGCAAAAACTTCGGGCGGGTGACGAGCGCCCGGGCAATTTCCAACCGCCGGCGCTCGCCGCCGGAGAGCGTAAACGCCTTTTGCCTGGCCACGTGCCCCAGGTGCAATTCCTCGAGATGCCCATGGACACGCGCGGCGCGTTCACGGCGCGGCACGCCGGCCGCCTCACAGATCGCGAGAATATTCTGCTCGACCGTGAGCTTGCGAAACACCGAGGGCTCCTGCGGCAGGTAGCCGATGCCACGCCGGGCCCGCTCGTGCATCCGGAGCCGCGTGATGTCGTCGCCATCGAGCCGCACGCAGCCGGCCGTGGCCGGGATGAGCCCCACGACCATATAGAACGTGGTGGTCTTGCCGGCGCCGTTCGGCCCGAGGAGGCCGACCACTTCACCCGCGCGAAAGCTGAGACTGACGCCATTGACGACCGTGCGGGCACCAAACGTCTTGATGAGCCCTTCGGTTCTGATCTCGGCGGCCGGCGCAGCGGGCGCACTCATTTTTCCGCGTCGGGTTTCGAGGGCGTTCCGTCGGATTTCGGCGGGCCAGCGGGCGTTTTCTTCTTCGGGTCTTTGTCGTAACCAAGATCGCGCAAGGGGGGCAGCGTGATCTTGGGCCGTTGTTCGGGCGAACCTTCAATCACGGCCCTCCGCTCGCCCCGCTCGAGAATCATCCGGGGGCCGCTCGCCTCGTAGCTGCCATCGACCATCCGTACGCGCGGCTTTTCGGTTAACACGACCTTGTCTTCGCCCGGAAACACCTCGGCACGGCCGCACAGCGCCTCGCGATCGCCCTGGACGATCCGCACGTTGCCCGTCGCCACGAGCGATTTGAAATTTTCCTGTTTCCCCAGCGTCGCCGCCACATCGCCACTCCGCCGCGCCACGACCACGAGTTCATCGCAGTTGATATTCAAATTGGTTCCGACCACGGAGACGCGATCGCGGAAGGTGAACGTGCTCTCCTTGTCCGTGCTGACCATCTCGGCGCGGCCACTCTCGATCACCGTGGGAATCACCGGCGCGGTTGACGCCGGAGCGGTCGAAGTCGGCGCCGGCGGCGGTGGGGCCGTGGCGCCAAACCCACTGGAAAGCGTCAGGTTCAGCGCCAGACACGAAAGCACACGGAGCAGCATCATTTCAAAATATCGTTGAGTTGGGCGCCGAACGTGACGCGCACGTCGCGGTTAATCGAAACTTTTTTGGCTGCATGATCGTAAGTCCAGTCGGCACCGGTCACCTCGATCGTGTCCTGGATGAACCGGATGGCCTTTTCGCCACTCGCGCGACTTTCCTTCGGAAAGAAAGTCGCCGCCGGACTCAGCAAAATGCTGTCCACCTTCGGCGCCGCTTCGCCGGAGAAAATCGTGATGTTGAGATCAACCACCGCGATGCTGCCGTTGCCGCTCGGGCGCACCGCCGAGCCCCGCAGCGTCATGGAACGATACCCCTCGCGATCCGTGAAAATGGGGAGGACCCAGTTCAGCGCCGGTGCGGTCACCGTTTCGGTGGGGTCGGGCGCAGCCGCCGCCGTTCGATCATTCACCTCGGGCGAGTCGCGCGCCGAAGTGCGGGGTGCGGCCGGCGCTGAATCGCCGCAACTGCCGAGCAGCAGCGCCCATCCGAGCAGGCTCGCAGCGGCGAAAGAGCGCACGCGTGTCATCGCGAGTCAGACCCGCGTCGCGCGGGCTTGCTCCGCCCCGCGGGCATTCGGGCGGAAAGAAGGTGTTCGCAGACTTCGCGCACGGCGCCCCGGCCGGCGGGACGCACTGTCACGTAGCTGGCGGCCGCGAGTGCCGCTGTGATCGCATCCGGCGGGGCGATCCCGATTCCGGCCCACGCCATCGCAGGCGCATCGATCGTGTCGTCACCCATGTAGGCACACTGCTCCGGCGACAGCGCGAGCCGGGTCGCGAGTTCCTGCAGGGCGACGAGTTTATCGATGCGGCCCTGCACGAGATGAGGAATGGCCAGTTCCTCCGCGCGCCGGGTGGTCGCCGTCGATGGCCGGCCGCTAATCCACGCGACGGCAATCTCCGCGCGCTGGAGCTGTTTGAGCCCCATGCCATCGAGAATGGAGAACGCCTTCGCCTCCGTGCCATCGGAGGAGATCAACACCGTGCCGTCCGTCAGCACGCCGTCCACATCCATGGCAAACAGACGAATCTTCGCCCAGCGCGCCGGATTGATTGCGGACCGCGGCTGGCGAAGGGCGGAATTGGGCGAACGCGGGCGCGGCATGGGTCGCGCGATCTCCAATCCGAAATTGGCAATCCGCAATCCGCAATTGCTGGCTTCGCCGCTGGCTCAGCCCATCCAGGCGGTGAGCCGATCGATGATCTTTTCCTTCGTCGGCCGGTACTCGTGTTCGAGCTCGGGCGCAAACGGCACCGGCGTGTCGAGGGCCGCAATCCGCAGCGGGGCTGCTTTCAAGCTGGCAAAATTCTCCTCGGTGAGCCGCGCCACCAGCTCCGCGCCGAAACCATGCGTGCGCCGGCCTTCGTGCAGGATGATCAGCCGGCCGGTGCGCGCGAGCGAAGCCTGAATCGCCTCCAGCCGCAGCGGCGCGAGTGCGCGCAGGTCGAACAGGTCGAACGTGATTTCGTATTCGCCGGCAAAGTACGCACACGCCTCCTCGGCCAGGTGGACCATTTCGCCGTAGGTGACGAAGGTGGCGAAGTCGCCCTGGCGGAGCTGATGCGGCTGCCAGACCTCGCGGTAGTTGGGATCCCACACCACGCTCGAGCGTCCGCGCCGGTAGAGCGCCTTGTGTTCGAAGAGCAGCACGGGGTTGTTGTCCTCGTACGCGGCGAGGATCGCGTTGAATGCATCCTGCGGGGTGCTCGGATAAATGCCTTTGAGACCGGGGATGGACAGAAAGAACGACTCCAGTTCCTGCGAGTGAAACGAGCCGAAGGTCAGTCCTCCACCGCAGGGCAGGCGGAAGACGAGCGGGCACGCGGCGCCCGAACGAAAATGCATCGTGCCGGCGTTGAGCGTGATTTGCGTGGTGGCTTCGGTCGCGAAATCCGCGAACTGAAATTCCTCGATGGGCCGGTGGCCGCCCAGCGCGAGCCCGATGGCGTAACCCGTGCACGCGCTTTCGGCGAGAGGCGTGTTGAGCACGCGTTTGCGACCGAAATCCTTCAACAAGCCTTCGGTCACCTTGAACGCACCGCCGTACGTGGCGATGTCCTGGCCGAGAATCAGCGACTCGGGCCGTTCGCTCAGGATCTTCCGCAGCCCGAGGTTCACCGCCTGCGCCAGATTCAGCTGCGCCGGCCCGGCCGGCTCCGGTTTCCAGTCGATCGGCGCACTGGGCGCATAAACATCCGCCACCATGCCGGCGCTTGTCGGTCGCGCCACGGCGATCGCCTCCTTGATGCAGGCTTCGACAAACGTGGCGAATTCCTCATCGAGGCTCTCGATGATTTTTTTCCCGACGAGATCGATCATGCGCGTGCGAAATCGGGGCAGGGGATCGCGGGCGACAAAACCATCCGTCTCACCCGGATGCAGATAGTCGCAGGTGTCGTAAGCCGCATGGCCGCGCAGCCGCAGCGTTTGCGCCTCGACCAGCATGGGACGCGAGGTGCGGCGGACTGTCGCCATCACCTCGGATAACGTCCGCGTGACGTGCTCGGTGTCGCTGCAGTCCAACCGCAGTGCCTCGATTCCATAGGCCGTGGCCCGCCGCCAGAGTTCGGTGCCTTCGGCGTACTGCTCCGAAGTCGGCGTGGAGTAGGCGTAGCCGTTGTTCTCGATCACGAAAACCACGGGCAGCGACAGCAGCGAGGCGAGGTTGAGCGTCTCGTGAACGTCACCCGTGCTGGAGCAGCCATCGCCGAAAAACGCGAAACCGATCGCGGGCCGGCCGAGCCGCCGTTGGGAGTCGGCGCTTCCCGCCACGACCGAAAGCATCGCGCCCAGGTGGCTGATCATCGGGATGGATCGATTCGCGGGATCGCCGTGATGAATGTTGCCTTCGCGAGCCTTGGTGGGGCTGTGCGCGTTGGCGAAATACTGGTTGAGATGCTCGCAGAGATGGCCGCCCCAGATGAGATGCCCGCCGAGATCGCGATGGGTGAACGAGGCGACGTCGAGCGATTTGTCGGCCAGCAGCGCGAGAGGAACGATGAGTCCCTCGTTGCCCTGTCCACCGGTCACGGTGCCGCGAATCAGGCCCTGTCGGAAGAGTTCCAGGATCCGGTTGTCCGCGTAACGCGTCAGCTGCATCCACGCGTAGATGCGCAGCAGGGCGTCCGTGGGATTTTTTTCGAGCTCCGGGAGGCGCAAGTCACGAGCCGCGAGGATCGCAGGAGGAGTTGGAAATGCCATGAATTTGGCGTGGACGCTGAGGGGCCGGACGGGGTCGGGCAAGCATCCAAGGCGGGCAGGACGGATGAATTCGGATGAATTTACAGGAGCGCGCAGAGGAAGCATGCAGCCGTTGTTTGCCACCCTGAGCCCGACATGTCCGTCCTCCGCCGTCCGTCATCCGTCATCCGTCCGCCATCTGTCGTCCGCTACTTTTTCCCCTCCGCCAGCAGCGCCTCCGCACCGCTCTCGTCAATCAGGAGTGACTTCAACAAGCCGCCGCGCATCGCCGCGATGACCGAGGCTGCGCGGTCGCGGCCCGCTGCCACGCCGATCACCTGCGGAATCCGCCGCAGACTCTCCAGATCAACGCTCATCACGCGATCTTTCCAACGTGAGTGGCACTCCTCGCCGTCCTCATCGAAAAACCGGCCGCAGATTTCGCCCACCGCGCCGCGGCTCTTCAAATCGCCGATGTCACTCGAACTCAGGACCGCGCGTTCGATGTACACGGATTGGGGCAACGCACCGACCCCCACAAGGGCTGCGTCCGCCTCCTTCAGTCGCTGCCAGACGAAACGGATCTGCGCCGAGGCGAGAAAGGAGTCGCGGGTCTTCTTGTCGGTCACAAAGGCCGGTGTGCTCATGGTGAGGAATTCACCGCCCCAGAGCTTGACGATCGCCCGGCCGAGCTCGAGCGCGTCGACCGGTGAGATGTTCGAATCGATGCTGCCCATGGCCTGGACGACAGTCAGCCGGCGCACTTTTCCCCGGCGGAGCCGCTGGACAACCTCCGAGACGCTGCGTCCGCCGCCCAGCGCGAGCACGCCCGTGTTGGGGAGCAGCGAGGCCACGACCGGCGCGCCGAAGTGGCCGACGGTCTGTCGCGCGGCTTCGCCGGTGGCGTTCGCCGCGGTCCGAATCACCGCCGCCGAGCGCAGGCCGAAACGGCTGCACAGGTCGTGCTCGAGCTGCTCGTTGCGCGGGTTGTATTCATCGACGGAAATCCGGACGATTCCCCGTTCGAGGGCGACGGCGAGCAGGCGCGAAATCTTCGTTTGGGAAACGCGGACGAGGTTGGCGACCTCTGCCTGGCCGAGGCCGTCCACGTAATAGAGCGTGGCCGCCATGCGGAGGAGCTCGTCGGAGTAGGGTTCGATTTTTGGCATCGGCGGGCGGGCGCGGGAGCGATGGGCGTCGGACTTTTTCGCACGTGCGACAGCGGAAGCCTTGTCCCCTTGCGTTAAAAACTGCGAGCATAAATATGCGCATAAACTTTTTACTCGACGAATTGTGCATCCAGGCGCAGCCGTAACCGAACCACCCAAACCATGCGTACCAAATATTCTGCTTCCCTGCTAGTGGGGTTGGCTTTCGCGGCCAGCGCTCTGGCGCAGACCGTCCCACCCGCCGCGTCCACTCCCGGATCCAGCGAGGAGGAACCGATCCGTCTCGATGTGTTCACGGTCACTGGATCCAACATCCGGCGCGTCGACGCCGAGACGGCCCTGCCGGTCACCGTCATCGACAAGGCCGAGCTCGACGCACGCGGCGCCTCGACCATGGCGGAGTTGATGGAGACGCTCGGCGCCGCCGAGCCCTCGGCCATCACGGAAATCAACAACGGCCCGCAACTCGCCCGCGGCGACGTCGCCTCGGTCGATCTCCGCGGTATTGGTTCCGGCAGTACGCTCACGCTGCTCAACGGCCGCCGGATGGCGCCGCACCCGGTTTCGATGGCGGAAAACGGCGTTCCCTCACTCGCGGTCAATATCAACACCATCCCCCGCGCGATGGTCGACCGGATCGAAATTCTGCGCGATGGTGCTTCCGCGATTTACGGGGCCGACGCGGCCGCGGGCGTCATCAACAATCTCGTGTCGCGCACGTACGTGGGTCGCGGAGTCACGCTGAAGGGGTCGGTGACGCAGCACGGCGGCGCAAACGAGTTCAACGCCACGATCTTCGAGGGCATGCAGAAGGGGAAAATGCACCTTTCCGTGTCGCTGGACTATTTTCATCGCGACGCGCTGGCCGCGCATGATCGCGCCTGGGCCAAGAACGCGGACCACCGCACCCGCGGACTGCCCGCGCCGTGGAACGGGCTCCCCCTGACCGATCCTGCGACCGGCGCGGTGTTCGCCCGCGACAACGACTTCGACAACCGCAACAACGTGAATCAGTGGGGCCAGTGGCAGCGCGGGCAGATTCAATCCGACTACCTGAGGTTTGTCGGCGCGCGGCCGACGAACAATGTTGGTATCAATACTACCACGACGCCGCCTCCGGGCGTGGCCACGATGGCGAGCACCGGCACCAATGTCGGCATGTTCTACCTCTGGCCGGCGCCGGATGGTTCGATCAGCTTCAAGCAGACCGTGCCCTCGAACAACATCGACAGTCCGGAGAACGCCACCCGCTCCAACTGGAACAAGTGGAAGATGCTGCTCCCGGCGACGGACCGCGTGCAGTTCGCGACGTTCATTGACCGGCCCATCAACGAGCGGATCGAATTCTTCGGCGACCTGCTTTTTTATCGCGCCTACAGCCGCACGGGCCGCGAACCGGTGAACTTCAAGAACACGGATGACCAGGGCATTTATGTCCCCGCATCGAATCCGTGGAATCCGTTCGGCGTGCGTTTCTACCACCCAACCGGCGCGCCCAATGCCGACGGCACGCCCCGGCTCACGGGCGCCCCGGCGGATGTCTCCGTCTGGACCGGCGTCGCTCCCGGACAGAACGCGGACACCCCGCGCGGTTTCAAGCCGCGCGAGACCGAGGTGGACAGCTACGCCTGGCGCGTGCTCGGCGGGTTGCGCGGCAAGCTCAGCGAGACGTGGCAGTGGGAGTCTGGCCTGGTCGCTTCCGGCGCGCAGACCCACGAATACGAACATTTCCAGGTGCGTGAGTCGCGGCTGCGTCAGGCCCTGAACCGCACGGACTCCACCGCGTTCAATCCATTTCCGGTCACGTTCAAGATCGTCAACAACCAGATCGTCACCGATCAGTTGTTCACCAATCCGGAAGCAGTCGTGAACGCCCTCTACGATGACGAAGATCGGATGGGCCGAACGAATTTGTTCATGTGGGACGCGAAAGTTAATGGCCGGGCCTGGCGGCTTTTCAATGGTGGGGACATCGGCATCGCGAGCGGCGCCGAGGTTCGCTACGAGACTTTCTCCGACAAGCGGGCAAGCTACGTCGGCCTGAACCCGCCCGGTTCCGGCGCGGAATTTCCGTACTTGCGCGAGGGTGACAACGACTTTCTCGCCCTCAGCTCCAATGTGCCGATCGACGCGCACCAGACGATCTACGCGGCGTTCGTCGAGACGGCGCTGCCCTTCGTGAACCGTGAGAATCGGATGCCGCTCGTGGAGTCACTCGAGCTGACGCTCGCGGCCCGTTATGAGCATTTCTCGATCTTCGGCGACACGACGAAGCCGAAGGCGAGCCTTGTCTGGAAGCCGGCGCAATGGTTGAAGCTGCGCGGTTCCGTGGCCGAGTCCTTCCGCGCGCCGAATCTGGTGCAGACCAACATCACGCCGCTGCGCCGCCAGATCAGCGCCGACGATGCTTACCGATTCGAGGTGACCGCGCTTCCGTCGGACGGGACGGCACAGCGCACGGTTTTCCGGCAGGGTAATCAGAATCTACAGCCCGAAGAGGCCAAGACCTGGGTCGCCGGCTTCGTCCTCGAGGTGCCGAAGGTCCGCGGCCTCTCGGTCTCATTTGACTACTTCCACCTCAATCAGAACAAGGTCATCGAAAACATCGGTGCGGCGAACGCCATCGACCGCGACGAACTCGTGCTCGATTTGGCGACGCAGGCCGAGCTCGCGAAGGGCACGCCGATCAGCCAGATCGATCTCGGCTCCGGCACTGCGAACTACAAGGGATCGAGCAAGATCAAGCGCAAGCCCGTGACCGCCGAGGATCGCGCATTGTTCGATGCCTACAATGCGCCGCAAACAAGCAACAACAGCCGCCGGGCGCCCGTGGGCGAAGTTGAAAGCGTGATCGACGATTACCTGAATCTCAGCGGTCGCGACATCGAGGGCTACGAATTCGGCGTGCAATATAGGACCCCGAAGACGCGCTTCGGCTCGTTCACGCTCAGCAGCGAGGCGACTCATTACGTGCGCCGCGAATCCCAGCAGGATGAAAATTCGCCGATTCTCGACGAACTCGGGCGCAACGGCCGCACGAAATGGCGTGCCAATGCGTCCGTCTCCTGGCGGCAGGGCCCGTTGTCAGCCGGCTGGTTCACGAGCTACTTCGGCACGTTCGTCGATACCTCTGCCGCGACGACCGAAGCGATCTATCGCGCGTTGGGCGCCCCCGATTACATTCGCGTGTTCAACGACAATGGCATCACGCGTTATCTGCTTAAGGTGGATCCCTCGATCAACCACAACGCGTGGGTATCGTACCGTTTCGATCGCAACGCCAGCCCATGGCTGCGGGGCGTGACGGTGCGCGGCGCGATTAACAACGTCTTCGATACGGATCCGCACGTGGTCGACGAGCAGTATGGCTACCAGTCGGGCACGTTCAACGTCCGCGGCCGGCAGTTCTCGCTGGAAGTCTCGAAACGCTTCTAACCCGCGGCGCCGTTTCGGGCGCACCGCTCCATCGCCTTCTCACCATGAAACGTGACTTGTCCCTCGACCGGCTCCGCGCAGATGCGGAAGTTTTCGATATCCTCATTGTTGGCGGCGGCGCCAGCGGGCTCGGTGCCGCCGTCGACGCGGCGTCGCGCGGTTATCGCGTTGCCCTGATCGAGCAGGGCGATTTCGCCCA
>JBBRCR010000175.1:0-14872 GCA_038204695.1 Opitutales bacterium | reverse complement strand
TCGCGTCCGGCTTCTAACCGGTCCGCCCGCCGTGGGCTGGCCTGCCAGCCGTAGCTCTGGCGCGTAGCGACAGAGCGAAGGCTGGTGCCCGGGGTGGGGGTCGAACCCACAAGCCTTTCGGCGGTAGATTTTGAGTCTACTGCGTCTGCCAATTCCGCCACCCGGGCCGCGCAGGCCGGCCACCCTACTTTCAACCTCCACGGTGTCCACCCGGAATTTTTGCGCCGCCCCGTTTTTTGAACGCCACCTACCCGCACGCGTCTTTCTCCTCGTAGGTCAGCGTTCTTTTTAGATAGTTCATAGTTTGCAGGTTCAAGTCGGCAAGGGCGCCGGGTCGCAAACCCGGCGCCCTTACTGTTTGTGATTTTCGCTTCGCGAAATCCCCGGTTACGTTTTCGCTCGGCCGAAAACTTATGCCCGACTTCCGCGCATTTTGCGCTCCTGCCACGGCTGAACCAGCCGAGATCCTCCTCTCACCGGTCGAATCGCACCACCTCGTCGCGGTGAACCGCGCCCATCTCGGCGATACGGTCGTCGCCTTCGACGGACGCGGCGCGGAATGGATCTGCGAACTCGTCGCCGACCGAAAAAACGCCGCCACGCTCAAGGTCCGGTTCAAGCAGAAGATGAAGCCCCTGCCCTACGAAATTACGCTGGGGCAGGCCTTGCCGAAGGGTCAGTTCATGGACGCCATCGTGCGCAAAGCCACCGAGATCGGCGCTGTGCGCATCGTTCCGATCGAAAGCGAACGAACCCAGGTCCATCTCGACGGCGATCGCTCTGACCGCAAAATCGAGAAATGGCAGACGGCGGCACTCGAAGCGGCGAAACAATGCGGCAACCCTTTCGTCCCGGAGGTGCTGCCCGTGCAAACGGCCGCCGCGTTCATCGAGAATGCGCGCGGCTTCGACCTCAAACTGATCGCGAGCCTGCACCCGGGGGCAAAATCGCTTAAAGCCGTCCTCGCCGCCTTCCAGGCGGCCCATCAACGTCCGCCGCGGAAAGTTCTCTGGCTCATCGGACCCGAAGGTGATTTCACGCCGGCCGAAATGAGCCAGTCGCAAAGCGCCGGCTTCGAGCCGATCAGCCTCGGGCCGCTCGTGCTGCGCTGCGAGACCGCGGCCACCTACGCCCTTAGCGTTCTGAGTTACGAATTGCAGAATCGCTGAGCCGCAGGGCGCGGGACACCACATCCCCCCGAGAACAGCCAACCTGATCTTGTGGCCACTCTTTACGGCGAAATGGCGCGAATAACGCATCGGCAAATTCCGCCCGGAACGGCGGCTTTCCAGCCGCCGACGTGCATGCCATCGACCGGTTTTGGGCGACTGGAAAGTCGCCCCTCCGACGTACTCAGGCGCTCGTCCTCACATCACCACGTGCAAGTACGGCGCATACTTGAGCAGGTGAATGATCAGCTGTGTCCACATCCGTCTTCTTGCAAATCTCCAGGACGCCGAGTTTTCACACCGGCTGTGGCCGCCCACAGCCACGAACTATCTCCGCCCAGAACGAGTCGTCGCCGTCACCAAACGAGCAAACCGCCCGCAAAAGTCAGCCCGGCGCCGACACTGCAAAAAATGATCCGGTCGCCGTCTGCGAAAATGCCCTCTTCCGCCGCCCAGCCCAGCGCCATCGAAACGCTCGCCGCACTCGTGTTGCCGTACTTCGAAATCGTCACGACGAACTTGTCGTAGGGAATCCCCACCCGCTTGCTCACGGATTTCAGGATTCGCTCGTTGGCTTGGTGCGGCACGACCCAGGCGATATCGTCCGGCTTCAAATTTTCGCGCACCAGCGTCTGCTCGATCTGGTTTTCAAACCCAATCACCGCGTGCTTGAACACGACCGTGCCGTTCATCTGCAGATAAAAACTGTGGCGATCGCCGCCGTTTTCAGTCTCAGGCCACGGCATCCTGGCTCCGCCGCCAGGTCGCTGAATCGCATCAAATTGATCGGCATCACCCGACAGTCCCATCCGATGCAGCCGGTGACCGCCGGAACCGCTCGTCAGAATCGCCGCCCCGGCGCCATCTCCAAAGAGGAACGCCGTATCGTTGCATTCCGGGTTGGTGATCCGGGAAAGCAATTCCGCGGTGACCACAATCAGATTTTTCGCCGTCCCACTGCGGAGCAGCGCCCGGCCCACCTCGAGTCCGTACAGCCAGCCCGAACAGGCGGCATTCAGATCAAAGGCCAGCGCGTGCGGAATGCCCAATTCCCGCGCCAGCGCGCTCGCCATCGATGGCACCGGCTGGTCCGGGATAATCGTCGCCATGATGATGCCGTCGATCTGGTTGATGTGCATGTGGGCGTGGGCCAGCGCGTGCTGGACGGCCACGGCCGCCAGATCGGTGGCCGACTCATCCTGCGTCGCATGACGCCGCTCCTTGATTCCTGTGAGCCGGACGATCTCGTCTTCCGTCCGATGGGGGAAGGCTTTGAGAATTTCACTGTTGGCGCGGATATTCGCGGGGACCGCGTAGCCGACGCCAGCAATGCAAACGGTATCTGCCGAAGTACTCAACGTGAGCAGCAATAGCGGGCACAGGCCGGGCGTCCATCATGATTTCCGTGCCGCCAGATAACGGCTTACGTCGTCCCCCGATACCCGGCCGCCCGGCCCGGTCCCTTCGATGTCGGTAACTTGCGCCGGATCGAGCCCGGACTCCTGGGCCATTTTCGTGGCTCGCGGCGTCCAAATCAGGGCGCGCGGCGCTGCGGCCGCTGCGCTGGTACTTGCCGCGGACGCGGCGTCTGACCTGTGCGCGACGGCAACGGATCGCTTCGTTTCGAGATGGCGCAGCGTTGTGTCCGTTGTCTCGATTTGGAGAAAAGCCGCACCGGCGGGTTGCACGTCACCGGCTTTCACCGCGATCGCGTGAATCATGCCATCACAGGGCGATTCGAATTCGAACACCGATTTGTCACTTTCCAACTCCGCCAGCTTCTGGCCTTTGACCACGCGGTCACCCACTCCGGCTTTCAGGCTGACGACGGTGAGTTCGTTCACCGTGGCTCCCATGGAGGGCATTGGCACATCAATCAAAAAAGTATCCATCCG
Source organism: Opitutales bacterium (assembly GCA_038204695.1). Classification (GTDB taxonomy): domain Bacteria; phylum Verrucomicrobiota; class Verrucomicrobiia; order Opitutales; family Opitutaceae; genus ER46. The sequence goes on along the minus strand of JBBRCR010000175.1, from coordinate 11,808 downwards.
TGGTTTAGATTAGAGCGAAGTGTGTGATGGGATCCGTTGCGGTCAAGAAAGGCGAAGTCCCCGTTCCCAATTCCCTACTCGCTCCGCACGGATGACCAGACTCGCAGACATCCATCGATCAACCGCGGCAGTTCCCCGAGAGGAATCATATTGGGGCCGTCGCTGATCGCGTTCGCCGGATCCGGATGCGTTTCGATGAACAGCCCATCGGCACCCGCGGCCAGCGCGGCTCGCGCGAGTGGAGCGACGAATTCACGTTGTCCGCCGCTCCTGCCGCCTGCCGCCCCCGGCAATTGCACGCTGTGTGTCGCATCAAAAACCGTGGGAAACCCATTCTGCCGCATAATCCCGAACGAGCGCATATCGACCACGAGGTTCTGATAGCCGAACGTCGTGCCCCGCTCGGTCTGCCAGATTTCACGCGCCCCACCCCCGCGCAGTTTGCCGGTCACAAATTGCATCTCCGGTGGCGAGAGAAACTGCCCCTTCTTCACGTTGACCACGCGCCCGGTCGCCGCGGCCGCCAGCAGGAGATCAGTCTGACGGCAAAGAAAGGCCGGAATCTGCACGACGTCACACGCGGCCGCGACGGCCGCGACCTGCGCGGATTCGTGCACATCGGTGAGCACTGGAAAACCATAGTCGCGCTTCACCATCGCGAGCAGCGCCAGCCCCGGGTCGATGCCGGTACCGCGCGCACCAGCGAGCGACGTGCGATTCGCCTTGTCGAACGACCCCTTGAAAACGACGTTCAACTCAGGGCGGCGTCGTTGCAGCGCGACGAGAGCCTCCGCGACGGTGCGGCAGACGTGCTCGTTCTCCAGCGAGCACGGGCCGGCGATCAACAGGAGTCTGGTCGGGTCGAAAAGCATCGTCGCGTGCCGTCCGCCGCCATCACGATTTCCCGGCCCGTTTCTTGTGCTTCAAGGCCGCGCCGATGAAGGCGGCGAAAAGCGGATGCGCCTTGTTTGGCTTCGACTGAAATTCCGGGTGCGCTTGCGTACCGAGAAACCACGGATGGTTTTTCAGCTCGACGATTTCGACGAGATTCCGCCGGGGATTCACGCCGCTCACGACCATCCCGCCCCGTTGCAATTGCGCCACGTAGGCGTTGTTCACCTCGTAGCGATGGCGGTGACGCTCGCGGATGCGATCCGTGCCATAAGCCTTGTACGCGAGCGTGCCCGGCGTAACGGCGCACTCGTAGCTGCCGAGCCGCATCGTCGCCCCCTTGTCGATGATTTTCTTCTGCTCCTCCATCATGTTAATCACCGGATGCGCCGGTCGGGGATCGAACTCGGTGCTGTTGGCGCCCTGAAGCTTCAGCACATTGCGTGCAAATTCGATCACCGCGATCTGCAGTCCGAGACAGAGCCCGTAATACGGGACCTTGTTCTCGCGGGCATAACGGGCCGCGGCTATTTTCCCCTCGGTGCCCCGATCACCAAAGCCGCCCGGTACGAGAATACCGTCGAGGCCCTTCAACCGTGACAGCCCGCCCTTCTTCTCGACGTCCTCCGCATCGATTCGGCGGATGTTCACTTTGCAATTATTCGCGATGCCCGCGTGGGTGATCGACTCGTAGACCGACTTGTAGGCGTCCTGCAGCTCGATGTATTTGCCCACGACGCCAATCGTCACCTCGTGCTTCGGGTTCAGAATCCGGCGGACGATCTGCTCCCACACATTCTCCGCCGGCGGCGGGTTCTTCAGCGCGAAAAGGTCCAGCACCAGTTGATCCATGCCTTCTCGCTGCAGGGCCAGCGGCAGTTCATAGATCGAATGCTCGACGTCGCGACACTCGATCACCGCCTTGACCGGCACGTTGCAGAACATCGACAGCTTGTCGCGCAAATCGTGATCGAGCGGATGATCCGTGCGACAGACGAGCACGTGCGGCTGAATGCCGATTTCACGCAGCTTCGCGACCGATTGCTGCGTCGGTTTCGTCTTCAGTTCGCCAGCCGCCGCCAGGTACGGGACGAGCGTGACGTGAATAAACACGACATCCTTCGGCCCGACTTCGAGTGCGAACTGGCGCATCGCCTCGAGGAAGGGCAGCCCCTCGATGTCGCCCGTTGTGCCGCCAATCTCCGTGATCAGGATATCCGCGTCTTTCCCGCCGGCGTAAATCCGCTCCTTGATTTCGTTGGTGACGTGGGGAATCACCTGGACGGTCTTCCCGAGGTAATCACCGCGCCGTTCCTTTTGAATCACGGCCTCGTACACCTGGCCGGACGAAAGACTGTTCAGCCGGGAAAGTTTCCCGCTCGTGAAACGTTCGTAGTGCCCGAGGTCGAGGTCGGTTTCAGCGCCGTCCTCCAGGACGTACACTTCGCCGTGCTGGAACGGGCTCATCGTGCCCGGGTCGACGTTGAGGTAGGGGTCGAATTTCTGAATGCGCACCATCAAGCCGCGCATCTCGAGCAACGCCCCCAGGGAGGCTGCGGTAAGCCCCTTGCCCAAGGAAGAGACGACGCCGCCCGTGACGAAAATGTATTTCACGGGTGGACAGCGTGACGGGTCGCGTTTTGCACGTGCAAGAAAAAGATCGCCGCCCGCGCAAACATTAGCCGCACGTGAGGCGGGCGAATGGCGGAGGCATGCGCCAAAAATCGCCTCCACCAAAGGGCGACATTCCGGCTGCAACGACCTGACTGCGGCCTGGGCGGCACCTATTTCGGCCCCAGCGCCAGTGCTCGCGGGTGGAGAAGTTGCCAGTGCGCCTCCGGAATAATCGGGCCCATGTGCATCACCGTTTCCGCCCCCAGCAGCGACGCAACGGCACCACAATTCGGCAGCGGCCATCCGCGCAGATAACCAAACAAGAATCCCGCGGCCCATGCATCGCCCGCCCCATTCGTGTCCACGACGTCCGCCACCATCACGGGCTCAATCCGGTGCAACGCGGAATCCTGCCCGATCCAGGCGCCATCCTTGCCCACCTTCACCGCGGCGAGCACACCCAGACTCGCGAGCCTTCGCGCGAGAGTCGCGTAGTCAGCCGTCTGATCCTGGAACAGCGCGCGAATCTCGTCTTCATTCGCAAACACGACGTCGATGCCTTTGTGGAACTGCGCAAACAGCCAGTCGCGAGAAGCGTTGACCACCTCGAAGGAAGAAAGATCCAGGCTCGTGGTGCAACCTGCGGCCCGCGCGGCTGCGAGCACGGCGTCGGCCAGTGCCCGGTTGAAAACAAGGTAACCCTCCACGTGGGCGTGCCGGCAGGCCTGGAAATCCGCGGCGGTAATCTCCGTCGGCGAAAGCGTCATCGCGGCCCCGAGACACGTGCGCATCGTCCGCTGCGCATCGGGTGTGACCAGCGCGAGACAGCGGGCGTTGTCCGCGGAACCGCTCTTGAAGCGGCTGCCGTCCACGCCATTGGCTTCAAAAATATTCCGGTAAACGCGCGCGAGGTCGTCGTGCCCGAGCTTGCCGAGAAACGTGGCCCGGAGGCCGAGGCGCGCCGCGTTGAACGTCGCGTTCGCCGCCGAGCCGCCGGTCGCGTACGCCGGCTCTCCCTCCAAACACGCGATGAGCCGCTGCATCTCCGGCGCATCGACGAGGACCATGCCGCCTTTCTCGCCCGCGACGTGTTGCCGGAGGAATTCGTCCGGAACCCGGGCGAGCAAATCCATGATGGGCGATCCAACGCCGATGAGATCAAAGCCAACCTGGGTGGGCTGCATGCGAAAAACAGGAAAACCGGCTCAGGCCGTGACGGTGAGATTCGTCGCGAGCAAGGGCTCCTCGTCGATCTCGATCAGCAGGGAATACTCGCCCGCCTGTGGAAATGTCAGGTTCCGAATCTCGTTGATCAGGTTGATGCGATGAAGCGGGCTTTGCGACTCGAAGGCCCGCTCCAGCAATGGCTGCGGATTGGCGGGATCCAGACCCATGAGGATCCGAAGCTTGTGCTGGCCCGGTGCGCAATCGGTGATCGTCAGGAACCAGATCATGAACGGATGCGTGACCGGAAAGTGACGCGCCTGGATATTCGAAAAGATCCCCAGGATCGTGTGCTTGCCCGAGCCGGGATCAATATGAACGCCATCGCACGTCAGCCAGGCGAGGAGTTGCGGTTTGGATTGCACCCGGGGAGCAGGACGCGCGGCGCGGTGCGGCGCAAATCATTTTGCGCGACGAGCCTGCAGCGCGCACCCGCACACCGTACTTTCAGCTCGTTTCGATGGGCGCCACTTTTTCTTGGACGCGCACGATCGGTCCGGCTTCTACTGGTGCATGCTTCTCGCCGTGCTCACCCAGTCGGTCCCGGCTGACGATCCTTTTCACGGTTATCCTCCGTGGGTGGTGGTCCTGGTGGGAACGGTCGTGGCGGCGCTGTTGCTGTGGATGGTGGGCAAGCTGCTCAGGTGGACGATTTGGGTGCTGATCATTGTCGTACTCGTTGGCGGCGTCATCACCGCCGGCCGGCTGCTGTTGAGCTAAAGTCCTTGAATCCCGAAACGGCGGCGTGGGTTTCACGCCGCGAGCAGGGTGAGCGCGTAGTGGCGGCGAGCGCCGGCGAGTGGTTAAAGGTACGATGCGCAGACTCGCATACACCCGCAGACGCTCGCCGCCACCGCGACTGAGTGCACAAGTGAAAACCCACTCGTCGAGATCACGTTGACCGAACCCGCTTGTGTCCCCCAACCATTGGCGTCTTTGCTTTTCCGCCGCGGCGAGGCGCCCATCTATGAAGCTCCATTACTTCCCCACTCCGGAAGCCACCAATACACTCTCAACCGAGGAACTCCGCTCACGATTCCTGCTCAGCGGGCTTTTCGCCGCCGGCGCGGTGACGGCCCACTACACCGATCTCGATCGGATGATTGTCGGCGCGGCGGTTCCGGCCTCCGCCCCCCTCGCGCTTCCGGACGCGAAGGAAACGGGCTCTGCGTTCTTCCTGGAACGGCGCGAAATCGGCATTCTTAATATCGGTGCCGCCGGAACCGTCACCGTGGGTGACTTCCGCCACGACCTCGGGACGCTCGACTGCCTGTACATCGGGACCGGTGAACGAGTGGTGACGTTCGAGGGCGGCTCGGGTGGCCCGGCCGCGTTTGTCTTCATCAGCTGCCCGGCCCACACCAAGTATCCGACGGCCGTCGTGCGCCGCGCCGATGTGCGCACGGATCCCATCGGCGATGCCAACCACGCGAACCGCCGCCGAATCAACAAACTGATCCATCCGGACGGCGTGAAGAGTTGCCAGCTCGTCATGGGTTTCACCGAGTTCGAACCGGGCAGCGTCTGGAACACGATGCCGCCGCATACCCACAGCCGCCGAAGTGAAATCTACCTGTACTTTGACGCGGGCGAAAACCTCGTCTTCCACGTCATGGGGCAGCCCGCCGCTACGCGGCACCTCGTCGTTCGCGATCGCGAGGCGGTGCTGTCCCCCGCCTGGTCGATCCACTGCGGTGCGGGCACCGGCGCGTACCGCTTCCTCTGGGCCATGGCCGGAGACAATCAGGCGTTTGCCGATATGGATGCGGTGGCGCTCGCCGACTTGAAATAGCGTTTTCGCCGAACGCGCGTCTTCTGGCGTGCGGCGGCCGCAGAAGTAATCATCCCGCGCCGACATCGCACCATGCCTTCCTACCTCGAACAGAAATTTGGCCTGACCGGCAAAGTGGCGCTGGTGACGGGCTCATCCCGCGGACTTGGGCGCGCGATGGCGCAGGCCTTGGGAGCCGCCGGCGCCAGCGTGATCGTCAACGGTCGCGACGCCGGTCAACTCGCCGCCGTCGTATCCGAATTATCGGCACAGGAAATCGCCACGCACGCGATCCCCGCGGACCTCAGCCAGCGCGCTGACGTGGAGCGGATGATGGCAGAGGCGATTGCCTGGCGGGGCCGGCTGGATGTGCTGGTCAACAACGCGGGCATTATTCGTCGGGCCCCGACCACCGAGCACACCGATGCGGACTGGGATGCCGTGCTGCGCGTGAACCTCGATGGTGTGTTCACGGCCTGCCGGGCGGCGGGACGGCACATGGTGGCGCGCGGGTCCGGGAAGATCATCAACATCGCGTCGCTCCTCACGTTTTTTGGCGGCATCACGGTTCCGGGATATGCCGCGAGCAAAGGCGCGGTCGGCCAGCTGACGAAAGCGCTGTCGAACGAGTGGGCGAAGCACGGCGTGCAGGTCAACGCGATTGCCCCGGGTTACATGCGCACCGACAATACCGCGGCGTTGCAGGCCGACCCGGTGCGCTCCCACGAGATCTTGAGTCGCATCCCCACGGGCCGCTGGGGCGAACCCGGCGATATGGAGGGTGCAGTGGTGTTCCTGTCGTCGGCGGCGAGCGATTATCTCACGGGACAGATCATCGCGGTGGATGGCGGCTGGTGCGCGCGTTAGTTGCCACTGAAAACGCAGCGAGGCAGCCATGGCCGGTGGAGGCCGTCGTGTCTTTCCACTCGCTGGCGCGCATTACATCCACTCGTTGGCGCTCGCCGCCACGGCGCTACCGGTTCTTCTTTTTTCCACCCTTCGCCGCGGCGGGACCCTCGGACGCCAGACTGGTGAAGGGCGGCCGGTCAAAGGTCTTGCCGTCGCCAATCACCCGGGGATCGTTTGCCGCCGTAAGCGTGCGGATCAGACGCTCCCCCATCTCGCGCTTGGTCGCGGCGTACTCGGGATCAGCGGCAAGATTGCGAATCTGGTCAGGGTCTTTCCGCAGATCATAGAGCTCCTCCGCCGGTCGCTTGCCGAACGCATGATCAAAATGCCATTTCCATTTCGGGTCATCGCGATGAGCAATGAGCCAGCTCTTCGTGGGGCTCGCGTCCATGTCGGCGAAACCAACGCGCGTATCATTCTCCAACGCTCCGCTCGTCACCGATGCCGGATCAAACGCGTTGTTCACGTCTCCCTCCGGCGAACGGTCGGCGGCAAAGTTGCGAATGTACACAAAATCGCGGGTGCGCACCGATCTCATGGGATACGGCAGGTTGCCCTCGCGGGCGTTTTGCACGTGGCGTTCGCGGCCGGTGATGACCCACGTGCGGGCGGAGTCGATCTGGCCGCTCTTGGACGAGCGGAAAATCGGCAGCAATGATCGACCGTACAAGCCGGCGGGCGGCGTAACTCCACCCACCTCCATGAACGTCGGCGCGAGGTCAGGCAGGCACACAAAATCATCGACGATTCGCCCGGCGGTGCCGCCCGGCACTCGCGCCAACAGCGAGACCGCGACGCCGTGATCGTAGAGGTTGGTCTTGCCGGAAGGGACACCCGGCATGCCGTGATCACCACTCACGACGACGAGCGTGCGCTCGAGTTCTCCCGTTGCAGCGAGCCGTTCCATCAACGCGCCGAGAAACGCATCGAGTGCCTGCACCTCCCCAAGGTAATCCGCCACGTCCTCCCGCACTTCGTGCACGTCCGGCAGAAAAGCCGGCATCAGTCCTTTGAGCCGATCCGGCTCGATCCCCCAGAGCGCCTTGCCCGAGCCCTTCATCCATCGGCGATGCGTATTCGTGACGCCGAAAAAATAATGCCAGGGCTGGCCGGGTTTTCGCGCGGCGAGGAACGAATCGAAATTGCCTCGCACCTGATCGACAATCTCCTCGCGTGCCGCCGCAACGGTCATGCCGCGCCTTACCCGGGCCGTCGCGTTATCGGAAAACTTGTTCGCTTCGCGACCTGACTTTTCGTACGCGTACTGCTGCTCGCCGAACGGAGCGTCCACCGGTGTGCCGGGGCTCCACACTTTATAGCTCTTGCCGATGTGGTAGCCGGAATCGCGCAGCAGCAGCGGAAACGTGGGGATCGCAGGATCCCACACGGCACCGGTCAAAATGGCCGCCCGCCCCGTATTGAAAAAGTAACGACCCGACAGCAGCGAGCTGCGGCAAGGCGTGCACGAGGGCGCGTTGACGAACGCATTCCGGAAAAGCACGCCTTCCTTCGCGATTTGATCGAAGTGCGGCGTCTGCACCACGTCGTTCAGCGTCGGCCGGCCGTCAATTCCCTTGTAAGCGCTGGCGTACCGGCCCCAGTCGTCGGCGAAGAAGAACAGTATATTCCAACGAGGACCGACGGCGGCCGCGCCAAAGACCGCCGGCGTGAGCGCGAAGAGGGCGAGGAGCCCGAACGGCGCTTTCCAGCCGCGCCAAATGAAGGGGGCAATCAGGATTTTCATCGTCTATTTGGAGAAAGGGAATCGTTCGGCTGACTACGAGCACGATGCAATAGCCGGTGACGCTCGGCAACGTGCCGCCCATCCAGTTCACAAACCCGCGCAGCGTCCAGCGTGGAACGCAACCCGGCTTTCTACTCGCCCTTGGCCTTTTTCCGTTGGCGATTTTCCCGCTTCTCCCGCGGCTCGTTCTTCTGATTCGGCGCGCCATCGTGATCGAGCAGCGGCGCCGGCAGTTTCTCCAGCAAGCGATCGAAATAAGCCCGCGCGGCCAGCACTTCAGGATCTTTCAAATTCGTCACATCGCGATAGCCGGAGCCGTCCCGGCTCGTACCGCAGTCAAGCAGTTTGCCGTAATGACGCGGCGAGTTGTCCTCCAGCAGCCAGCGCTCCGTCCGCAGGATTCGCCGATCAGCTTGATACGCGAAAATCCACTCCCGCGTGGTCTCACGCTCTCCGCGCAGAAATGGCACGAGGCTGTGTCCGTCGAGCACGTGTTTCGCGGGAAGACTCGCGCCCGCCAGTTCCACCAGGGTTGGAAAGATGTCGGACGTGTCCGCCAGCGCCAGCGTGGCCCCACGCGTCTTCACCACTCCCGGACCATTCACGATTAGCGGCACCCGCGCGCCTTTTTCCGTCGCCTGGGATTTGCCGTCACCGCCGGTGCCATTGTCCCCGGTGAACATGATCACCGTGTTGTCGCGCACGCCGGCCTGCTCGAGCGCCCGCACCAGCCGGCCGATGAGTTTGTCCATGTATTCGACGTTGGCCTGGAAATTCGCCTTGTTGCTCAGTTCCTTGTCCATACCCGCTCGATACGAATCCGGCGTCGGCACCCACGGTCCGTGGGTCAGCGGCATCGGGTAATACAGGAAGAATGGCTGGTTCTTGTGCCGCTGGATGAAGTCGTCGAAAAAATCCGCGAAGATGTCGGGGCCATAATCCTCCTTGGTCGTGGGCACCCAACGACCGTTGCGCTGGATGCTCGGATGCCAGTACCGCGACCGGAAGCTGATCCCCGCCGCCTCGGCTTTCGCGCGGTCCTCCTCCGAGTAGTGCTCCCGGTATCCCCAGATACAATACTCGTCGAAACCCGTTTCGCGCACGACCGTGGGATGCGAGCCGGACAGCTGCCACTTGCCGCTCAGTGCGGTCGCATAGCCCGCGGACTTCAACACCTGGCCGAACGTGAGGTGGTTTGTGATGTCGTCCGCGCCCTCGTGTTTCACGGGCGGACCCGCGCGCGAGCCGGAAAAATTCAGCACGCCCGTGCGAAAGCCATATTGTCCCGTCATCAGCGTGAACCGCGTCGGATGGCAGACGGGCGACGTGTACGCCGTCTCGAACTTCACGCCCGTGCGGGCCAGCCGATCGAGAGTGGGCGTGCGATGCTTCGCATTGCCGTACGCGCCCAATTCGCCAGCGCCGAGGTCGTCCGCCATGATGACGACGAGATTCGGCCTGCCCGCGGCAGCGGACCGAGCCGAGGCGAGACCAGAACTCGCGAGCAGTAACGAGAGAAGGATGTGTTTCATTGGAGATGGAACTTCTGGGCCTCTTCCAGCTATCGTTCGCATGGTTGTGCTTCGAGATGCGTCCGTCGTGGCTCGAGCGCCAGCGAGTGGCCGTGCCTGTGATAATGGGCTTCGCGCTATTTGATTTACTTCTTCCGGCCCCGCTTGCCGGCCTTGCCCGACTTCACCGGGGCATCGGTCCCGGCTCCCGCAAGATGAGCCCGGCCGAAGTCGGTCTCGAACACGCCGGCATTCACCGGCAGCGCGGCAGAATTGAAAGTGACGGAGGGACCTGCGGCCGCCGCCGGCGGGGACACCGCCACATCATCGAACCAGCACGCGCTCTTCGAGCCCCGCGCGTCGGCGCACCACACGCCAATCGCCACCAGCAGCCGATCAACACCGAGCCGGGCAAACGCGCCCGGCTGGCCCATCGCCCCGTCGTACGCGGGCGCGAGTTGCACCTGAATGTCATGCCAGCGGCCGGGTGTCGCCGCCAACCGCCAGAAGAGCGCTTCCCGCCGCCGGCCGAGAGAAATCAGTTCGGTGGCGCCCGCCTTCTCGCCGCGCGCCATGAACTGCGCGTGCAGCGACATGCGCATGTTCGCCGCCCGGTTCCCACTGCCCCAATCGAATAGATACGTGAGCCGGGGCTGCTCCCGGGCAAACGCCGTAAACCGCAGATAGCCGCCGCCGCCGACATCCGGTTCATCGATGAAGCAGCTTGCGCGCACGGTCGCGGCGCCGCCCGCCGGCAGTTGCAGCCATTGGTACAGCTCCGTCATCTCGTCTTTTGCCCAGGGTTGTCCCTTTTCGCGCACGGTCAGATGCGCCGCCGTGCGGCCCGCCTTCGCGCGCCGCGTATCCGCCGACCAAGTATAGCCTGGCTCGCGAGCTGCGACGTAGCGATACGGCGCCACCCAGCCGGCGAGCACCTGTTCGAACGAGCCATTCTCCAGCGCGGGACGCGGCGGCAGCTCCGTGATGTTGCGAAACCAGAGTGGCTCCTGCTCCCCATACGGCCGGAACCGATCGGCGAAGACGTACTCCTGGGGCACACCGGCCAGCCGGCCGCGCACGCGCGCCTTCTCGCCGTCGACGTCCACCAAAAGATAATAGCCGCCGCCGTTATCGCCCGCGTTCGGCTGGCCTGCCGCAAACGCCGGAAATTCCTCCCCGAAATTCCGCGACGGCACCACGGTCGGCGTGGTCAGAAAATTGATCCCGCGCCAAGTCCAGGCCGTCTTCACCGCCGCCTGGATTCCGTTGTGCACGTGCCCGCAAAAGACCCAGCGCACATGGCCGGCGGCCGCCAGTGTAGCGAGAATCCGGTTACGCAACGGTTTGTCGTACGTGTACGACTCGAGCTGCGTCAGCCCCTGCGGCAGCAGGTGGTGATGCTCAAACACCATTGTGGGACGCCCGCGGTGCGCCCGCAGGTCGGCGTCGAGCCAGGCGATCAACTCGTCGGCGAACGCGCTGCCCGGCTGGGTGGAAAAAGGGAAAACGACGAAGTGCCAGCGCCCGCAGTCGAAGCTGAACATCGTCCCGTCCGTGCCATTGGCCGACCGCTGCATCTCCTTGAACTCGGGCCACGGCTCATGCCCATCGTGATTGCCATGCACGAGGACCGTGAGCGGCTTCAGCTCCTTGAGCAGCGATTGGGCCGCCTCCACGTTGGCCGGCTGCGGATTGGCGACGACATCGCCGAGATGCGCGACGAAAGCAGGCGCCGGCTGAAGCGCGTTGATTTCACCGATGATCCGGCGGAACTTTTCCGTGTTGGCCTGCTGTCCCGTCCGGCCGACCTCGGACGCGAGATGTGAATCCGCCACGAGCGCAATCGTGAAACGCGCGCCGACTCGATCGAGTTGCGGGAACGAGCCTGCCGGCGAAACCGTGGACGGAGCCGAGCCGGCGCGCGGTAACGCCAGGCCGGCCATCGCCGTGCTGCCAAGGCCGAGGAAATGACGCCGCGTGAGGCCGGCGCTGCGGAGCGAAAAGTTGGGGCGGTTCACGGGTTGAGTGGATGGCTCGATCGTGGCTGGGAGCCCCCCCCTGTGGTTGGGGGCATCTGCGGCTTACAAGTCAAGCCACTCAAATGCGGCTTACCCCCCCCTCCAAACGCCTGCCCACGGAGCCAC
>JBBRCR010000174.1:0-15051 GCA_038204695.1 Opitutales bacterium | reverse complement strand
GCCGTCCGCCGTCCGCCGTCCGTCGTCCGCCGTCCGCCGTCCGCCGTCCGACAATCCGTCCGTCGTCCGCCGTCCGTCGTCCGTCGTCCGACAATCCGTCCGTCGTCCGTCGTCCGTCGTCCGTCCTCCGTCGTCCGTCCTCTGCCGCCAGCCCTCCGTCCTCCGGACCGGCAAACGCTCGAGTTCGATCAATGTGCGCAATTCCGCGAGCGCTGCGTCCGTCTCCATCGTCAGCAGGAATTGCCACGCGGCGAGGACCCGCCGGTAAAACAGCACGCGCTCCGCCGCCGTCTGCCGGCTCAACGGTTGCGGCGGCTCGGCCTTCAGGAGTGGTCCGGGTCCAATCTTCTCGGCCGCTTCGCGCACCGTTGGATCCGGCGAAGTCCGGGCCCACTCGACGATTCGCATCCGGCGCTCGGCGCCCCAACTCGCCAAGGCCTCGGCTCGTTTGGGGTCAACGGCACCACGCTCGGCGTGGCCCGACATCGCGAAAATTTCCGTCCAGAGCGGAATGTTGTCATCGCCCCGCGGCAGCAGGAAATTCTTCCCGTCATCCTCGAGTTCGAGGAGATGTTTTTCAAACTCCAGGCTGGCGCCGTCGAGACGTGCCACGTGTCCCGCGAGCACCGCCGCTTTCCAGGCCGCTCGTAACACCTCCGCCCAGCGCCGTCTCAGGTCCACCATCGAACTCCGCCGACTGCCACCCCGCGGACCGCCGCGTTCGCGCCCGCGAATGGCCGACTCGAGTCCCTGACGCGTTCCGCCGGCCAGCAGTTTCGCCGCGTCCGGCAGTTCCGCCGTCAACGCATTCGTGAACCGCGCAAACTGAGCCCGCCGCTCGCGAAACGCGGCGTCGTTTGTCTCCGCCACGCGGCCGGTTTCCACCGAGCGTTGAAACGCCACCACCGCTTTCGCCGCCCGCTCCGTCAGGTGGCCCGAAGTAGCCAGTCGCGTTTCAATCAGCCGGGCCCACGCCTCGAGATAGTGCTCGGAGGTCGCGCGCGGCTTGTCGATCGTGCGGTCCACGAGCGTCGCGGTTTCATGCGCCTCGGCGAAGGAACGCGTTGGGCGCCCCTTCATCGCACCGGAGAGCAAGTCGACGCCCAGCAGGCTTTCCGGCAGAAAACGCTCGTACCCCGCCCAGCGGTCCGGATGGGGATCGGCGGCGCAGCCCGCGAGCGGTTCGTCTTCGATGCCCGCTCGCGAGTGGTGAGGGCCAATTCCTGCAGGGACCCGGCCGTGCCGGCCTCGGGCCGACGGACCCGGGCGCTCGCGGCGTTGTGCGCAAAAGTGCCATCGGCGTTCTTCATCCAGACCGCACTGGGCTCCACCAGCGCACCGAGTCCGTCGTCAGTGGTTTTCTCGAAGCGCACCCCCGTCAGCACGCGCAGACGATTCTGCAGGACACGACTGTCGGCCTGAAAATAATACGCCTCGGTCTTCTCGCGGATGTATTCGGAATTGGTGAGCCGGAACTGCTCCTGCGCCACGCGCTGGGCCGGCGCCTGCGTGAACAGATTCGGATTCTTTTCCCACGCCTGGTACGCCAGTTTCGGCGAGGTCCACGGGATCGGGCCCACGCCCGGATACCGTTTGAAATGCGCGTAGACCTGCGACAGATACGGCGACGGGGTGAGGTTCCCGTCGGGACTGTTGTACGTCCAGTCGTAGTTCAGAATGCTCTTGTCCCGCACCTGCTCTTGCTGCCGGCCGCCAACCTGCACGGTCACCGGCAGGTTGAATGCCATGAAGTCACGGCGCACGCTCAGGTCACCCGAGCCGATTCGCTCGCGGACGTCGCCGGTCGAATTCGCATTGCCGCCCGTGATGCGGTAGTTCCGGATGCCGGTGTAATCGACCGGCGTGTTGTTGAGATCGAACACCTCGACGCTCCGCGGCCGCACCGAATCAAAGTCGTTGAAGTTGACGCGCGGCGTGTTGGGCATCGAAACCGCCAGCCCTCGCAGCGTCCCGAATTCGAGGTACCGGCGCCAGGTCCGCGATTTCGAATAATCAAAACCCGCTTCGCCGCGCCAGTCTCCCTTGTTCACGCGGTAACGCACGTTGCCCGCCGTGGTCGCACCCTGAATATTGGAATGATTGTTCGACATGCTGACGCTGCCGCGGCCGGTCGCGCCGGCGGTGAAATTCTCACCGAAACTCATGCGCACGCCGGTCGCAGTCGTCGGCGCCGCGTTTGTGCCGGTGTTGAACGCGAGCGTGTTGTTGCCGTTGAAATCCTCATAGTACGTGGTGCGTCCGCTGACGGAGAGCACCGAGTTCGGCGTGGGGCGCCAGTCGACTTTCAAACTGAGCGAGTAGCGATTGTGGAAGCTCGAGAAGTCGACCACGGAGTAACCGGCCAGGAATGGCTGCGACGGAGAAGCGCCCGTCCCCGCGCCCGCCGCGTTGAAGTTCATCGTGTCGTACGAATTGGCCGCATACTGAATCGACGTCAGCCCCGTCACGATAATCCCCAGGTTTCGGGTGATCGGAATCGTGTAGTCGAAATTCAAATTCGGCGTGACCTTGTGGACGCGCTTCTCGCGGGAATGCGGCTCCTTCTTCAGATTGAAGTCCCGGTTGTTCCCCGCGAGATAGAGGCTGTAATTGAACTGTTTTCGCTCCCGTTCAAACGCGCTCTTGCTGACGAGATTGACCGAGCCCGCCAGCGTGCTCGCCGGCGTCGACGGAGTCGGCACCTTGGTCACCTCGACGCGCGAGGTGTCGTTGATCGAAACCTGCTTGAAGTGAAACTCGCGCGAGGCGCCCACCCGAACCGCGTTGGCGGTTTGCGCGCCGTCGACGAGGACCGTGGTGAGATTCGGATCGAAGCCGCGGACCGAAATGGTGGTGGGGGCATCACCCTCGTATTCAATCGAGATGCCTGGCATGAATTTCATGAACTCCGCGATGTCCTTCCTCAAACACGTTGCCCTTGTCCTCGGCCTGGTCGCCGGCCTGCTTCCCGTGGGCGCCGCGGCTAAGCCAAACATCCTCGTCATCCTCGCCGATGACATCGGGTTTTCCGATCTCGGCTGCATGGGCGGCGAGATTCAGACGCCGAACATCGACGCGCTCGCGGCGAAGGGCCTTCGGTTCACGCAATTCTACAATACTTCCCGGTGCTGTCCCACGCGCGCATCGCTGCTGACCGGGCTATATCCACATCAGGCCGGCCTCGGGCACATGATGGTCGATCGCGGCCACGAAGGGTATCGCAGCAACCTCAATCGCAAGAACGTGACCCTGGCGGAGGTCATGCGCGACGCCGGATATCGCACGTACATGTGCGGCAAATGGCACGTCACCAATCGCGATGGAGTGAACGACGACAACACCAACTGGCCAGTGCAGCGCGGGTTTGAAAAATTCTACGGTACGATTCGCGGCTACGGTAGTTTTTTCGACCCCGCGTCCCTCTGCCGCCAGAACAGCTTTATTACCCCCGTGAACGATCCCGAGTATCAGCCGAAGGAGTTCTATTATACGGACGCGCTCACCGACCATGCGGTGCGCTACCTGCGCCAGCATCAGGAGCAAACACCCGGGCAGCCGTTCTTCCTGTACCTCGCTTACACCGCTGCGCACTGGCCCATGCACGCGCTCGAAAAGGACATCGCCAAGTATCGAGGAAAGTATGACGGCGGTTATGAACCCATCCACCGCGCGCGACTGCAAAAGCTCGAGCAGCTGGGGCTTTTGCCCTCCGGCTGGAAGCCGGGCCCGCTCGTTGCCGATTGGACCGCTCAGACGCGAAAGAAATGGGAATCGCGTTGCATGGAGGTGTTTGCCGCGATGATCGACAATATGGACCAGGGCATCGGGCGCGTGGTGGACGAGTTGCAACGCAGCGGCCGTCTCGACGACACGGTGATCCTTTATCTAAACGACAATGGCGCGTGCGCCGAAGACATGGGCCGCCAGCCGAAAGTCTCACCGACTCAAACCCACAAGCCGATGGCGCGCGACGAACTCCAGGACCGCATCCGGCTGCCGATGCAAACGCGCGATGGTCGCCCCGTGCGCAATGGGGCCGGCGTGATGCCCGGCCCGGCGGACACCTATGTGGCGTACGGCCCAAATTGGGCCAATGTGTCGAACACTCCATTTCGTGAATACAAGCATTGGGTTCACGAGGGCGGCATCAGCACACCACTGATCGTGCATTGGCCGAAGGGCGTTCCGGCGAGCCGTCAGGGAAAATTCGAAAACCAACCTGGCCACCTGATCGACATCATGGCGACCTGCGTGGAATTGGCCGGCGCAAAGTATCCAGCGCAGTACAAAGGTAACATGATTACACCGATGGAAGGCATCTCGCTGCTGCCGGCAATTGCGGGCAAGCCGCTGGTGCGCCGCGAACCGTTGTACTGGGAACACGAAAGCAACCGCGCGATCCGCGACGGGAAATGGAAACTCGTCGCCAAGGAAAATCAGCCGTGGGAGCTCTACGACATGGAGAAGGATCGCACAGAGATGAATGATCTCGCCGCGAAGGATCCGGAGCGCGTGAAGATGCTCGCAGCCAAATGGGACGCATGGGCGGCCCGCGCGAACGTGCTACCCTTGGGCAGTTGGAAAGCAAAGCCGGCGAATTGAGCTTTTCTTCGCGCTCGTCACGCCGTCGCGTGAATGATTGCGCCCGGCGCCGGCGAGCGGCCGGTCGCAGACGCGGCGCTACTCAATCAGGTCGACCAAGGCATGGCCCACGCGAAGGCGCGAAGACCACGAAGCCGGCTGACCGCTGGAATTGAACCAAACTACACCCGCCAGCTTTGCAGAATGCGGATGTAATTCGCGCGCTCGAAGGCCGCCGGGTTCGGACAGCGGCACAGGTTCATTGTCCCACGAAGCTGATCGACACTGTCATATCCGTGGTCGACGAGCCAGTTCTTCAACCCAGCCAGCAACGTGGTCAGGAAACGCGGCCCGTTCTTCAACACGACCGAAACCACCTGCACGGCGTGCGCACCGGCCAGCAGCGCCTTGATGACGTCTTCGGTGCTGTGCACCCCGCCGCTCGCCGCGATTGAGCCGCGCAGATGCGGCGACACGATCGCCAGCCAGCGCAACCTCAGAAGGAGTTCCGAAGGCTCCGAAAGCTTCAACTGCGGGAACACTTCGAGGTCCTCGAGATTGAAATCGGGCTGATAGAACCGGTTGAAGAGCACGACGCCCGCCGCGCCGGCATTCTCCAGCGCAAGGCAGAAGTTGACCGGAGAGGTGTGGAACGTAGAAAGCTTCACCGAGACGGGAATCTTCACGGCAGCCGTTACACTGCGCACCGTTTCAAGCATGTCGGCCTCCACCTCGCCGGCCGGTATCGCCGGATCGGTGACAAGTTGGTAGAGGTTGAGCTCGACCGCATCGGCGCCGGCCTGCTCGAAGCGTCGCGCATAATCCGTCCATCCGCCCGGCCGGCAGCCGTTCAGCGAGGCAATCACGGGAATCGTCACCGTCCTCTTGAGCTGCTCGAGCTGACGGAGGTAGTGATCGGGCGTGAGCTGGTATTCGCTATAGGCGGGAAAATACGACGTGGCCTCAGCGCTGCTCTCGGCCACGCCTTCGGTATGGTGCAATAGCGCGCGTTGCTCCGCGTCGATTTGTTCCTCGAACAAGGAACGCATGACGATGGCAGCCGCGCCGGCGTCCTGTAGTTGCCGGGCTATGTAGCTGCTGTCGCAATAGGGGGACGAGCCGATGACCAGCGGGTTCTCCAGCGTCAGACCAAGATACTTGGTGGTCATTTTCATGGGATCCTCGAGGTAGGCGGAAGGGGAGATGAGGGCGGAGTGGTGCGCGAGGGGCCGTCACCAGCCGGGTGTTTGTCGCCATTGCCGGCGTGCGGCGCGCCATTCCCAGGAGCTGCTGGGGCGGTCGCGGGCTTGGCGGCACCTTCCGGTTTCGCCCCCACCGTCGCGAGATGTTGATATAGCGCGAAGTGTTGACGCACATACGCCTGGGCCTGCGCGGCGAGTTCATTGGCCCGCTCCGGCGCCACATTCCGCAGAATGCCGAACCGGGTTTCGTTCGCCATGAACCGGGCGAGGTCAATCTTCGGCGGACCGGAGTCGAGCTTGAGCGCCACTTCACCCTTGGCCGCGAGCCGCGGATCGTAGCGGAAGAGAGGCCAGTAGCCTGAATCGACCGCGAGCTTTTGCTGGTCGAGTCCGAGTTCCAGCGGGAACCCATGCGCGATACAGTGCGAGTACGCGATCACGAGCGCGGGACCATTATAGGCCTCCGCTTCACGCAACGCGGTGATCGTCTGCGTATCTTTCGCGCCAAACGCCACCCGCGCGACGTACACGTGACCATACTGCATGGCGATGAGCGCCAGATCCTTCTTCGCGATGCTCTTTCCCCCGGCGGCAAACTTCGCCACCGCGCCGAGAGGCGTGGACTTCGATGATTGTCCGCCCGTGTTGGAATACACCTCGGTATCGAGCACCAGCACTTTCACATTGGCGCCAGAGGCGAGCACGTGATCCAGGCCGCCGTAGCCGATGTCGTAGGCCCAGCCATCACCGCCGAGAATCCACACCGTCTTCTTCACCAAATCATCGATCACCGCGAGCAGTCGCTTGGCGTCTGCTCCCGTGAGCGGTCGGACCAGTTCCCGGGCGCGTGCCACCCGCGCCCGCTGCGCCGCGATGCCGGCTTCATTCGATTGATCGGCGTGAAGCAGTTCGTTGACGAGATCGGGACCAATCTTCGCCGCGAGCCGCTGCGTGAGTTCGCGGGCGGTCTTGGCGCGCTGTTCGACGGCGAGGTGAAGGCCGAGGCCGAACTCCGCGTTGTCCTCGAAAAGTGAATTCGCCCATGCCGGGCCGCGGCCGTCCACATTCGACGTGTAGGGTGTCGTCGGCAGATTGCCGCCGTAAATCGACGAGCAGCCCGTCGCATTGCCGATGAGCATCCGATCGCCGAACAGCTGCGTCAGCAGCTTTATATAAGGCGTTTCGCCGCAGCCCGCGCAGGCACCCGAGAACTCGAACAGCGGATGCATGAACTGCGTGCCCTTGACCGTGGTCACGTCGAGACGCGAGCGGTCGGGATCCGGCAGTTTGATGAAAAAGTCCCAGTTGGCCTTGTCGGCCGCGAGTCGCGGCGGCTGCGCGACCATGTCGATCGCTTTGTGCCGCGGGTTGGTCTTGTCCTTCGCCGGACACACCTGCACGCACAGCGAGCAACCGGTGCAATCCTCGGGCGCCACCTGAAGCGTGTACCGCTGCCCCGGAAATTCCGTCGAGCGGAACGGCACGGAGGCAAACGTGTCCGGCGCCCCCTCCAACTTTGACGGCTCGAAAAACTTCGCGCGGATGGCAGCATGGGGGCAGACCAGCACGCACTTGTTGCACTGGATGCAGATGTTCGCGTCCCACTGCGGCACCTCGAGCGCAATATTCCGCTTCTCAAACTGCGCCGTGCCCGTGGGCCAGCAGCCGTCCAGCGGAATCGCGCTGACGGGCATCAGGTCGCCTTCGTTGGCAAGCAACCGCGCAGTGACCTTCTGCACAAACTCCGGTGCGTTCGAATATGTCGGCGGCACCGTCGCGAGCGCCGCGGCGTCGACCGTGGCGGGCACGGTGACTTCGCTCATGCCGGCGAGCGCGGCGTCGACCGCGGCGTAGTTCATCTTGACGATCTGTTCGCCCTTGCGGCCATACGTCTTGGCGATCGCCTTCTTGATTTGCGCGATGGCCTCCTCTTGCGGCAGGACGCCGGAGAGCGCGAAGAAACACGTCTGGAGAACGGTGTTGGTCCGCCGCCCCATGCCGCAGTTGTGCGCCACCTGCGTGGCGTTGATCACGAAGAGCCTCAGTTTTTTCGTGATCACCGTCGACTGCCACTCGCGCGGCAGCCGCTGCCAGGTCTCGGCCGCTGCGTAGGGTGAATTCAGGAGCACGGTCGCGCCCGGCGCCGCATAGCACAGGACATCCGTCTTCCCGATGAAGCTGAACTGGCTGCAGGCAACGAACTGCGCCTGGCGAACCAGATAAGGCGCGCGAATCGGCCGCGGTCCAAAGCGCAGATGCGACGTCGTCGTCGACCCCGATTTCTTGGAGTCATATACGAAGTAACCCTGGGCGTAGTTGTCCGTTTGCTCTCCGATGATCTTGATCGAGTTTTTGTTCGCCCCAACTGTGCCGTCGGCGCCGAGCCCCACGAACACGCAGCGGCGTAAATCCGGCGCCTCGAGATCGAAGTCGGCATCGAACGGAAGCGATGTGCCCGTGACATCGTCCAGAATGCCAACCGTGAAGTGATTCATCGGTTCCCACTGCCCGAGGTGCACGAACACGGCCCGCACCATGCCGGGCGTGAACTCTTTCGAGCCGAGCCCATAACGGCCGCCAATCACTCGGGGCGAACCCGCCAGTGGCGAACGGCCTTCGGCGAGCGCCCCGATGACATTGAGGTACAGCGGCTCACCCAAACAGCCGGGTTCCTTCGTGCGATCGAGCGCCGCAATCGCCTTCACTGATTTGGGCAGCGCAGCCAGGAACGACTTGATGTGGAACGGCTGGAACAGCCGCACCGCGAGCGCGCCGACTTTTTCGCCGCGCGCGGTGAGCCAGTTCACTGTCTCGACGATGGTTTCAACCGCACTGCCCATCGCGATGACCACGCGTTCCGCCTCGGGATGCCCGTGGTATTCGAAAAGTTTGTACTGCCGGCCGGTGGCGTCGGCGAACTTGTTCATCACCGTCTGCACGGCGCCCGGCAGGTCCTGGTAGAAGCGGTTAACGGCCTCGCGGCCCTGGAAATACACATCGGGATTCTGGGCCGTGCCGCGCAGCGTCGGCCGATCCGGCGTCATCGCGCGGGCGCGAAACGCCGCGATATCATCCTCGTCAATCACCGCGCGAAGCACGTCGTCCGAGAGGATGGCGATGTTCTGCACTTCGTGCGAAGTCCGGAAACCGTCGAAGAAATGAATGAACGGCACGCGCGAGCGGTAGCTGGCGGCGTGAGCGATCAATGCCATGTCGTGGGCTTCCTGCGGCGAGTTGCTGCAGAGCAGTGCGGCGCCCGTGGCGCGGCACGCCATCACGTCCTGATGGTCGCCGAAAATCGAGAGCCCCTGCGCCGCCAGCGCGCGCGCACTCACGTGCATCGTGAACGGCAGCAGTTCACCGGCGATCTTGTAGATGTTTGGAATCATCAGCAGGAGTCCCTGCGATGCCGTAAACGTGGTCGTCAACGCTCCGCCAAGCAGCCCGCCGTGGACAGTGCCGGCGGCGCCGCCTTCCGACTGCATTTCGACGACGCGGGGCACTTCGCCCCACAGGTTCTTTTTTCCGAGAGCCGCCCATTCATCACAGACTTCCGCCATTGTGGACGACGGCGTAATCGGATAAATCGCGATCAATTCGTTCAGGCGGTAAGCAACGGAGGCGACGGCCTCGTTGCCATCGCAAGTTAGAAATTCAGGAGCCGAGGAACTACTGGGCATGTGAGTAAAGGTGCCGGGATAATTCCCGACATTCTCATCGTGCCATGACGTTGTTGAAGGGACTACGCAGGGGTTGGCAATCGTGGTGCATGAATTGGCAACGGCTGTCAGCGCCGCCCCACAACAGCTGCGCACCACTGCTAAAAACCATACCTCCGGACGAGAATACTTTAACGCGGAAAACTGCGGCTGGAACCGCCGCCACTTGGCCGGGACGCCCCCCCTGCCACGCCGGGCAGTGCCTGGCTTGTTCAGCCCCGGTACGCGAAATCCGTTCTGCAGCTTGGCGCCTACTTCGCGCTCATGGTCACGCGGTTGGCCGCGCCCAGGCGAGCCGGTTCGCCAATCGTCCGGAGCGGCTCCGCGCCCTCTCCAGCCGGAAAGGGGGAGCGGCCGGTGTTGGCGACTCCATCCGCCGGCGGCTCGCTCCGGATATCAATCTGACCGTAGTCGAGCTTGATCAACCGATCGGCCAGATGGAAATAACGATCGTCGTGCGTGATCACGAGGACGGTCTTGTTCCGCGCCCTCAGCTCCGGCAGGAGCTGCGTGTAGAATACTTCCTTGAAGAGCGGGTCCTGATCGGACGCCCACTCATCGAAAAGATAAAACGGCCGATCATCGAGATATGCCGTCAGAAGCGCGAGCCGCTTGCGCTGACCCGACGACAGCTGCGTCGTCGAAAGGACGCCGTCCTGCACTTTGACTTTGTGCTCGAGATGGAGCGCATGCAGATATTCCCGCGCCTGCACATCGAGGTCCTGGCCCTGCGCGCCGATCAGATTCTCGAACAGGTAGAAGTCGGAGAACACCGCGGAAAACAACTGGCGGTAATCGTCGCGGTTGTGGTCGCCGATGGGCCGGCCGTTCAGTTTAATCACCCCGCTCTCCGGCGTATACAGGCCGGTGATCACCTTCGCCAACGTTGATTTGCCGCTGCCATTGCCGCCGACCAGGAACACGAGTTCACCGGGCACAAAGGAGAGGCGAATCGGCCCGAGCGTGAAGTGATCGTCCTCCTTCTCGCGGTGATAGGAGCGCGTGACATCCACGAGTTCCAGTCGTTGAAACTCCGGCAGTTCCGAGCGGCTGGTGATCGGACAGTTGTCGCTCGCGCGCTCCGCGAGCGTAAACCCGAGTTGCTCGATCTTGCGCAACGCCGCGCTCGCCCGCCCAAACAGCGACATCGTGCCGAGCACACCGGAAAGCGGCCCCATCAGATAGAGGGTCGCCACCACGTAGCCGGTGAGCGCCTGCGGCGTGACGTGCGAAAGCTTCGGCAACAGGAAGAGGATCATTCCGATGAGGGTGAAGAAGAGGAGGTGGCTCCAGTTGTGCGCCAGGATGAACCGCATCTCCGCGGCCACCGCATGTTTCCGGTAACGCTCGGTGCTGCCATAGATGTGGGCGGTGAAGAACACGCCCCGGCGTTCGCGATGGAGCTTCAGTTCCTTCATGCCCTCCGTCAGTTCGCGGAAGTGTTTGAACAACCGATCCTGCTCGTCGCGCGCGGCAAAGAGCCGCCCGAATCCGCTGCGAATCAGGACGCGGTAGGCAACGGCCCCGCACACGATGAACACTCCCATCACCAGCAGGACCGTCCACGAGAGATAACCGAGATAAACCGCCCCGCCAATCAGGATGGCGACGTTAACCGAAAAGGTGGGCACGCAGAGCATGGCTTCGGTCAGCACGAGCACGTCCTCGGTGAGCGCCACCATCAGCCTCGGCGCCCCGATCTCCTCGAGTTGCCGCAGCGGGACGGCGAGGATCTTTTCCACCAGGTCGCGGCGCAGCCGGGCACTGTTCTGCTGGGCGAAGTTAGCCTGCGTGATTTGGGCGACAAAATTCGTCGCCAGCCGGCCGAGCGCGAGCGCAACGAATGCGATGATGAGTCCGTTGGCCGGGGAGCCGTCCTGCTGAAGCGCCATGTTCACCATGGCGATGAGTCCTGCGTTACAGGCGCCACTCAGCAGCGCTGCCACGAACGTGCAGGTCATCATGGCTCGTGAGCCGCGGAAAAAGAATCGGAGCAGATTCATAAGGAATC
Source organism: Opitutales bacterium (assembly GCA_038204695.1). Classification (GTDB taxonomy): domain Bacteria; phylum Verrucomicrobiota; class Verrucomicrobiia; order Opitutales; family Opitutaceae; genus ER46. The sequence goes on along the minus strand of JBBRCR010000174.1, from coordinate 3,538 downwards.
GATGCGGTGGGCAAAAGTCGGTTCAAGTGCAGTGCGCTGCCCTTCGCGGGCCGTCAGAAAGTCAGGTGCGTCGGGGTCGGGTTCCCCTTCGATCCACGTGATCCAGCGCGTGCGGGGCCCGGTGGCCAGCGCCCCCACGTATCCGTTTTCCAAGTGCACGTCATGGATGACCCAGGGTTCCGGGCCCCCGTCGGGGCCCGACGCCGGCGGGCGGGCCCCGCCCAACCCGACCCCCATGCCCTTGAGCAGGGCTTCATGCCGGGTCCAGGCCCGGAAAAAATCCTGCCGGCGCGGCGGGCCGGCGCCCGGGTGAATCCTCGCCTGTTCTGTCGGCGTAAAACAGGCGCTCGCGATCTCCGCCCACTCGGGCACATCGCGCACCCGCTCCACGTCGATGCCGACCGGGCCGGTCCGCGTGACCGCGTAAACCGCCAGATCGTCCGAGTGGGCCACGTTGAATTCAACGGGCGGCTCCCCCTCGATATCCAGCCGCGGCTTGCCGTGGGGCCCGCTTCCCAGCGCAAGTTCGCCGGCCGGGCGGCCAACGTATCGCCCCAGGATCGTTCGGAGAATGCCCCGTCCCATCACGAAACGACGGCGATCCCGCTCGAACCGGAATTTCGCCGCCCGCTCGGCCTCGCTCGAGGAAAGGAGGCGGTGCATGAGGGCGACCCTCTCCGGCCCGGGTCCGACGAGCGAGGCGCGCCAGACGACCACCTCATCCGCCCGCAGCCGCCGCGGCTCCCCGGGAGGGCGCGGCGCCTCCGGGCGCAGACGGGTCGGAAATTTGACCGTCGAGACGCTCATGTCACCTTCTCCGATTTCGCCGGCGTCTCCTGGAGACAGGTCTTCAGGGCCTGCGCGACGGTGCGGACATACGGCTCGTCCAGGATGTTGCCGTGGCCGCCTGGCATCAGTTTTACGGATACACCGCCGCGCGCCAGCGCCCCCCAGCCATACTGCTCGTCGAAGGAGCAGACCAGGGCGTGACCCCGGCTGCGGAACAGGGTGACGCGGCCTGGATAGGACTGCGGTTTGTACCGAATCAGGGCGCGCACATGGGTCTCCCAGAGCGACCGCTGCTGGTCGGAATACGCCGCCAGATTCACGAGTTCGTCGACGTCCCCGGTGGGCAGCTCATCGCGCGGGCCGAGACCCAGCGGCCCGGACGCCCTCTTGCGCAGGACCCGGAGCTTCCACCGCACGAACTCCATCCGCTCGTTCAGCGTCCAGCTGAACAGGAAGCATCCGATCCAGTACGCGAGGTTGCGGAAGAACCTGACCTGCCACGCGAGCGAGCGCGAACCCCGCGGATCCGGCAGGTAGTAGTTGGTGTTGGGCGGCGAACAGTTCAGCAGCCCGAGCAGCGCCACGCGCTCGCCCTGGGCGTGCAGCTGCCGCGCCATTTCATAGGCGACAATCCCGCCGAAGCAGTACCCACCGAGCAAATACGGCCCCCGCGTCTGATGCACCCGCAGGTCGGCGATGTAATTCGCCGCCATCTCCTCGATCGTCGGCCATTCCGGCAGCCCGTCGAGACCCCGCGATTTGAACGCAAAGAGGGGCTGATCGGTGCCGAGGTGGCGCGCCAGGTTGGAGTAACCCCAGAACATGCCGCCGCCGACGCCGTGCACAAAGTACAGCGGCGGCTGCGTGCCGTGACTCTGGATTTCGACCAGCGAGGTGAGCGGCGCGTAGCGCTGTTCGTTCGTGCGCAACAGCCGCGCGAGCTGATCGATGGTCCGGTGTTGGAACACGGCGGCGACGGGCAGCTTCTTCCCGAACTGCTTCTCGACCTGCGCCACCACGCGGACGGCGAGCAGCGAGTGGCCGCCAAGATCAAAGAACCGGTCATGCACGCCGACGGGTTTCACGCCCAGTACGTTCTGCCAGATCTCGGCGAGCTGCATCTCGACCTCGTCCCGGGGCGCCACGTACTTCCGCTGTAAATCCGGCCGGCTGCCGTCGAAGGAGGGCAACGCAGCAGCGTCGATCTTGCCATTCGCGTTGAGCGGCAGCACGTCGATGGCGATGAACGCCGAGGGCATCAGGAATTCCGGGATTTTCTCCTCGAGAAACGCCCGCAGGGCATCCGCGGCCGGCGGGGTCGCATGCTTGGGCACGATATAAGCCACGAGGCACTTGGCGCCCGCCGGATCATCGCGCACCACCACGGCGCATTCCTTCACCGCCGCGTGCTCCACCAGGGCCACCTCCACCTCGCCCGGCTCCACGCGGAACCCGCGAATCTTCACCTGCCGGTCGATCCGGCCGAGGAACTCGATGCTGCCATCCGGCAGCCAGCGCGCCAGATCGCCAGTGCGATACAGCCGGGCCTGCGGATCACGGCTGAACGGATTCGCGACGAATTTCTCCTCCGTCAGCGCGGGGCGATTCAGGTAGCCCTGGGCCAGCCCATCCCCACCCGCATACAGCTCACCTGGGACTCCCACCGGCACGGGCTGCATTTCCGAATCGAGAATGTAAACCTGCGTGTTCGCGATCGGGCGGCCAATCGGCACCGAGCGGCCGGGCAGCGGCGGGGCCGTAATCCGGTGGCAACACGTGAAGGTCGTGTTCTCCGTCGGGCCGTATCCATTGATCAACTGCGTGCGGGGCAACTGCTCCAGCGCGCGGCTGACATGCACCGGCGACAGCACATCGCCGCCGGCGAGCAGCTGGCGCACGTTTTGCAGCTGGTCGAGCTCTTCCTCGACCATCTGGGGGAAGAGCCCGGCGGTCAGCCACAGGGTCGTCACGCCGGCGCGCTCGATGGTCTCCCCCAGATCGGCCGGCAGAAATGGCCCCGGGGGAAAGATCACGAGCCGCGCGCCATTGAGCAACGCCCCCCAGATTTCCAGCGTCGAGGCGTCGAAGGCGATCGGCGCGAATTGCAGGAAAACTTCGTCCGGGTCGAACCGCGCGTAATTCGCATTCTTGACCAGCCGGATTACCCCGCGATGCGGCACGCAGACGCCTTTCGGCTGGCCGGTGGAGCCTGACGTGTAGCTGACGTAGGCGAGATGTTCAGCCGTGGCGGAGAAGGCGACGGGCTCCTCGCTCTCCCCGGCAATCGTGTCCCACTCGGAGTCCAGCGAGATGATCTTGGTCCGGGGCGCGCCGTCGGGCCGCGCCTCCGCATCAACGAAGGCCTCGACGGTTGCGCGCAGCGCGGCCTGCGTCAGCAACAAAGGCGCCCGCGTATCCGCCAGCATGAACGCCAGCCGCTCGCGGGGATACGCCGGATCGAGCGACACATAGGTGCCGCCCGCCTTCAGGATGCCGAGCAGCGCGACGATCAACTCGATCGAGCGTTCGAGGCACAGCCCCACGAGGGTGTTGGGGCCGACGCCCGCCTGCTGCAAACGCCGGGCGAGCTGGTTGGCCCGGGCATCGAGCTGCCGGTACGTCACGACGTCGTTCCGGAAACTGAGCGCAATGGCATCGGGGGCGCGCCGGACTTCCTCGGCGAAAACCTCGGGCACGGTCTTGTCGCGTGGATACTCGCTCCAGGTCTGGTTCCATCCGCCCAACACCT
>JBBRCR010000173.1:0-15113 GCA_038204695.1 Opitutales bacterium | reverse complement strand
CGGCTCGTGAAATGGCACCTCGCGGGACAGACTCCACCCGACGCGCGCGGCGTGCTCACGACGCTGCGCGAAAACTATCGTGAACTCGGCTGGGCGAAAGCGTGGCAGGCCCGCCAGAAGAATTTCGCGACGTTGTTCGGTGGGGATTGGCGCTGGCTGCTGACGCCGACAAAGGGCGAGATCGCGATTTTTCGACGCAACAACGAAGCGTCGTGGACGTTTCGCACGCTCGCCGTTTGGGTTCTCGGAGGGCCGGCGGTTGCGTGGCTGGCGTTCCGTGGATGCCGGATGGCATGGAAGTCCCGCCGAAGCGTATCAAGCGCGCGGGCCGAGCTGGAATCGGCGGGCACCCGCGGCGGCCAGACCGCCGCGGCCGCGTATCCATGGCGTGGATTTGGCCAGCGACACGCGCTCGCGGCGGCGTGGGTGGCGCTGACCCTGCTTGGCTGGACGGCCGTCATGTTCTTCCCACGGCAGACTCTCGTGCATCAAGGGTCGCTGGTCACGCAACTCGTCCTGCTCGGGCTGATCGCCAGTTCGCTGGTATTGTGCAGTCGCTGGGTCTTTGCCGCCCTGGCGGCGGTGCAAGGAGGATTGTTCCTGCTGACCTGGCTGCCGCCACCGCCCCCGCTCACCTGGCCGGTGCACATTGGCGCAGGTGTGCTGTGCGTGACCATGGCGGCATCAGTGATGATGCTGGGCGTGACGGCGCTGTGGGCACGGCGAATCGGAGATCCTGGGCCGATCGTGCCATCGCGCGCCGTGGGGCTTGGCGATTCCGCCTTTCAGCGCATCGCGTATTCAATTCGCGACTGGTGGCGCGCGCCGCGACTCACCGGCTGGGTCGTCCTCGCCATCGCGATGCTGCTCTTCCTGCGCAAACCCCACGCGCTGTACACGCCCCAGCTCTGGGCCGAGGACGGCAGCATTTTTCTCGCGTTCAACGACCTCATCGGCCTCCGCGCATTCCTGGAGCCCTACATGGGCTATCTGCACACGCTGCCGCGACTGATCGCGTGGGCCGCATCGCGGATCCTCGATCCCGCCTGGTGGCCGGCGTTCTACAATGGCGTGTCATTTCTCATCTGGGTCGCCGTGCTCGCGCGGACCTTTTCGCCGCGACTCACCCTGCCGGGAAAACCGTGGCTCGTACTCGCATTCCTCCTCGGCCCGCAGACGGGAGAGGTTCTTTTCAACATCACGAATCTTCAGTGGGTCACCGCATTTCTCGTCCTTCAACAAGTACTCATCGCACGGCCCGTCACGCGCGCGCAACGCGTCGGCGATCTCGCGATCGTCGCGCTCGTTGGACTGACGGGTCCATTCGTGATCGCCCTCGGCCCGCTGCTCGCATGGCGCTGGTGGCGTGATCGCAACGGCGCCAACCTGACCCTGCTGCTCGTGGCCGGAGCCTGCGCCGCGGTGCAGGCGTGGTTCGTGGTGCGGACAGGTCCGAAGTTCGAATTCCCCGCCTACGCGCCGCTCGCGTTTTTTGAAATCGTCGGCCAGCGCCTGGTGATCTGGCCGCTGCTCGGCGGGGACCTCGCGCGGAAACTGCCGCCGCTCGCGTCCGCCGTCATCGGAAACACGCTCATCATCGCGTTGCTCGGATGGTCGGTGCACTCGCGTTCCCGCCGGACCGAACACTCCGGCGCTCGCGCCACCGCGGTTGCGGCCTTCGTGCTCATGATGGCGGCGATGATCTATCGCAGCCGGCCCGACACGTGGGATTACCAGAACCTCGTGTTCAGCGACCGCTATTACTACATTCCGCGCGTGCTGCTCGCGTGGCTGCTCGTGTGGGAATTCAACGCGAAGCCGCGCGCCGCAGCCTGGTTCGCACACACGTGGTTCGTGGTTATCGCGGCCGTGCACCTGCACACCTACATCGTGGCGGCCCCGCCCGATTACCACTGGCCGCAACACGTCGAACCAATCCGTCGCGGCGTACCGGCGGAGATTCCCACGCTGCCTGAAGGCTGGACGCTCGAATACCGCGGCCGGCCGCAGAAAGGCTGATGTCCCCCGAGCCTCAAGCAGCCGCGAGCAGCGAACGCCGATGACGGACTCGAGTGTGCGGCCGGTTGGTCATCAACCTGCACCCCTGGTTTTGGGTCATCCTCGGCGCGGCATTGCTCGCGCTGCGCAAGCCCTGGGCACGGCACCCGCCGCTCTGGGCCGAGGACGGCGTTGAGGAAACCGCGCCACAGCAAGCTTGCACGCCGGGCCGGATTTCGACTCGTGTTGTCCTCTCACTGCCCGCTCCTCGATGCCAAAAACGCTCCTCGTCACGGGTTCGTCCGGACTCATCGGCTCCGAAGTCTGCGGGTATTTCACCCGCGAACTAGGCTACACCGTCCACGGTGTGGACAACAACCAGCGCGCCGTCTTTTTCGGGCCCCAGGGCGATACGCGCTGGAATCAGGAGCGACTGCGGCGTGAGCTTCCCGGTTTCGTCCACCACGAACTCGACATCCGGGATCGCGCCGGCGTGCTCGCGCTCGTGCGTGAAGTGCGGCCCACGGTGGTCGTCCACACGGCTGCGCAGCCCAGCCATGATCGCGCGGCGGCGATTCCGTTCGACGACTTCGACACGAACGCCGTGGGCACGCTCAACCTGCTCGAAGCCGTGCGCCAGGCCGCGCCCGAGGCCCCGTTCGTGCACATGAGCACGAACAAGGTGTACGGCGACGCCCCCAATCGGATTTCGCACCGGGAACTGGATACGCGCTGGGACTACGCGGATCCGCACTACGAGCACGGGATCGCCGAGACCTTCACGATCGATCAGTCGAAGCATTCGCTCTTCGGCGCTTCAAAAGTCGCGGCGGATGTGATGGTGCAGGAATACGGCCGTTACTTCAACCTGCCCACCTGCGCGCTGCGCGGCGGCTGCCTGACCGGCCCCCATCACAGCGGCGTCGAACTGCACGGCTTCCTCAGTTTTCTCGTGAAGTGCAACCTCGAGGGCCGCGAGTACAAGATTTTCGGTTACAAGGGAAAACAGGTGCGGGACAACATCCACTCGCTCGATGTCGCACGGTTCATGGCGGCGTTTGTCGCCGCGCCCCGCGCCGGCGAAGTCTACAATCTGGGCGGCGGCAAGGCGAATTCGTGCTCCATCCTCGAAGCGTTTGGCCTGGCCGAAAAATTTTCCGGCCGGGCGCAGACGTACACCTACCTCGACCAGCCGCGCGCCGGCGATCACATCTGCTATTACAGCGATCTGCGGAAAATGCGGGCACACTACCCGTCCTGGGATTTGACACAGAGCCTGGAGGAAACGATCCGGCAGATCGTCGAGGCGTGGCGGCACCGGGCGAAGGAATAACGCCTGGCAACAGCGGGCGAAGGTGAATCGTGGCTGCGAGATCCGCTCTGCGCAGATTTCAACCGCGAATGGACGCTAATAAACGCGAATTTGAGGCAGCGACTTGGAGCACCCGGCGGCGCAATTCTATTCACGTTCATGCGCGCGATCGCGAGGGAGTGGATTGGTGGCTGCGAACGCGGGCCGCAGGGCAAGTCCGCCCATGCGAGCCGGTTTGGTGGGATGAGAATTCGGCAAATCGTTGACGCACGCCATCGGCCCGCGGCCGGCCGAAACTTACCCGGTGGTTCCACGTCCAAACCCATCCGAATACTTGCGGGCGCGGATACAACGCGTCCTCTACCGAATGCGTTTTGGACTCTTCGTTTCCCTGGCCTGTGCTCTCGTCTCCATCGTCCGTGCGACGAGCGTGGTGCCGCCTGATTTTCCCGCCCTCGTGGCGGAGGCGGATGCGATTTATCGGGGACGCGTGACCGCGGTCGACGCCCGTCGCGTCGAACGCGCGGGTGGCGGGCCCGTCATCAAGACGTTCGTGACCATCGCGGTGCAGCGAACGATGAAGGGCGCGGAACAGAAGGAGGTCATCCTCGAATTTCTCGGTGGCACGATCGGTGAGGAGACGCTCGAGGTCAGCGGCGTGCCGAAGTTCAACGTCGGGCAGCGCGGAGTATTTTTCGTGCAGAGAAACGGACACCAGTTCTGCCCGCTCGTCCGCGTCGGCCATGGCCGGTATCGGATCGCGCAGGACACGGCGTCCCCAAAGGAATACGTGGAGCGCGAGAACGGCGTGCCGTTGAATGACGTCTCCGAGGTGGCGCTGCCGATCGCGGAGACACCCCGCAGCGGGGCGATGCGGCGCGACGTCTCCCGGGCGCTGACGACGGACGATTTTGAAACGAAGATCATGAACGAGGTCCGACGACCGTCGCCCTCGCGCGTGGAGCCGCCATGATGCGACGCCGCGTGAGTACAGGTGGCGTGGGTCGCGCCATCGCAGCCGCAAATCCCAGCGCGGCGTTCCGCTTCGCGGCGGCCGTGCTTCTGCTCGCGGGCACGACGCACGTCGCGCGTGCCTTTGCCACGTTTGGCCGCACGTGGGCCGCCGGTGATATCATCCTGCAACTGCAACTCGGGCCGTTGGCATCACCCTTGAGTGATGGGGCGCCGAGTTGGGATGCGGTGGCTGAATCAGCGCTCGGTGATTGGAACGGGTTGATCAGCCGCAGCCAGTTCGTGGCGATCAAGAATTCGACCGCCCCCAGGGGTTCGGGCAACCGGGTGAACAACGTGTTCTTCGGTTCCGATGTTTATGGAGAGGGATTCGGCAGCGGCGTGCTCGCCGTGACGCTCTCTTACCGCAACACACGCAATACCACGGAGAGCAACGTTGTATTTAACTCGGCGCGGGTCTGGGACTCGTATCGCGGGCCGCTGCGACGCAACACGACGGACTTCCGCCGGGTCGCCCTCCACGAGTTCGGCCACGTGCTGGGGCTCGATCACCCCGACGAGGTCGCACCGCCGCAATCGGTCGAGGCGGTGATGAACAGTCGCATCAGCAACATCGAGTTTGTGACGGCCGACGATGTCGCGGGTATTCATTCGCTGTATCCCGCGAGTGCCGCGGCAAGTGGCGCGCCGACGATCATCGCGCAGCCGACGAGCCAGTCGGTGCAGGTGACCGGCAGCTATACGATGAATGTCGCCGCCACGGGAACCGGCACACTGAATTACGCGTGGCGTTTTCGCGCGAGCGGATCGAACACGAGCGAATCGTTCCTGCTCGCCACCGGACCGAGCTATACCATCGGCTCCGTTCAACCCGCCGATGCGGGAACGTATTCCGTGGTGGTCAGCAACAGTTCGGGGAACATCGCCAGCAACTCGGCGACCTTGAACGTAACGTCGCTGGCGACGAACCCGGAGACGACGCTGACCAACATATCGACGCGCGGCGTGGTGGGCACCGACGCGGGCATGCTGATCGCGGGGCTCGTCATCGGCGGCAGCAGCGCGAAAAACGTCGTGGTCCGCGCCGTCGGACCGGCGCTGGTCGACTTCGGCGTGAGTGGGGCCCTCCTCGATCCCCAGTTGAAGATTCTCAACGCGGCCGGTCAGATCGTCGCGCAAAACGACAACTGGGAAACGGCCGGCGTGGCATCGACGATTGCGAACACGTTCACCCGACTCGGGGCATTTCAGTTCACGCCCGGCAGCCGCGATGCTGTCGTGGTGACCACATTGCCACCGGGGAACTATACGGCGCAGGTCAGCGGTGTGGGCAACTCCACCGGCGTGGCGCTGGTGGAGGCTTACGATGCGGATTCGGACGCGGCGACCTCACGTTCACGCCGTTTGGTGAACATCGCCACGCGTGGCCAGATCGGCACCGGCGAAAACGTGCTCATTGCGGGGCTCGTCGTCACGGGGCCGGGGCCACGGACGTATCTTGTGCGTGGCGTGGGCCCGACGCTGGCGAACCTGGGCGTGGCAGGCGCGCTTGATGATCCCTTCCTGCAAATCTTCAAGGGTGAGACCTTGTTGCGCGAGAACGACGATTGGGATGCGCCGCTCAGCGCGCAGCCGGCCCTGCGCGACGCGGCGGCAAAGGTCGGCGCGTTTCCGCTGCAAGTCCGGCGTGACGCGGCGATGATCATCACGCTGCAGCCCGGAACTTACACGGCAAAGATGAGCGGCTTCCAGGGAGGCACGGGCGTCGGCCTGGTGGAGATTTACGAGCTGCCGTAAGGGATGGCGCGGAATCGGATCGTGGCTGCAAGGGCCAGCGAGGTCGAAGTGGCACCGGGCGTCTCGCCCGTGTTTTCTTTCTGTACAGCACTATGGGCGTACCGCCCAGTCTCGCGCTTCGCGCCGTACTTCAATGCACAACCATCTTCACGGGCGGGACGCCCGTGCTACGCGGCAGATGAGCGGAACACGGCTTACCGTAACCCGGGTAGACGCTGCGCTGTGCGGCCCGCCGTCGAGGCGCACGAATTTGCATTCCTTTCAACGGCGCCGTGTGTTTCGTCGTCGGTCAGCATGTCCGACTTCAAGCACTTCTTCGGCGTCGCACCGAGCGACCAGAACGCCCTGGATCTTTTTGCCGGAGAATGGTCGTCGCAGCCGCCGTCCACGCGGCCGGAGCTGAAGGCCGGCACCACGCCGCTGTTTGACGATCCGCGAATCACCTGGGCCCATCAGCAGTTGATCGAAATGGGCTTGGACGGCGGATTTGCCGGCCGCGCAGTCGTCGAACTGGGCCCGCTCGAAGGTGGTCACTCGTACGCTATTGACCGGCTCGGCGCGCAGGCGGTCTGCGCCGTTGAAGCGAATGCGCGCGCCTACCTGAAGTGCCTGATCGCAAAAGAAATTCTGGGCATGCCCCGCGTTAAATTCATGTTGGGCGACTGTCTCGAGCACCTGCGCACCACCACGGCGACGTACGATATCGGAGTGGCCTGTGGAATTCTGTATCACCTCACGAATCCGGTCGAATTGCTCGAGTTGCTCGCCCGGCGGTGCGGGGCGCTGTTCCTCTGGACGGTTTTTTACGATGCGGATTTCGTGGCGAAAAACCCGGTGCCCGGCGCCAAGTTTTCGGAGGCCCTGGCGATGGAGCACGCCGGGTTCGCGCACACCGTGCATCGTTTCAATTATGGGCCATCGCTCGACTGGAAGGGCTTTTGTGGCGGCGGCGAAGTATTCAGTTACTGGATGGAAAGGGAGGAAATCGTGAAGGCGTTGCGTAAATTCGGTTTCTCGGAATTTCGAATTGAGCAACATCCGAACGTGCACGGCAGTGCGTTGATGCTCGTTGCCCGGAAGCCGTGAAGTTTGACGTATCCCCCCACCGCCACCATCGTCTTGTCCATCATGAGCGCCCTCTCACTACGCACCGGCCTGGCTTGCGCGTTTATCATGCCGGTGTGGCTGGCTGCGCAAACGCCGCTGCCGAAGCAGTCGCCGTTTGCACCAGCGGGAGCGCCGGTCACCGCCGAGACGGCAAGCGAGACCCTTGAATTCGCGGGGGTGACCTCCATCGGAAAAAAGACGGAAGTGATCATTCACGACAAAACCGCCAAACGAAAACATTGGATCTCCATTGGCGAAACGGTCGAGGGCATCTCGGTGGTCCGGTATGATCCCGCACTCGAGCAGGCGTTCATTCGTGTGAATGGAACGGACAAAACGCTTCCTTTGCGGAAAGCGGCAACCGCTCCCCGCAGCACGCCGGCGCCCGTGGCGGTGATGCATGCGGGATTTTCCGCGCCGCCGCAGACGATGGTTCAGAACCCCGCACTGGCCAGCGGTTCACCGGAAATCGTGGCAGCACCGACGAACGTTCCGACGCAGGTTCCCCCGCCGGTACCCGCCGGACCGCCGACACCTCAAACCCAGGCGAGAGCGGAGACGGAGGCCCGGATGCTGGTCAGCGACCTCTTGGAAATCGGCATGGCCCAGCGCAAGGCTTACGAGGAAGCTCAGCGCAAGGCGGCGGGCGGCCCTGCCGACCCGCAGGGTCCGGCCAATGCCCCCCAGGCAGCGCCCGCTCCTCAGAGCCAGCCAACGCCGCCCGGCAGCTGACGCTGCAAAGCGTCCGTAAGATCGAGGAATCTTGGTCGAGGGCCTTTATCCGCGTCCTTTTGAAATCTATGGTTCCTGCCTTGGGTTGGGTGAGAAATAGTCAGAGCAGAATATAGTCACGCGAACTTCAAACCCATGGGCGGGACGCCATACCTTTATACACAAGTCGCGCCATGTTGCGCTGAACTTGGGCGGGACGCCCATACTGGTATACATACGACATCCATGGGCGGGACGCCCATGCCACTCCAAACCCACGGGCGGGACGCCCGTGCCACTTCGAACCAAGTATAGGGCGGGACGTCCATCACGTTCGTATGTAACAAAGAGAGTTGGCCCAGTGATTCAGACTGGGACTTTCGGTTTCGTTCCCCAGCCGTAGACCCAGAAGTCCAGCCGCCCGGCGACCCGCACATCAGCGAACCCGGCACGCTTCAGGAATGTCTCGATCTCCGGGTGGGTTGAACATTTGGAGATCTGCGAGGGCCGCTCGTTCGGTTTGAAATTCTTGCGGCTCTCTTCGAACACCGCCCAGCCCGCTGGCGAGGCGAGGTCGACGTTGTCGCAATAGAACCGGCCGCCGGGCTTGAGCACGCGTTTCGCCTCGAGCACGTAATTATAGCGATCCCACTCCTCGAGATGCATGAACACGACCGTCGTGTACACGACATCGACCGAGGCGTCTGGAATCGGCTGCAAGTCGTATCCGGAAATCTCCTGCAGCCGCGTGTTGTGGAGTCCCAGCAACCGCCGGCCTGCCAGCCGCAACATGTTCGCGGATACGTCACAGCCAATCCACTCCTTCACGAACGGGGAGAGCACCCGGCCCACGCGCCCGACGCCGCAGCCGATTTCCAGGAACACGTCGTCCGGCAACACGCCCACCGTCTCGCGCAGGATGTCCACCGTATCCTCGGCGTCGTCGTGAAACTTGTTCTCGTCGGTGTACCCCGAAACGACCAGGTACGCGTCCTCCTTCGATCCCGAGAGGGAATTCCACACCGACTTGTAGTCTCCGCGCAGCTGGCTCATCGGGATGAGTGAAACGGGAAGTCGGGGAGAAAGTGAAGGTTGAAGATAAGGAACGGCAACCGCCGGCCACTTTCACCTCCACTTTCGCACTCACTTTCCCTTTCTCTTTGCCATGCGCATTCTCATCTCCGGCATTTGCGGGTTCGTCGGCAGCACGCTGGCGCGCGCATTCACGGAACGAGACGACAAGCCCGAGCTCTGCGGCATCGACAATTTCATCCGGCCGGGAAGTGAGACGAATCGCGACGACTTGAAGCGGCGCGGCGTGAAGCTGTTTCACGGCGACTTGCGCGCCGCCAGCGATCTGGAAGCGTTGCCCGCGGTGGACTGGGTAATTGATGCCGCCGCCTGTCCGAGCGTGCTCGGCGGCGTCGATGGCCGGACCAGCTCGCGCCAGCTCGTGGAGCACAACCTCACGGGCACCGTAAATCTGCTCGAGCTCTGCAAACGGCAGCGCGCAGGTTTCATCCTGCTGAGCACGAGCCGCGTGTATTCGATTCGTCCGTTGACCGAACTGCCGATTGAGGTGCACGAGGATGCGTTTCGCCCCGCCCGGGGCGCGACGTTGGCGCCCGGTCTTTCGGCGGCGGGTGTCGATGAAACCTTTCCGACCACCGCGCCGGTGTCTTTATACGGCGCCACCAAACTCGCGAGCGAAGCCCTCGCGCTCGAATATGGGGAAGCGTTTGGTCTGCCGGTTTTCGTCAATCGCTGCGGCGTCCTCGCGGGCGCGGGGCAGTTTGGGCGCGCCGACCAGGGAATCTATTCTTACTGGATCAACGCGTGGCTGCGTCGCCGCCCGCTGAAGTACATTGGCTTTGGCGGACGTGGTCATCAGGTGCGCGACTGCCTCCACCCACGCGATCTCGTGCCCGCGCTGTTCCAACAATTGGCCGCCCCCGCGATGGCGGCCGAGTCGCGCGTCGCCAACTTTGCCGGGGGCGCAGATTCCGCCATGTCACTGCGTCAGCTGAGCAACTGGTGCGAGACGGAATTGGGAACGCATACCATATCGGCGGATACGGCGCCGCGGCCGTTTGACCTACCATGGATGGTGCTCGATTGCGCGAGAGCACGAAACGTGTGGTCCTGGCGCCCAGCGACCCCGACGGTCGCGATTCTCGAGGAAATCGCAGCGCATGCCCGTTCGCACCCCGAATGGCTGGAAATCTCCGGCCCGCTGTGAGCGTGATCCCATCTGCGGTCGGCAGACCCATCGGTTGATTGAAGTTTAAAACATGCGGGCTAGAACCGACTGAACCACCCGAATGCCTCCCGTCCAGCCGCCGCCGCTCACCTTATTCTCCGTCGTCATTCCAGCACGAGACGAGGAGGAATCGCTGCCGTCGACTCTCGCGGAAATCCATCGCGCCTTCACCACGGCAGGCATCCCGCACGAGATTGTGGTGATCGACGATGGCAGCCGCGATCGCACGTGGGCGGTGTTGCAGGAGTTGAAGGCGACCATCCCAACGCTCGCCCCCGCGCAAAATTCGGGCGCGCACGGCTTCGGCCGGGCCGTCGTGTGTGGATTCGATCACAGTCGCGGTGACGCGGTTGTCGTGATGATGGCGGACGCCTCCGATTCCCCGCTCGACGCGGTTCGGTACTGGCGGCTTCTCAACGAAGGGCACGACTGCGTTTTTGGCAGCCGTTTTGTGCCCGGCGGTAAGGTGAGCGACTATCCACGCGTGAAGCTGTTGGTGAACCGGGTGGCGAATTTCCTGGTGCGGATCGGCTTTAATATTCCGCTCAACGACACCACCAATGCTTTCAAAGCGTATCGACGCACGGTCATCGATGGCTGCCGGCCATTTCTGGCACCGCATTTCAATCTGACCGTCGAATTGCCGCTGAAGGCGATCGTGCGGGGGTATTCATACACGATTACGCCGATTTCCTGGCACAACCGGCGCTTTGGGGTCGCCAAACTCAAGATCAAGGAAATGGGCAGCCGCTACTTCTTTATCTGCGCTTACGTGTGGCTCGAAAAATATTTCAGTCGCGGCGACTATCGCCGGAAGTAAGCCGGGGCCGCAAGACGGGGAAGACCACTGCGTCAACTTGCAGGGGTACGTGTTGCTCGGTGTTGAACTCATCGGATGGGCGACTTTCCAGTCGCCCACGACCGGTCGATCGAAGGGACGTCGGCGGCTGGAAAGCCGCCATTCCGCCGGAGCGGGTCCTCGCCCTCGCGTCGGAAGAGCCGTCTTCCCCCTCTTCCAAATCTTCTCGTCTTCCAAATCTTCCGGCTTGTTCCCGTCGCCAACTGCCGTTCACTCACCATTTCCCATGATATACCTGCTCGGAGGTTCCGGTTACGTCGGCCATGCGTACCAGGCGCTGCTCACGCGCAAGGGTATTTCCTTTCGCAATCTGCGGCGGGCCGAACTCGATTATTCGAACGGAACCACCCTCCGCGATGCGTTGCGGCGCGACCGACCCGAGTTCCTGATCAATGCCGCAGGATACACCGGAAAGCCGAACGTGGACGCGTGCGAACTGCACAAGCACGAGTGTCTGTTTGGGAATGCCGTGTTGCCCGGAGTCATTGCAGACGCTTGTGCGGACGCCGGTGTGCCCTGGGGACATGTTTCCTCCGGGTGCATTTTCACCGGCGCGCGGCCGGATGGGAGTGGTTTCACCGAACTGGATACGCCCAATTTCACGTTTCGGACGAACAACTGCTCGTTTTACAGCGGCAGCAAGGCCCTCGGTGAAGAGGTGCTCGCCGGAAAGCCCGGCGCCTACATCTGGCGGCTGCGAATCCCGTTCAACCATATCGAGAGTCCGCGCAATTACCTCACCAAGCTGATGCGGTATCAGCAACTGCTCGAGGCGACGAATTCGATCTCACACCTCGAGGAATTCTGTGCCGCCACCTTCGCCTGCTGGGAAAAACGCGTGCCCTTCGGAACGTACAATGTGACGAATCCGGGTCAGGTGACGACGCGCGAAGTGGCCGAAATGATCAAGCAAAGCGGCGTGTCGAACCAGGAGTTCAAGTTCTTCCAGAACGAGGCCGAGTTCATGCGCGTAGCCGCGAAAACTCCGCGCTCCAATTGCGTCATGGACTCCTCGAAGCTCGCCGCGACCGGCATCCGGATGACCGAAGTGCACCAGGCCATTGCCGAAGCACTCGCGAGTTGGAAGAAAACGGGTTGACCACGACACATTCACCTGCGCGCGAAAATCACCGCGCCACTTCTTTCAACTCCTCTCGTTTCCCGCACGCGCTTCGCAGCTTCAACTCATGAATCTTCTCGTCACCGGCGGCGCCGGCTTCATCGGCAGTAATTTCATCCGGCAGCGACTGCTCGAACGAAACTCGACCCTGCGAAAGCTGGTCAACCTCGACGCGCTCACGTACGCCGGCAATCCGGCCAACCTGGCGGACCTTGCGGATGACGCACGGTACGTTTTCGCCGAGGGAGGCATCGGCGATCCGGAACTCGTCACGCGATTGCTCACCGAACACCAAATCGATGCGGTGGTGAACTTCGCCGCCGAGTCGCATGTGGATCGCTCGATCGATTCACCTGAGCCGTTCATCCAGACGAATGTCGTTGGCACGCTCCGCCTGTTGAATTGCGCGCGGCTGCACGCGGCGAAAATGCCCGAAGCGAGGAAGAGCGCGTTCCGCTTTCTTCACGTCTCGACCGACGAGGTGTACGGCACGCTCGGCCCTGACGATCCTGCGTTCAACGAGGAGACGCCGTTCGCACCGAACTCGCCGTATGCGGCGTCGAAAGCCGCCAGCGATCATCTGGTCCGGGCCTACCAGCACACCTACAAGCTGCCGACCCTGACCACCAACTGCTCGAACAATTACGGGCCGTATCATTTTCCCGAGAAACTGATCCCGCTGGTGATCCTCAACGCCCTCGAGGGGAAACCGCTGCCGGTCTACGGCGACGGCATGCAAATCCGCGACTGGCTCTACGTCGAAGATCACGCCGCCGCCATCTGGCTGGTCCTGCAGCGAGGCCGGGTCGGCGAGACCTATAATGTCGGCGGGCTGAACGAACAGCCCAACATCGCCATCGTAAAAACGATTTGTGCGCTGCTCGACCGCAAGGTGCCGCGCGCCAATGGCACGTCATACGCCGACCAGATTACCTACGTTACCGATCGACCGGGCCACGATCGCCGCTACGCGATCGATTGCAGCAAACTGCAGCGGGAACTCGGCTGGGCGCCTCGCGAATCCTTCGCCACCGGGATCGAAAAGACAGTCGACTGGTACCTGGCGCATCGCGAATGGGCGGCCGATATCACCACGAAGAAATACGCCCGCGAACGGCTCGGCGTCGCCTGATCCGACGGCAGCTCCCGATCCCGGATGACAAACGGCGCCATCGCGGATCGCGGATTGAAAAATCCTCCAGTATCCAGAATTCAACTCCCTCCGCTGTGGCCGCCCATCCGCAATCCGAAATGACCGACTCGAATTCGTCCCGCAAGGGCATCATCCTCGCCGGCGGCTCCGGCACGCGGCTCTATCCACTGACGGTTGCCGTCAGCAAGCAGCTGATGCCGGTGTACGACAAGCCGATGGTGTATTACCCGCTGTCGGTGCTGATGCTGGCCGGCATTCGCGAAATCCTGCTCATTTCCACGCCCCAGGATTTGCCGCTGTTTCGCCGGTTGCTGGGCGACGGCGCCAACCTCGGCCTGAAGTTCTCATACGCCGAGCAGCCGCGCCCCGACGGCCTGGCGCAGGCGTTCCACATCGCGGAGGACGTCGGGTTTTTGCGCCACGAACCCGCGGCGCTCGTGTTGGGAGACAACCTTTTTTACGGCCATGATTTGGTGAAGTCGCTCGAGCGCGCGAATGAACGCCGCGACGGCGCGACGATTTTCGGTTATCACGTGGCCGATCCGAAAAGCTATGGCGTCGTCGAATTCGCCGCGGATGGACGTGTGCTTTCGCTGGAGGAAAAGCCGGCGCAACCGAAATCCAATTACGCCATTCCGGGAATCTATTTTTACGATCAGGACGTCGTGCGGCTCGCGCGCAGCCTGAAACCATCGCCCCGGGGCGAACTCGAGATCACTGACCTCAATCGACGGTACCTCGACACCGGCAAGCTGCACGTGGAGGTGCTCGGTCGCGGTACGGCCTGGCTGGATACCGGCACCCACGACTCGCTGCTCGATGCGGCGCAGTTCGTCCACGTCATCGAGAACCGGCAGGGATTGAAGATCGCGTGCCTCGAGGAAATCGCCTGGCGGAAGAGCTGGATCGATCGCGCCGGTCTGGAGGCGAACATCAAGCGGCTCGGCAAATCGAGTTATGGCGGTTACCTCAGACGGATTGCGGACGAGTGAGTGCCGGCGGGGGGGACGCAACCGACAGGGAAGGAGGAGTCAGGAGTCAGGAGCCGGGAGCCGGAGTGAGGTGTCGATCTCACGGGAGGCGTAGAGAAAGGGATCCGGCTGTTCCTCCCAAAAACTTTCAAACGCGCGAAGCGGCGTCCTCCTGGCTCCTGACTCCTGGCTCCTTGGCTCCTAACTCCTCGCCCCTCGCTCCTGGCTCCTCGGCCCGCGCCAGCGGGCTCCACTGACGGAATAAGGGTTGAGGGAATGGGGGTTTGCAGGGAAAAGTCATCGGGAGCGCGGCTCCATGTCTTCTTTTCCGTCCCTCACTCTCCCGGTCACTGAATCTTTGGCCCCGCAGGTCTCCTTCGTCATCCCGCTGTACAATGGCCTGCGTTTCACGCAGGAGATGCTCGCCAGCCTGCAGGCGACGCTGCCGCCGGCGCTCGACCACGAAATCATTTTTGTCGACGACGGGAGCACGGATGGCACCCGCGAATGGTTAGGCGGACTTCACGATCAGCGCATCCACGTTTTCCTGAATGAACGAAATCTTGGATACGCGGCCGCCAACAATCGGGGAACGGCGCACGCTCGCGGCCGGTTTCTCGCGTTGTTGAACAATGATCTCGTGATGCGCCCCGGCTGGCTCGAGCCGATGTTCGCCACGCACGAAGCGCTCGGAGTCAACGCGGGCGTGGTTGGCAACGTGCAACTCGACGCCCGGTCCGGCGCGGTCGATCACGCGGGCATCGTGATTAACATTCAAGGCAAGCCGATCCACGCCCGCGCCGTGCCGCGCTGGCGCGCACCCTGGTCGCCACCCTATATCACGGTCCCTGCC
>JBBRCR010000172.1:0-15179 GCA_038204695.1 Opitutales bacterium | reverse complement strand
CTTGTAGGCGGCCTCGGCGAGGCTCACGAGGTGGACGGTCGAGATGTTGGCGGCGAACATCGCCAGCCCGATGACGGGCCAGCCGAGCGTGTTGCCGGCGAGGAAGTAGTGGCCGCCCTCGCCGCCGCGTTCGCCCTTGCGGCGGAGGAAGCCGGCGGCAACACCGAGCCCCACGACAGCGAGGAGGTAGAGGGCGATGATCGCCCAGTCGAGTTGGGTCATGCCGGTGTTCATGTAGGGGTAAAGCAGAACGTGGGGACGGGTTTTATTTTTCGAAAAACTCGATGTCGGCGATCGATGGAGCGCTGCTGGCCGCGAGAATATTAAGACGGAATTTTTCGAGTGCTGGCCACGGCCTTGGTCGGCTTCCATGGACCGCCCCGCGTGCCGTAAATGCTTTCGCCGTTCTTTTTGAGCCATGCCCCCATCTCTTTGAGGCGAGCGACCTGGCGCGGTTCGATCCGACCATCGGGCATTGGGCCGACGTTGAACAGTAGATTGCCGTCCCCACTGACACTCAGCACCAGCGTCTGCAGGCATTCCTTGAGAGATTTCATTTCGTCGTTGGGCTTCCACGCCCATTGCCGGCAAATCGTGATGCAACTTTCCCAAGGCCGATCATCCTGATATTTCCCCACGCGTTGCTCCGGGGTGTCGAAATCCTCAGGCAGTCCGTTACGATTGTTGATTAAGATCTGGGGCTGAAGCTGGCGCGCCATGCGGTTGATCTTCTCCGCATTGTACTCGGTCGCCGTCCGGCCAAGGCCGTCGAACCAGAGGATATCCACCCGGCCGTAGTTGGTAAGGATTTCGCGGACCTGCGTCTCGAGATAGGCGAGGTAGTTTGCGTGACGGTCAGGTGTGAAAGCGTCGGGGTGCTGCCAGTTGGGCTGCGAGTAATAGAGGCCAAACCTGAGGCCGGCCGTGTGACAGGCGTCGGCGAGTTCCTTGACGACATCACGGCGGAAAGGGCTGAGCGGGCTGGTGATTTTGTAGTCGTTTGCCTGCGTGTCGAACATGCTGAACCCGTCGTGGTGCCGGCTCGTGAAGACGAGATACTTCATACCCGCCGCCTGGGCGATGGCGACCCACTCGCGGGCATCGAAACTGCCCGGGTTGAATTCCTGGTAGAGTTTGTCGTACGCCTCGACCGGCACCTCGGTGCCCGGCGGGCGGTTGTAGCCGCGGCGTTCACCCGCGCGCGACCAGCCGATTTCGGTGCCCTTGAGCGAGACCGGGCCCCAATGGATGAACAGACCAAAGCGATCGTTGCGCCATGACTCCAAGGTGGCGCGCTTGGGCGTTTCCGCTCCGAATGCGGCCGCGCCGCACGCGAGCAGAAGAAATAACACAAAACGATGACAGAGTGGTGAGGTCATGCGCGGAAGGGTGAAGTTTAGGTTAACCGAAAAAGGTTTGGGACTATTCCATCCTAGCCGCACAGGCTCGCAGACGTGATGGGTTCAAGCTGGCGCAATTATAACTTGGATGTCGTTCACATATTGACCGCGTAGGATTTTGAACATCGTAATCCCCCATGAAGCGTCGCCCGCCCCTATTCCGTGACAAACGGCAAGACTACGCGGTGGACGCGCACCGCCCGTTGCTGAATTCGATCCAGGAGGGAAAAATCGAGTTTCATGCCCTCGGCCGGGGGCATTATCCCGGCTATCGGCTTGAGCGAAGGCAATTACCTGGCTTGCTGAGCCTCGGCTCTTGGGACGCGAGCGGAGATCAGGACTGGGGCATGGACTTCCACCGGAACGAGGGGGTGGAGATTTGCCTTCTCGAAACGGGATCCCTGCGTTTCGCCGTCGACGATGAGGTTCATCCGTTGGGCCCCGGGCACCTCACGATCACGCGACCGTGGCAGGCTCATCGTCAGGGCAATCCTATCATTGCGGCCGGCCGGCTGCATTGGGCGACCATCTCCGTTCGCGCCGAGCGACCGGATCAACCCTGGCATTGGCCGTCTTGGGTCGTGCTTTCGCCCGACGACCGCGCTGAACTCACCCGACGCCTGCGATTCACCAAGAATCCCGTGTGGCAGGCCTCGCCGGATGTCGTGCACAGTTTTTCCCGCATGGGACTGGCGTTGGCGCAAGAAACCGGTAGTCGCTGCCTGTCGGTCGTCGCGGTGGGAATTAACGAACTGCTCCTGGGAATTCTCGAAATGCTCAGGGCCGAGAACCGTCCGGAGAAATCCAGCTTCGCTACGACTGAGCATACCGTGGAACTCTTTCTCGGGGATCTTAAGAACAACCTTAGCAGTTTGGAAAAGAATTGGACGCTGAACAGTATGGCCGCGGCCTGCGGCATGGGCACCACGCTGTTCAGCCGATTCTGTCGCCGGCTGACGAATGACAGCCCAGTGCGCTACCTTAATCTTGCCCGGCTTGACGCTGCGGCGCGATTGCTCCGTGAGAAACGGGATCGCAGCATCACCGAGATCGCTTTCGACTGCGGTTTTCAGTCCAGCCAGTATTTTGCCCACCAGTTTCAGCGGCGGTTCAAAAGAACACCCACCGCCTATCGGAGGGCGGCGAGCTAAACCCACTGGTCTGCTCTGGTTGGGTTCACCGTTAGAACGAGACGGCATCTTGAAAGCAGAAAGTGGGGGACGATGCGTGCTGTCGCTACTGTGGCCACTGGTTGAGCGAGCTGCGCGCAGAAATCCTCCCGCTGAAGGAGAAAATTCCAGCATCATACGCGGCGCGAGCGGTGGACGCCGGTTCATAACGCGAAACCGATGTTCAAAATCCTACGCAACCAAATCGTGCACGACATGCCTGATATTATTTCTCGCGTCGGGCTCCCGGATCGCCGTGACCGTTCGTTTCAATTTACCCCCCCCATGCAATACCACCCGCCGTCGTTCCCGAAGAACCCGATGACTTTTCGTGTGCCGGCCGGCCGGTTCAGCCGGCTTGTCACTGTCCTCCTTTTCATTGCCGTCACGGTCCCGATGTGGGCAGCGACCGCAATCCGTTCGTTCAGCTTGCCCGCGAATCCCGCCGCGACCTCGCTGCAGCAATTCGCCGAACAATCCGGTTCTGAAGTCCTGTTTGCCACGCGCACGGTGAGCAACGTTCGGACCAATGCCGTCCGCGGCGATTTTTCCGCGGGAGAAGCGCTCGAGCGCCTGCTCGCTGGCACCGGCCTCGTTTCCGCACATGATGGCCAGAGCAACACCTGGAGGGTCACCTCCGACCCGTACATGCGCAGGACGCCGGCCGTTGTCAGCCGCGCGCCGGAAGCCAACAAGGTCACGGAAAGTGGCGAAGCAATCGCACTCAGCGTTTTCGAGGTAAGCGCGACGAAGGATGACAGCTATAGTGCGCTGAACACGAATTCCATCACCCGATTTGCCGTCGAGCTCGACAAGCTGCCGATCACGGCGGACGTTTTCACGGAGTCATTTAGCGCTGACGTTGGCGCTACCTCGATCGAGGACTTGTTTGTGCGCTATGCCACGAGCGCTGGGTTCGGCGGGTCGAATCCGGGCCAAGGTGCGGAGGCCGCTCTCCCGGGAGACAATGTCGGCAACGCCAACCTCAAGCTCCGCGGCCTCGATTCCGGCGGCAATCGCCGCAACGGTTTCCTGCAGGTCAGCTCCAGCGACATGTTCAGCACGGAGCGGGTCGAGGTCATCCGTGGACCCCAGGCACTGTTGTACGGTGGTGGCGGCGCCGGTGGGGTGGTCAATGCCATTAGTCGGGTCGCCCGGTTTTCGCAGCGCATGGGCCAAGTGCAAATGAGGGTCGATCAGGAAGGGTCGTTGCGCGGCTCCTTCCACGCCAATTACGGTAGCAAGCAGCTCGCCTTGCACGTGGCTGGCGTCACTGATCATCGCAAATACGAGCGACTGTATTTAGGCGGAGATACGACCGGCGGTTATGCCCAGCTTGCATTGCGGATCGGTGCGCGCACCACCTTACGGATTGAAGGCGAACATGTCTCGAGGAACGATTTCAACGCGATCAACGCCCTTACGTTGAGTGCTCCCGCGGGCAGCGGCCAGCCGGCCGATCCGCGCAACGGCTCGCTGTTGCGCGTAGTGCTGGCTACTGGTAACGCGGGCGACATCCTGGGCGGCAAACTGAATTGGGGAAATGTC
This sequence comes from Opitutales bacterium, assembly GCA_038204695.1. Lineage (GTDB taxonomy): Bacteria > Verrucomicrobiota > Verrucomicrobiia > Opitutales > Opitutaceae > ER46. Next base: position 11,062 of record JBBRCR010000172.1, on the reverse strand, counting down.
GACTCGTTTGGCGGCCAAAACAATGTTCGCAAATATACCACGCAGCGGACTGAGGCCGCCATCGAGACGCGCTGGAATCGCGCGATTTCGACCCAGTTTGCCGCCACGTATGATGATTCCAACACCAACACCAGCGGAGGACCAAGTGCCCTTGTGGCGCCAGGTCGGGCGGGTAACCCCCTGGGTACTTGGGGAGTAAGCTTTCGACCGGCCGACACCCTGCAGACCTGGGTCAGACGCGGGGTGCGTGGCGCCTTCTCGGCGGATTTTGAGCTTTTTCAGGGGGGCGCACGCAATCAGCTGCTCGTCGGGGGTGAATACAGCGAAGCGATCAACGATTGGCGCCCATACAGTTATTATCAGGCCGACGGTAATTGGAATCCCATCGTGAATCCCGCGCAAGCCACAACGGCGACGCTGGGGCGTCAGCAGATTCCCGTTCAATGGTTTTCTGTGCAGGAGGGTCCAGCGCGCAGCTTTCTTTTTCCTCCGCTGACCACCCGAGCAACGGTGGATGGGCTGCCCTATGTTCGGGATTTGACGAGTCGGCCCGGCACCGTGCCGGTTGGCGTGAATAACCCACTCGGGTGGGCCGGCACGGCAAGCTACTGGCAGCACACTGCGAAAAATTCTGGAGTCTATCTGGCGGATTTCACGACTTGGATGGGGGGACGAGTCACGACCTTGGCTGGCTATCGCGTCGATCAGCTTGAGGTGAAACGCTTCGACGCCACTGGCCCGGTCAAATATCTAAAGGAGACACCGCGGTCCCTCAATCTTGGGGTTAATTATCGACTCCATGATTCGCTCCGCCTCTTCTATGGATTCTCCGACTCGTTTAATGCCCCGGCGGTGCTGCAGTTCGGCCCGACGGGTATCTTTGCCAATCCTTCGAAAGGTGTCGGACACGAAGCCGGCGTGAAGTTCTCCACTCCTGGCAATACGTTTTCAGGTTCGCTTTCCTACTACCGGGTCGAGTCTCAGCGGGAGCAATATCTCATCGCCACCGACGAGCTGAACGCCATTAATCCGAATGGCATTAACGGCCGGTTGGATCCGTCTGGCCGCTGGATCGGCGTGAACCGCAATTCCAGTGGGATCGAACTCATCGTGACCGCCGAGCCCTTGCGTGGCTGGCGCTCGCGGTTGAGCGTATCTATGGTGGACGGAACCATCGGAGATACCGCGTCATTTGATCAGATGTATAATGATCAATTCCATACGGACGGTCGCGGTGGGGTCACGTATTCCGATGGATCGCCCTTGTTGGTGAAGGTCAACCCTTCGGATTCCAGCCCCACGGCTCCGACTAAGCAGCTCACTGTCGCCATGATGAATACGTCGGGGGATCCCTACTTCGCCGATCTTGATCCCGTCAGCGGCCGAATTCGCAATGCCAATGCTATAGGTCTCAGATTAACGAATACAAGTGGCGCCGCAGTGGCCACCGGCCGCACGGGACTGCCGATTGCCGACCATCAACTCAGGTTCACCGACCCGAACCGCTTCGGCGGGAAAATCAATGTCACCCAGTCCGGCGAAGTCACGACTGGGTACGCGAAGTACGCTGCCATCTGGACGAATAACTACACGTTCCGCGAGGGTCGGATTCGCGGATTGAGCTTTGGCAGTACATTTGCCTATCGGGCCGCCGACCGCAGTTATTATTATACCCAGATCGAGCGCGACGCCGCCGGGGCGGTGACGGGGTCGCGGCGGGCGGTCTTTCGATTGCCGGACTCGGCCATCGTGGACCTTTTTGCCTCCTATGATTGGAAGTTCGGTCCCAAGCTGCGCTGGCGGGTGCAGGTGAATGCAAACAATGCGTTCAACAACTACCACGTGGTGGTTCTGCCCGATGCCACCACGGGATCGCCGCGCTCGGCGCGCTTCACGACGCAGCCGCGCTATGTGTTCCTGACCACGAGCCTGAGTTTCTGATGCCCAACTTGATCCTGGCTTTCATCCTCTTCTGCGTCCCGTGGGTGGCGCTGGCCGCGCCGGCGGCGCGGCCAAATATCATCGTCATCATGGCCGATGACATGGGGTATGGTGATCCGCGTTGCTACAACGCGGAGTCGAAGATCCCCACGCCCAACATGGATCGGCTGGCCGCGGAGGGTATTCGGTTTACGGATGCGCACACGCCTTCGTCCGTATGTACGCCGACGCGTTATGGCTTGTTGACCGGGCGTTATTGCTGGCGGACGCGGCTGAAAAAGATGGTTTTGTGGACGGAGTACGAGGAACCCCTGATCGAGGCGGGTCGGGAGACGGTGGCCAGCTTGCTCAAGCGCGCGGGCTACCGGACCGCAGCGTTGGGAAAGTGGCACCTGGGGATGGACTTTGCCGAGCCCGGCGGAGGATTCGTACGCGGCAAACCGGAGCACTTCAGTGGCGCGGGCGGCACGCGCGACGTCGACTTCACGCGTCCGATCCAGGGCGGACCCACGGCCATTGGTTTCGACTATGGTTACGTGCTTCCGGGAGGCAATAACCTCGAGCCCCATTTTTTCATTGAAGGCGACCGCGTGGTGGGGAGCCCGACGGTCTGGCGTCCCCGCGGGATGCCCACGCGGCCGGGGAGTTCCGCGTTGGAGGTGCATGAAGGCTGGATGGCGGAAGGGTGGAGTGACGAGGCGATTGGTCCATCGCTCACGGACAAGGCCCTCGGTTTCATTGAAAAGAGCGTGGCGGATCGGTCGCCCTTTTTTCTCTATTTTGCCTCTCAGGCGCCGCATCGTGCCTGCACGCCGCCCGATTTTGCCAAAGGCAAGAGCCAGGCTGGAGTGCGCGGTGACATGGTGTATGAATTCGACTGGAGCATTGGTCGCATGCTCGCGAAGCTCGATGAACTCGGCGTAGCCAGGAATACTCTTGTGATCGTGACCAGTGACAACGGTGGGACCGCCCAGAGCGATGAAAGGGAGGATTTTGGTCACAAGTCGTGCGGCGACCTCAAAGGCTTCAAGGGGGGCATTTCCGAAGGCGGCCATCGGGTGCCGTTCCTTGTGCGCTGGCCCGCACAGGCCCCGGCGGGGACAGTCAACGCCTCCCTGGTTTGCCTCACGGATATGATGGCGACCTTTGGCGAGATCGCCGGGGTGAATCTCCCACCCGGAGCGGCGCCGGATGGCACGAGTGTTCTGCCCGCCTTTCGTGGCGCAGTGATGGATCCGGCAGCGCGTCCACCCGTGATTCACCATTCTGGCTCCGGCGTGTTCGCGATTCGGAGCGGACCCTGGAAACTGATTTTCGACGGACAGCTGAAGCCCGCTCAGCTTTACGATTTGGACAAGGACCTCCGTGAAACGGTCAACCTGCTGGCCCGGCAGCCGGAAGTCGTCACGCGACTCGAAGCGGAGTTCCGCCGCATTCACGAGGTCGCGTCATGATGGTAGGAGCCTGGTGCGGGAGGCCGTGTTATCCGTCATTGGTGGCGAGTCTGCGCAAGCGGTGTGCCGCGCAGCGCGAGTTTGGGCGTGAGTCTCAAGCGCGAACGCTACAACGTTCGAGTGAACTGGAACTATCGCAGTCGCGTCCGCCGGGGCGACGTCAACGTCGGGCCAAGCATCGAGCTTGGCGCGTTCAATTGGGGCCAGCCGCGACTGATCACCGACCTGTAGGGCGAGTGCTATTTCTGGAAACGCATCACGCTGTTTGCCAGCATGCGCAGCGTCAACAACCCCACCGACGACGTGGACGTCGCCGGACCGAGCAAATCGACCCATGCGCAATTCCGCAGCGGGCAGGATTTCGGCTGCTGTGGACGATTGGCCGCGCGCGGCCGGAGCCACGCCCGCCGTGAAACCAACCGGCCTCCAGAAATGAGGTCTCAGTTCCCGGCCAGCAACAGCGCTCCCCATGAAACACACCCTCACACTTCTCACCGCCCTGCTGCTCGCGCCGCTGGCTTTGTTCAACGCCGCCCATGCTTCAAAGCAAACGAAGCCCAACATTCTCATCATCTACGCCGATGATCTCGGCTATGGCGGTGTGCAGTGCTACAACCCGGAGCGCGGCAAGATTCCCACGCCGCACATCGACCAGCTCGCGGCGCAAGGGATGCGCTTCACCGACGGGCATTCGTCGTCGGGCGTTTGCTCGCCCTCGCGCTATACCCTGCTCACCGGACGCTACCACTGGCGAACGAGGTTGCAGGGCGGCATCGTCGGCGTGTTTGGCCCGCCTTTGATCGCGCCGGATCGCATGACCATCGGCACGCTGGCGAAACAACACGGCTACCGCACCGCCTGCATCGGCAAATGGCATCTCGGCTGGGATTGGCCGGTCGCACCTGAGCAACGCAAGCAGCTCCATGCTCCGAAAAAGGCGGGCAAGGACGATGAATCAAAACCGACAGGCAAAGCCGCCGTCGCGACCGCGGAACAACAAACCGCCTGGCGCGACGTTTTCTCCAAAACCATCGCGGGCGGCCCAACCACGCGCGGCTTCGACAGCTATTTCGGCACCGACGTGCCCAACTGGCCGCCGTTTTGTTTCATCGAAAATGATCGCACGGTCGGCATCCCCAGCGAGTTCCTGCCGGCGGCCAATCTCGGGAACAACCTGGCCAGCCTGCCCGGTCCCGCGCTGAAGGATTGGAATCTGGACGAGATACTTCCAGCCCTCGCCGATCGCGCGTCCGCATTCATCACCGAGGCCGCGAAACAGCCCGAACCGTTCCTGCTCTATCTGCCATTGACTGCGCCGCACACGCCACTCGCCGTGACCCCGGAGTGGCAAGGCAAGAGCAAGCTCAATACCTACGCTATCCCGCGAATGCCGCGGCAGCGAAGTAGAAAGCGAACGCTCCGCGGCAACCCAATCCAGCAAAAAAATAATCATGAAAGCCAGCCTACCTACCCTGATTTGCCTGCTGACCGTGTTCGGCGAGTTGCCCGCGCCTGCCGCGCGGAATGTTGAGTTCACCGGCCTCACCACCGCGCCCGAAGCACCGCTTTGTCTTTGGTATCGCCAGGCGGCGGTGGAATGGGAGGAAGCCCTCCCGCTGGGCAACGGCTACATTGGTGCGATGGTTTTTGGAGGGGTGCCGACTGAACACATCCAGTTCACCGAGAACACCGTCTGGACCGGCCAGCCGCATTCTTATGCCCATCCGGGCGCGGCCAAAGCACTGCCGGAAATGCGCCGTCTCCTGTTCGAGGGCCGGACGCTGGAGGTGCAGGGCCTGGACAAGCAGAAGGCGGCCGCGCAACTCGAGGCCGCGAACCAGCAGCAGGAGGCGAGGGCGAAGCAGAACGAGGCAAAGGAATTGCTCAAAGCCGCCCGCGCCAAACAAAAGGAGGCCGAAGACCTCGGGCTGAAGGAATTCATGAGCGAGCCGCTCCGGCAGAAGGCCTATCAACCATGCGGCGATCTCTGGATTGACTTCGAAGGGCAAAACCAGATCGCCGGTTTTCGCCGCTGGCTCGACCTCGATACGGCGGTGGCGGTTACTGAATACAAATCAGGGGGCGTCAGTTTCCGTCGCGAAGTGTTTTCTTCGAATCCCGACCGTGCGCTCTGCGTGCGCCTCACCTCTGACCCGCCGGGCAAACTCGACTGCGTGGTCCGCCTGAGCAGTCCGCACAAGAAGTCCGCGGTCACGGCAGGAGGCGACACACTGGTGCTGCGAGGCGAAGTGGAGACGAACGGCATCCGCTTCGAGAGCCGCGCCGTGCTTCACGCTGAGGGCGGCAGCGTCAGCGCGGCGCCTGAGGGTCTGCGCGTGACGGGCGCGAAGTCGCTGGCAATCCGCGTGGTGGCCGCCACCAATTTCAAGAACTACCACGACCTGTCGGCGGACCCGGCGGCGCGCTGCGCCGCGCTGGCGAAACAGTCGGCGGGCAAGTCGTGGGAGCAGTTGCGGCAGGCGCATGTCGCCGATCATCAGGCTTTGTTCCGGCGGGTGAGCCTGGACTTGGGGCGCACGCCGGCGGCGAGCAACCCAACGGACCAGCGCGTGAAGGAATTCGCCGCGGGCAACGATCCGGATCTGGTGGCCCTGGTCTTCCAGTACGGCCGCTACCTGCTCATTGCTTCCAGCCGTCCGGGCGGGCAGCCGGCCAACTTGCAGGGCATCTGGAATGACAAGCTGCGCCCACCGTGGGACAGCAAATACACCTGCAACATCAACACCGAGATGAATTACTGGCCCGCCGAAGTCACCGCCCTCGGCGAGTGTCATGAGCCGTTGTTCAGTGCCCTCGACGACCTTGCCGTCACCGGCGCGGAAGTAGCGAAAGTCCACTACGGCGCGGGCGGCTGGGTCGTTCATCACAACTTCGATCTCTGGCGGGGTGCCGCCCCGATCAACGCGGCGAACCACGGGATCTGGCTGCCCGGTGGTGCATGGATGGCGACGCATCTTTGGGAGCATTATCTGTTCACGCTGGACAAGGAGTTCCTCGCCAAGCGCGGTTATCCGCTCATGAAAGGCGCGGCGCAATTTTTCGCCGATACGCTCGTCGAAGATCCGCTGACCGGCAAACTCATCAGCGGGCCGTCGAATTCGCCCGAACAGGGCGGCCTTGTCATGGGCCCGACCATGGATCACGCTATCATCCGGTGCCTGTTCAAGGCGTGCATCGAAGCGGCGCGCATCCTCGACACCGACCAGGAATTCGCCGCCAAACTCACCGCGTTGGTTCCGCGAATCGCGCCGAATCAGATCGGCCAGCATGGCCAACTCCAGGAATGGCTCGAAGACAAGGACGCCCCCAAGAACACCCACCGCCATGTCTCGCACCTGTGGACCGTTTATCCCGGCTGGGACATCACCCCGCACGACAAGAAGCTCTTCGAGGCCGCCCGGCAATCCCTGCTCTTTCGCGGCGACGCCGCCAACGGCTGGAGCATGGGCTGGAAGGTCAATCTCTGGGCACGTTTCTTCGACGGCGAGCACGCCATGGTTATCCTGAAGAACCTCTTTGGCCCTGTTGGCCGCAAAGGCATTGCCGGCGGCCTCTACCCAAACTTGTTCGACTCCTGCCCGCCCTTCCAGATTGACGGCAATTTCGGGGCCTGCGCCGGTATCGCGGAGATGCTGCTGCAAAGTCACACCGGCGAAATCCACCTGCTGCCCGCGTTGCCGAAGGCGTGGCCGACCGGCTCGGTCAAAGGACTGAAAGCGCGCGGCAACTTCACCGTGGACATGGCGTGGAAGGACGGACAGGTCACCACCTATCACATTCGCTCTGCGGAGCCGCGCGAGGTCAAGGTGCGCGTCAACGGCGCAGCGAAAACCATCCTCGCGGAGAAATTCTAACCCTCAATGGGAAAATGGAGTTGGCCCAGCCAAACCAACTTTACTCTATAAAATGACAACCTAGCAGATTTCCGCGCGTTTCGCGCTTGACTATAATTTTCCCATAACAGCCACGGCCTTCAGCGGCGCGACTCGTGCTGTCTGACAAAAGGCATTCGGCATCTTGGATTCTATTTTCAATTCCATAGCACGAGGCGTGACGCTGAAGGCCGTTGGCTCTGGCGCCTTGTTCGGCTTTTCAGGAAAGAACCAGTAAGCTCTGCTTCGCGTCGGCTTCAAACGTGTGCACCTCAACCGAGCGATCCCGAATCAGCTTCTCGATCCGGCTGGTCGGGCAATTGCCGACGCGAAGCCAAATAACCTTCGGTGGGGCCCCGAAAAACAGGCTGAGCTGCTGAAAATCCAAATCTTTCGAAACGATCGTAAAGCCATTCTCCTTCGCGAAAGTCCAGACCACCTGATCGTCGACCTTTGCCATCCCGATATTTTTCACGTGAGTGCTGTCGGGAAACACATCCGACAGTTCGCGAACCAGTGTGCTCGAAAGGTTCTGATCGAACAGAAGCTTCATCCGCCGATTACGGCCAACCGTCGTTCACGGTCTGCCGCAAACGCGAGACAGGCACGAATGTCCTCTTCGGTCAGTTCGGGGAAATCGGCCAAAATCTCGGGAATACTCATTCCACCCGCGAGATATTCGAGCACATCGATAACCGTGATTCGCATACCTCGAATGCATGGCTTGCCGCTCCGCTTTCCAGGTTCAATCGTGATGATTTGGCGGTAGTCCATGACGGAAGCGTGTTCGGCAATGTGCGAGGGTCAAGAGCGGCGGTTTGCGGCCCAACGTTCAAGATGAGCCACGGCCGCTCGGGGCCGTTGGCTCTGGCGTTCAGGTTCTGCCCAACGCAGACGTGGAAAACCGCGGAGATGAGAATCGGAACTTTAATATGGAATATTCAGGACTCTCTTCCTTCGGTGGGGCTGCAACCATCAATCACCACTGAACATCGGAACCGCGAGGTTTTCCTTTCTCATCACTCACAGTGGCACGGCAAACAACTTTCGGAACCCGCGTTTCTCCTCCTGCGGCGGCCGGGCCGCAACCAAATCTTCCCGGCCTCTTCAAGGTCACAAAGCTGACCGACGGCGTCTCGCGGCTGATCTTGCCCGGCGCGTCCCATCCTTCAACAACCCCGCAGCCGCGAACCAATTCCTGCCGCGTTCGCGGTCGTCGCCGCCAATAACCAATAACCGATAACCAATAACCGATAACCAACACTCCTCTTCGCGACAGCCATGCCCGGGTCGGCGGATGGAGTGGCGGGCATCCCTCATTCCTCCACGTCAAGAGTCCGCGCCTTTCCTCCGCACCCATCCGGCATACTCCTTTCGCGGCATGAACCGCAGCGACGCGCTGTTGATGCAGTAGCGCAATCCGCCGCCGTCTCGCGGGCCATCGGGGAAAACGTGCCCGAGGTGCGCGCCATCGACGCGACAGTGAACTTCGACCCGCCGCACGCCATAACTGACATCCTCCTCCTCCGCCACGAAGGCTGGCTCAATCGGTTTGGTGAAGCTCGGCCAGCCCGTGCCGCTCTCGAACTTGTCGCGGCTGTCGAAAAGCGGCGTGTCGCTGCAAACCGAAAAATACACGCCGTCCTCGTGGTGATTATAATACGCGTTCTGAAAGGGCGGCTCCGTGCCCTGCTGGCGGGCCACGCGAAATTGCACCGGTGTCAGCATCGTCCGCCACTCCGCGTCGGTGCGTTGGATCGAGGCGTGCCCCAGGTCGATGACCACATGCGACGGCAGCCCACAGGCGGACGGGCCGGCGACGGCCGCCTCTTTTTTCGGTGACGAGGGATTCGGAGACTGCATTGGCCATCAGCGTAGCCACGAAACGGGAATATTCCACCGCGTGGGCTATTCGCGGTGCAACTCCGTGGCGGCCGAGCGCCAGCGAGTGGAAACGCAGGCGTTTGCGGGTGCATATTGCGCCGTGTAAATAAAGGGACCACGCGCGACTACTGCGCACGGAGCGCCCATGTCAGCTGAACCGCAACGCCCTGGCGGTGACGCCGTTCGATTGAGTCACGTGGGGTCGAGTGGCGCCGCGTCTCCGACCGGCGGATTTTCCCGGAAAAATGGATACGATGCTTCGATTGCGACGAGCCGCCGGTCAGAGACGCGACGCTACTTCGACGACGTGCCCGCGAGCGCCCACGCCCTCATGCACCGTTGGACGGCGCGTATGTTCCGCGCTATCCAACAGGCACTCGACCCCGCCGCCAAGTGGCGGGAAGCCGTGGCCGCGTATGCCGCCGGAGCGACCTACGCCGACGAACAGGTCAGCCGGATTCTCGACGCCCTCGACCCACGCCCACGGTCTTGCCGTGGATGTCGAAGCCGACGCGCCCGTGGAGGGAGAAATTATGTTCGCGCACCCGGTTGTAGGCCCGGTGGATCTTCCGATTGAGTGTCAGCAGCAATCCGATCGTGTGTTCCGCGACCGCGTGAGCTGAGTAGGCCGGGACGCGGACAACGGCGCAGCCCAACTCGCGGGCGGAGCTCTCGAGGAGCGTGAAACAATCGCGGTTTTTTTCAATGCACTCGAGGGGTAAGCAGGTGATCGCTGGCCGGTCAGAGACTAGCCTGCCGCGATCGTGGCCGAGACGTGAGGGATTTTTATATCTCAGACAGAGAGTCAGCTATGACTGGACGCCGTGGCTTGGCATGGTCGCCGCTATCCGTCGGCAAACCTCAGCGAAGGCCACCGATGAAAATCCTCTATAGCAACGAACACACCGAAAACGCGCCCGGCGCACGCGTCGCGCAGCTCCTGGCGGAGCGGGTGGGCGATACCGTGGCGCGGCTGCAATTTTCTGGTGACCGCCCATCACGCTTGTTCTCCGAGAACAACGGTTCGAGAGGCGAAGTAGCGCCGTCTGGCGTTCGCGAGCTCGTAGCGGGGAAACTGGAAGCGCTGCGTCGGGGGCAGGTTGATATTCTTCTTCTCGCCAGCGAGTATTCGCCGTCGGCACAACAGACGTGCGGTGAGTGCGGCGCAGGGATTACGCTCACTCGGCATTCCACGTGTCCCGAATGCGGCAGCGGTCAGCTGCGCCCGGCAAACCTCCGTGAGGAACTCATCCGGCTGGCCGAGCAAAACGGAGCCGAAATCGAGATCGTGCACCAAAGCGACTTCCTGATGGAGCTGGGTGGGATCGGCTGCCTCCTGCGCTACCGCCTGTGAGAAGCCGCGCTTGATCGGAACGCCGTCACGTCGAACGGAGAACTCCAGCCAGGTATCAGTTCCAATTTATGAATACAACTGAGACACTTCACGCATCGGTCGGTAAAGGCCTGTTCAACGAACCGGCCTCATCGGTGGCGAAACGACTGAAACCGATCCTTTGCGGCACGGACTTTTCCGGACCAGCGCGGGCGGCGGCAGACGTCGCGGCGGCGATTGCCAAGCGACTCGGCGCGCCAGTGCGCCTCGTGCATATCGCCGAGGGACCGCGGTCGTCTGCCGCGCAACAGGAACTCGAGGCCGAGGCGCGGCGGCTTCACGCCACGGGCGTCGAAGTGGCGGCCGAACTGTTGGACGGCGTCGCCGACGAGATGCTCGTGCGGCTTGCGCAGCAGCGCGACGCCCGGCTGGTCGTGGTTTCTTCGCTTGGCCGGCGAGCTCCCGCTCGATGGCTCTTGGGGAGTGTCGCGGAGCGCATTGCGGAATCGGCTCCCGTGCCGACGCTCGTCGTGCGGGACGCGTCCCCGTTCATGTCC
>JBBRCR010000171.1:0-15386 GCA_038204695.1 Opitutales bacterium | reverse complement strand
ACCAAGGCTTCGGGACTGGATTGTTCCATCTTCGCAAGCCATGAAAGTTCGGCGCCGTACTTCGTTGTGGCGTCGGGTGGCGCGCGGGCTCGGACGCCGGCTGTTTCGGATCGCGGAGAACAACGACGATACCAGGTTCGCGCAAAACGGCGAGCGATGGCTGTTGGACGAACTGTTGCGGACCCATGCGCGCGAGCACGGGAAAGCACCAGGTGTAATTTTCGATGTGGGTGCCAACACGGGAGCTTACACCCGAGAGGTTTTGGCGGTGGCGCACGAGGCCGGCTGTAATGTCGACGTGCACCTCTTCGAGCCTTCGCCGCATTGCGTGGACATCCTGCGGAAGGAATTCGCCGCGATGGCGAACGTGCGGATCGTCGCAATAGCGCTCGCTGACCGCGAGGGCGACGCGGCGTTGCACGACGGTCGAGCGGGGAGCAGCCAGGCTTCACTTGTCGCTCGCCCGGGTCTTTCAGACACTCCTGCGAATACTGTTCGCGTGTCGCTCTCCCGGCTCGATCATTATCTGGAAAATCAAGGCGTGGCGCGAGTGACGCTGCTGAAACTCGATGTGGAGGGCTTTGAACTCGCGGCTTTGCGGGGCGCAGGAGACAGCCTGACGCCGGCCAAGATCGGTGTAGTTCAGTTCGAGTATGGCGGGACAACCTTGGATGCGGGCACAAGTCTTCGGGAGTTGTATGGCTTGCTGAGGTCGCGCGGTTACGCGGTTGCAAAGCTGTTTCCGTCCATGGTTGAGGTGCGCAACTACGCGCCTTGGATGGAAAATTACGCCTATGCCAACTATGTCGCGCTGTCGCCGCGTTGGTTGCAGAAGCACGGTGCACCGCAATGAAACGACCCGCGCACCGCGTCATCTACACGCACGGGGGCGGACGATTCGGGAACCAGGTGATTCGTTTGCTGCACTGGATCGCCTGGGCCCGGGCACACGCGCCTGCGGTAGAGGTGCTCAATATCGCATTCTGGCCGTACGTGCACTACTTCGCGTTCTGGCGCGAGCACCCCGGGTGCGTGTTTCCAGTGCGCAGTGGGCTCGAAGATTGGCTGGCGCGGCGCTGTGCAGTCATTCCGCGGCTGCGCCGGGCGTTGGAGGGGCGGAACCGGCTGCAGCTTGGGGTGCAGTCGGCAGGACATTGGCTCCCCGGTTGGCAGGCGATCGACCTCGATATCGAGGTAGGCGAAAGTCTCGATCTCGACGATCCGGCTTTCTTCGCGCGCGTCAGCCGTCACCGCGTCACCACGTGTTGTGGGTGGAAAATCGCGAGTTGGAGGCTGGTGGCGGAACAGGCGAGCGAGTTGCGCGCGCTTCTACAGCCGGCGCCGGAGTTGGCGCGGCTCGCAGCTGATTTTATGGTGGGAATTCGTCAGGCGCATGATGCCGTGATCGGCCTGTTTATACGGCAGTCGGACTATCGCGAATGGGAAGAGGGCCGTTTTTACTTTTCCTCCGCGCAGTATGTCGTGTGGATCCGCCAGCTCGTTGACCTGCATCCCGGCAAGCGCGTGGCGATCGTCATCGCGTCGGAAGTGCGACAGGATCCGGCACTGTTCGAAGGTCTCCCGTGTTATTTTGCCTCGGGGACGCTGAATGCGGGGGGCCACTGGTTCGAGAGTTGGTTGGAGCTTTCGCTCTGCGACATCATCGTGACACCCCCCAGCACGTTTTCCGCGACGGCATCGTTCCTGGGCGGCGTGCCGCTGTGGCCGGTACTGGAGCCACAGCAAACTCTGTCATTCGAACAATGTATAAAGGAAAGCCTGGTCGGTGCGGCTCGACACCCGGTGTATTCACGATCTGTGAAGTGAGCAGATGCGCGGAATCCACTGGGCCTGGCCGTCAAGGCGGTTTGCGTGCAGTTGCGATGAGGTGGAGGGGCCGAACTGTTTCCAACTCGTGCACTGCCCAGCCGGTCTCCTCCAAGGCTGCGCGGATCAGCGCGAGATTAAAAACGTGATGGTGAAGACAACGATTCTCGGCATTGCGGTGCGCACGTGCCCGAAACTCCTCGAGCCGGCCCGCGTGTGGATCGCGGCCGAGATCATGATGTGCAAAAATCTCGTCAAGATGAGTGCGGTCATCTTCTCCGGTGCGCTGCGTAAAATCGGCCCGCAGATGGTCCATCGTGGTCACCGGCCGCGCGTGGTCGAATGAACGACGGGGATCGGGCAGAACGAGGATCAGGAAACCTCCGGGGCGCACAATCCGCCGCCACTCGTGCAACGCCGCCAAAGGGTTCGCCACGTGTTCGAGGCAGTGCGACGAGAGCACGAAGTCATAACTGTTATCGTCGAGGCCGGTAAGGCAGGTCGCCTCGCGGAGAAACTGACAGCCCGACGGTTTGCCAGCATCGAACTTGAAATCGCCTCGATCCCTGAGCCCCGCCTCCCACGCGGTTTGAGACGCGAAATTGACGTTGTCTAGTCGCGAGACACGTGGGTAGAGCGGCAGCATTCCGCCGCGGGCGAACACCCGACTCGGCCCACCGATCTCGATGCCACGGCGGTTCTCCACAGCGGCGATTGCGGCTGAACCAAGCGCCGGTCGCGGAGGAAAAAGACGATTGACCACCGCTGCGACAAGCCACCGAAGCCCGTCGCGGCGAAAACGGTTGATGCCATGACGGATGATTCGGTTCGAAGCCATGGCGGGGCAGCATTTACCGGTTCGACTGCGAATCAAGATCGGGGCGCAGGGAAGCCAGCGTTCACGTTACAGTTCACCAATCGAAACTTCGACTCGACGGGCGCGCGCTGTGGTGCTGAATGGACTGAACGTCCGCTCACCCTAACGATGCTCGATACTCCGGTTGTTCTTGTGGTGTTTAATCGAGCTGAGACGACGCGCAGGGTATTGGCGCAGATTCGCGCCGCACGGCCGCGGCAGTTATTCATAGTAGCGGATGGTCCGCGCGCGAATCGACCGGATGATGCGGAGCGATGCGCGGCTGTGCGGGCCTTAATCGACGGTGAAATTGATTGGGCGTGCGACGTGCGGAGGAACGTTGCGGAATCCAACCTTGGGTGTGCGCGTCGCGTGTCGTCGGGGCTGGACTGGGTGTTCTCGCACGTCGAAGAGGCGATCATTTTGGAAGACGACTGCCTGCCTGATGAGACGTTCTTCCCGTTTTGCGCTGAACTGCTCGGCCGGTATCGTGAAAAGCAGAGGGTGGCTCAAATTGCAGGGTGTAGTTTTCAGAAATCCGGTCTACTCGAGGGACCGAGCTACTATTTTTCCCGCTATCCGCATTGCTGGGGGTGGGCGACATGGCGGCGTGCCTGGCAATACTATGACTATGGAATGCAATCATGGCGATCCTCACGCGGCGAAAGCTGGCTGGCTGGACAGTTCGAACACGTTTCAGAGCGTCAGTTTTGGGTGGAACGACTCGATGCTACCGCTAGGAATCAAATCGATTCCTGGGCTTATCGGTGGACCAGTGCCGTGTGGGCACGAGGCGACCTCAGTGTGCTTCCTTACCAAAACCTAGTGGTGAATATTGGCTTTGGGGGCGACGCGACGCATCCGCAGACGCTGAGTGAGGCAGCAACGCCACCGGTCGTCCCGCTGGCTTTTCCACTGGTGCACCCGGTATCAATCAATCGCGATGTCACGGCCGACGAGTACACGAGCCGCTTGCTCTTCCAACCCGCATCGCGTGCGACGCGTCTGCGCCGTCGAATTCGAAAGATCATTTTCCGATGAGCGGGGTGTATCATGAACGTGGATTCTGGCGTGGACTGCTCAGGCCGGGGGGCTTGCATGCCCGCGAGTACGTGCGCAATCCGCGCTACCGGGCATTGCATCGCTTCCATCGTGAGTTGCGACACATGCCAAGGTTTGCCGCGGCCGAAGTTGTTTTCGATGGGCGGCGAATCCGCATTTGCGATGCGCCGAGCTTTCTCAGCGCATGGGATGAGATTTTCGTGAATCGGATTTACGAAATTGCGGCAAACGCAGATGCGGTGCCGACCCTCGTGGATGCCGGTGCGAACATCGGACTGGCGGCGTTATTCTGGAAATGGAGGTATGGGCATTTTAAATACATGGGCTATGAGCCGGATCCGATCGTGGCGGCATGCTGCCGCGAAAATCTGCGGACGTGGGACGTCGATGGGGTGTTGATCGAGGCTGCAGTCGGAGCGAGCGATGGCACGGCCCATTTCCGGCCCGACGGAGCCGACGGCGGGCGCCTGAGTGCAAGCGGCGAAGGTGCATCGACAGAGCTGCACGTGGTCGTCAAGCGGCTGGCGTCCGTTCTGCCGCCGCGAGTCGACCTGCTGAAAATTGATGTTGAGGGCGCTGAGTCGGAAGTCCTCGCTGATATTGGCCCAAGCCTCCATTGCGTGCGTGCGCTTTTTGTTGAATGGCATTCGCGATCCGGAAACCGGGGACTTGGTGACGCCATCACGGGGTTGGAAGCCGCCGGCTTCGACTGCTATGTCCAAGTCGCGATCGGCCCGTCGCGCCCCTTCCTTTATACACCGTCTCGGCAAGAGTTCTCGCAGAACCTCAATCTCTACGCGATTCGTCCGTGATCATGGTGAATATTGGTTGCGGCGCCTCCTATCATGCCGCTTGGGTCAACTTGGACGCGGCGCCCTGCTCTCCGCAAGTGAGGGCGTGTGACATTCGCGAGCCGCTACCGTTTGCAGATGCAAGCGTGGATGTGGTATACCATTCACACGTGCTCGAGCATCTCAACGCCATCGATGGGGCGAGATTTATGCGAGAGTGTTTTCGCATATTGCGACCCGGAGGAGTGCTGCGCGTGGTCGTGCCGGATCTCGAAGGAATTGCCCGGGCTTATTTGGGGTCGATCGATCAGGCTGCAGATGGCGCCGACACCGTTCTGCATGCGTGGACTCGGATGGAACTCACCGATCAAGCGGCACGAGTGGCCTCTGGCGGCGAGATGCTGCCATGGCTGCGCAGCTTGACTCCGGAAGAGCTTGCACGCGTACGGCTGCGTGCTGGTCGCGAACTCGATTATATATTGCGAACGCCGGCTCCGCCCGCTCCGTGGTGGCGGAGAATTACGCTTCGAAGCGGTTGGGCGAAGCTGAGAGTCGGCATCGTAAACACGGCGGTTCGGCTGCTCGGAGGCCGGACGGTGCGAGCGGCATTGGACGAAGGCAGATTTCGCCAGAGCGGCGAGGTACACCGCGTGATGTATGATCGTGTGTCGCTGAGCCGCTTGCTCGTGAGCAGTGGTTTCGTCAAGCCGACGGTGATGGCCGCAAGTTCAAGTGATATACCGAGTTTCAACGACTTTGGTTTGGACACGGTGCAGGGATCCGTACGCAAGCCCGACTCGCTTTTCATGGAGGCCGTGCGGCCATGAAGGTAATTCACCTTGCATTAAGCGCAGGCGGTGGCGCGGGGATAGCCGCCAGCCGGAGCGTCCGCGCGCTGCGCGAGCGTGGAGTTAAGGCGGAACTCTGGACGGCCGACGGGGGCGAACTCGGACCAGCATTGCGCAGCCGCCATGGGACCCTGCTCAGAGTTTTGCTCGATGGCGCGCCCGGACGATTTTACCGCCGGAAGACGATGTTCTCAGCTTGGTCAAACAATTGGCAACCCTCGAGACTGGCCCTGAAAGTCAACGTCGCGAAACCGGACATTGTGAATCTGCACTGGGTTGGTAGTGGCTTCATGTCACTGCGAGAGCTGCCGCGGTTTTGCGCTCCGATCGTGTGGACCATGCATGATGCCTGGCCGCTTACAGGCGGGTGTCATTATCCAGATCGCTGCCAGGAGTACACCGCAACATGTGGGAAATGTCCCCAACTCGGGTCGAGAGCGCGCCGCGATCTGAGCTGGCTAAATTTGCGCGCGAAGCGAGAACTGCTGGACCACATAGCCGCCTTTGTCACGCCGAGCGCGTGGCTCGCGAGCCTGGCCGCCACGAGTGGTGCGGTTGCCCCGTCTCGACTGCACGTGATTCCTTATGGATTGGATGGAAAAGTTTTTTCGCGAGGGGACCGCGTTGGGCTGCGGGCGGCGTTTAGCCTCGCGGACGACACGCTCGTGTTCGTAGCCGGTGCGCAGCACCTGGCCGAGCCGCGCAAGGGTTGTCATTTATTGCGGGAGACGATGAGACGGGTTACTTCGCGGGTTTCGCGGCACTGCGTATTGATGTTGATTGGGGCGGGCGGTGACTCGTCGGAAGGAGATTGGCCGTGCGACGTGCGGTGGCTCGGGACGCTTCGCAACGAGGCGGACATCGTCGGTGTCTTGAGCGCGGCTGATGTGCTGTTGCTGCCGTCATTGCAGGACAATTTTCCCAATATGGCGCTGGAGGCGCAGGCATGCGGGTGCCCGGTGGTGGGTTTTGACACCGGCGGGCTGCGCGAAATCATCGACCCGATGCTTACCGGGATGCTGGCGCACGAAATCAGCTCAGAAGGTTTGGCCAATGCGGTGGTCGCGTGGCTGGCAAGCGAGCCGAATCGACAGGAGGTGGCGAGCCGTGCCCGCACTCGCTTCGAACGCGAGTTTTCCTTTCAACTGCATGGACGACGAATGGTCGAACTGTATATCAACCTACGCGCTCAAGCGGCTCACGAATGAGAACGGCGAGCCCGAGAAACATGCGGCATCAACTTCCTGGCGGGTTCGTGGCGTTCCGATGCAGGACGCTTGGCTGGACGTTCGAGGAGCTGCTTAGGCAGAGCACCCAATGATCGACCGATGGCTGACGATTGTGACGGTCACGAAGGATGATCCAATTGGTCTGGCGCGCACCATCGCGAGCGCTGCCGCGCTGCGTGGAAAGGGCGCAGAGCATATTGTTGTCGACGGTGGAGATGAGAAAAGCGCCGACGCCGCGGCCCGATCGGGGCTCGACGGAATTCGCGTGGTGAAGCGTCCGGCCCAGGGTGTCGCCGATGCGTTCAACGCCGGGATCGCGGAAGCTACTGGTGAATGGCTGTGGTTTTTGAACGGCGGTGATCAGGTCGACCCACGTCTCACTCCAGCGTTCCTGACCGAACTGCTGCGTCTATCTCAAGCTGACGTGGTGATCAGCGGAATAGTTTACGAAGGGCAGAAGTCCTGCAGTCGCCATCCTCCTCCGAACAGCCAGTGGCCATGCTTGGCCCCATGGATTCCGCATCCCGCCAGTCTCGTGAGACGGGTTTTGTTCGAGCGGTTCGGCGGCTTTGATCCGCGGTACGACATTGCGATGGACTACGAATGGTGGCTTCGGGTGCTCGGGCGCGATGTGTCGGTCGACCTCCTCGGCATGCCATTTGCGATTTTCGCCCCCGGCGGCATGAGCCAGCGTCCAGAAATGCGTGCCCGGCTGCACCGGGAGCGGGATGACATCATTCGCCGGCACCAAGGGCTTCTCTTGCGCAACGAAATGCGAGCGGGTGCGCGAATGGCCAAGGCATGGTTGCGCGCCGTGTTTTCGCGGCGCCTCGGCCGCTCGCGGGGCCCTTCTTTAAGATGATCGCTGCGCGGCGTCCACGTGCGTGACTCATGCAAAACGTACTCTTACGATGGTTCAATTGGAGCGTAAATCGGTTTCGCTCGCGTGAATTCTCCGTGGCCGAAAGGTTCACGCGTGTTTACGATCAAAATTCGTTTGGGGCCGCAGAGTCACGCTCGGGAAGCGGCTCGACATTAGAGCAGACGGCCGCTGTCCGCCAACAATTGCCGTCCCTGCTCGAAAAGCATCAGGTGCGGAGTCTTTTGGACGCTCCCTGCGGGGATTGTCACTGGATGTCCCTGCTCGATTGGGGGCGAGTGCGTTATCATGGAGTCGACGTGGTTGAGGAATTGATCCGATATAACCAATCCCGGTTTTCCGAGTCCGGCATGAATTTTTCGCAGGCTGATCTTTGCCACGACGCACTGCCGCAGGTCGATTTGATCCTGTGCCGCGACTGCTGGGTGCACCTGACGTTTCGACAGATTCAGACGAGCCTGCAAAATTTTCGGCGCAGTGGTTCGCGATATCTCCTCACGACGACTTTTGCGTCTCGCTCAGCGAACTGGGATCTCCCGGTGGGCGTAATTTGGCGACCGCTTAATCTGCAGCTTGCGCCATTTCATTTTCCTCCACCGGTGGACCTATTGGTGGAGCAATGCACAGAGCAGGGCGGGAAGTATTCCGACAAAGGCCTCGGGTTGTGGCGACTCAACGACCTAGCAATGGTGAACGAGCTGCAGCGCCATTCGGCGCTCAATCCACCGAACACCTCCCATGACTGAGCGGTGGCTGGTCATTGCACACGAGGCGACGAACTCCGGAGCGCCACGGATATTGTTGCAAGTGCTGCAGGGCGCCCGTGCCTTGCGCGGTCCGGAGTGGAGCTGCGATATCCTGCTGCGCCGCGGTGGAGTACTGGCGGCGGAGTTCGCCAGAATAGGACGGATTCATCTTCTCTCGCACCCGTGGGCGGAGGGTCGATCCTTACGTGCCAGATTGTTTGCGAGGTTCTTCGAACGGCGCTGGATCCAGCCGCGTCGGTTCGGCCATTGGATGAAGTCCTGGGGAAGCGCTGGCTTTGATTTAGTATATAACAACACCGCGACCAACGGATACCTTGCTCCTGCAGCGCGTCGACTGGGGTGTCCGATCCTGACGCACGTGCATGAGCTCGGGCCTGCTCTGCGGCGCTTCAATACGCCGACGGCGCTCGCCCAAACTGTAATGAACACGGACCAATTCATCGCGGTGTCGCCGCCGGTGGCGGCCGATCTGATCGAATGTGGCGTGCCGGCTGACCGGATCACCGTGGTGCCGAATTTCCTGCCGACGTTGCCATCCGCACCGGATGCCGCGAGCCGGCTCATTTTGCGACAGCAACTTGAACTTCCACTGGACGCGATTGTCATCATTGGATGCGGGCATATCGATCGCATCAAGGGCACGGATCTTTTCGTGGAGATGGCGGCCGCATTATCGGAACGGACCCAAAGAGCACTCTGTTTTATCTGGATCGGCGGAGTAACGGACGCGCGATTTGCGAAACACGTGCGACGGCTCGCCAGGCAGCGAAACATCGACCGAGCGATACGTTTTGCCGGACCGGTGGATAACTCGTCGCGGTGGTTCGCCGCCAGCGATATAGTGGCGGTGACGTCGCGTTTGGAGAGTTTCAGCTTGGTGGCGCTCGAGGCGGCGGCGCTCGGTCGGCCGGTGGTCGGATTTTCCGGGGCACGTGGTCTGGCCAGCGTGCACGGTGATGATTCCGCTTTGCTCGCGCCAGAACACGATGTGTCCGCTCTCGTCGCGATTATCGAGCGGCTCATGCAGAATTCGCAATACGCGGAGGAGTTGGCGCAACGGCTCCGTGCGCGTGTCGCCGCTGAATTTCTGGCGCCTCAAGGAATCGAGGCGGTACTCTCGGTTGTAGATAAACTGCGGAAATTTCCACGAGCACGCGCATGAATGTGACGTCACTCCTCTGCGGTGTGGTCGTCACGTATCATCCCGACGCCAGTGTGCGCGAGAACGTGCAGGCGATGATCGACGAGTGCGGCCGAGTTGTGGTCGTCGATAATGGTTCGTCCGAGGACGCTCAACGTGAGCTCGCGGAACTCCGCGGCGTCGAGTTGATCGCGCTGGGTAAAAATCTGGGCGTGGCGGCGGCGTTGAACATAGGTGGGCGCCGGGCTGCTGAACGGGGCTGTCGTTGGGTCGTGACATTCGACCAGGACAGCCGGCCACAGCACGGAATGGTGGCAGCGCTCAAGATCGCTGCGGAGCGTCATCCACGCGCGGCGGTGGTCGTGCCTCGCATCGTTGAGGAGGGCGTCGGGGGTGGAGCCTATCGATGGGTCCGATCGCACCCGTTCATCCCCGGATTTTTTCGACGAATGGAGTGCGATACCGTCGACTTGCCGGCGGTAACAGTGGCGGTCACGTCTGGATCCCTGGTCGAAATCGAGACGTGGAGCCAACTCGGTGGGTTCGACGAGAGTCTGTTCATCGACTATGTCGATATCGATTATTGCTTGAAGATCGTTCGCGCGCAGCGGCTGATCGCGGTCGCTGCCGGAGCGGAGCTAATTCATAAGCTGGGCGCCCGGCAAACGGGCATGCTTCTTGGACATGAGTTTCGCCCAACTCATCATCCGGCGTTCCGCCATTATTACATGACGAGGAACCGGGTGCGGGTTTGGCGCCGACACGCGTGCCGCGTACCGCACTGGGCGCTGTTCGATTTGTGCTTCGCGACCTACAATCTTCTTCGGGTTTTGGCTTTGGAGTCGCAGAAATGGGCCAAGATAAAGGCGATGGTTCTCGGGACCTGGGATGGGCTGAAGGGGCGCAGCGGAGCGTGCCCGGTGGAACGGTGGCGATTATTCTCAGAAACTGGACGTGACCGCTGATGCAGGATGATGCTCCGGGTGGGCCTCGATGCGCCGGTGTGTGCCACGTTTGATCATTGCCGGCGGGTCTGCTTTCGCACTGCACGCGCCGTCGCGCAGCGCAGCAGCGATGCGACATCCCACCAGAGGCATCGGCCGGCGGAAAAATATCGGTGCCGGACGCGGATCTCCTCGCGACATGCGCGCCAATCGAATTTCGCATGGAGCGCAGCGCACGCGGCGATTCGGAGCGGGATGGGCTTGAAACGCACGCGACTCTTCCACAGCCGAATGTTGAATTCGTACCCGCCCATGGTGCTGAGGCGCGGGTCGAAGCCACCGTTTTCGGCAAAAAGCGCACGCCGGTAAAACGTCGCGGAGCGCGGCGTGAAGTCCTTCGCCGCCGCGTTCACCCGCGAATGCAATTTCTGGATGAGGCCATCATCAAACGCGGATTCGCCGGCCACCACGCCCGCTTCCGTTCGCTTCATCCAGTTGGCCGTTTCGCGGAGCACTGCATCGCCCACGAGCCGATCGCCAGCGCCGGAGATCAGAATCCAGTCACCCGTCGCCGCGCTGATGGCGTCGTTCAACGCCTGGTAAACGGTGCCGTCGCCGCTCATTTGCAGCCGGGAGAGGCGCGGCCGGCGGGCCTCGAGCGTGCGCAGCGACCCATCGCTCGAGCCACGATCGATGGCCATGAGTTCGGGATCCAGCCCGGCCTGGCTCCCGATGCTTTCGAGCGCCGGCAGGAGCCGGGATCCGGCATTATGGCAAACGAGAATGATGCTGAAGGGGGGCGAACCGGGCATGGCGGCAGGACGAACGAGTACCGATTTGGGCCAACCTTGCAGCGACAAACCGCCAGCGTTGCGCCAACGCCGGCCGCCGCCAAGGCTCTCCGCGCATGGCTGAACCGCCGCTACTATCGATCGTGATCGTCGCGTACAAATCGCGCGACGAGATCAGCGCATGCCTCGATTCGCTGCCGCATTCGCTCGAGGGCGGAGCGGTTGAGGTAATCGTGGTCGACAATTCACCCGGTGACGGCGCGGGCGAAATCGTGCAGCGGGATTTCGCCTGGGTCGACTATGTTGAAGCGGAAAAAAATCTGGGGTTCGGCCGCGCGAACAACCTCGGCTATGCGCGCGCGCGGGGCGATTTCGTCTTGTTCCTCAATCCGGATACAATCAGCAATCACGA
Organism: Opitutales bacterium; assembly: GCA_038204695.1. Taxonomy (GTDB): domain Bacteria; phylum Verrucomicrobiota; class Verrucomicrobiia; order Opitutales; family Opitutaceae; genus ER46. The sequence continues at coordinate 3,838 of JBBRCR010000171.1, read as the reverse complement.
CGCGCTCGCGCATTGCGTCGACCGGCTGCGAGCCCATCACACTATCGGGTTGATCTCGCCCCGGTTGGAATTGGCGGATGGGTCCATGGACCTTGCCTGTCGCCGTTCGATCCCAACGTCATGGGACGGCTTCTGCCGTGCCAGCGGACTCGCCGCGGCCTTCCCGCACATGCGCAGCTTCGCGGGCTACAATCTCACGCACCTGCCGATCGACGGAACATATGAAGTGGGGGCGATCAACGGTGCCTTCATGCTGGCACCACGACACGTGCTTAAAGAAATCGCCCTGGAGGGGCACGTGTTCGACGAACGGTTTTTCATGTACGGCGATGATCTCGACCTCTGCATCCGCGTCCGCCACGCGGGCTGGAAAATAGTCTATGACGGCCGCGTGTGCATCACGCATCTCAAGGGCTTGAGTGTGGCCAAGGAGTTCGACCGAATGTCACAGGCGATCTTCGATGCGAACCGGGATGTTTACCTGAAGCATTTCAACCCCCGCCACTCGAGGCTGGTGCGCTGGCGGTACATGTTCGCTTTTGGGGCGTGGAAACGCGTCGCACTGCTGCGGGCGCGGATGGCGGGGCACCGGCGCGTGCGACCGGTTTGAATCTGCATGCTCTGTGTACTTGGGCTGGGTCGGTGTGGGTTCAGTGACGGTTAGCTGAAGAACAACCAAGGCAGGGTCACAGAGGTCACCGAGCTCGGACACAGAGGTCCCAAAGCGGCGCGGCCGCAACCGAAGGAGAAGACGCGGCGCCAACGGATCCATACAACCAAGGCACGGTTCACGCGAAGGCGCGAAGACCGCGAAGGATGCCGGAATCAATTCGCGCCTTCGCGTGAGCCAATGGTGTCACAGAGTACGGCAAAGGTTTCAACTGCGGCGCCCGGCGCCAGGGAGTCCGCGGCGAGAAAAGTGGCCGTTCCCTGAAGCGCGTTCAGTCAGTAGGCATTTTTCCACCGCACGAACGTCAGTAGCAGGATCTGGATGTCGAGCCAGAGGGACCAGTTTTCGATGTAGTAAATGTCGTGCTGGATCCGCTGCGCCAAATCGGTGTCGCCGCGCAGTCCGTTTACTTGCGCCCAGCCGCTCATGCCCGGTTTTGCGAGGTGGCGCGGGATGTAATGGGGAATCTCGTCCGCCAGCCGCTCGACGTGCGTGGGCCGCTCGGGCCGCGGACCAACGAGACTCATGTCACCGCAAAACACATTCCAAAATTGCGGCAACTCATCGAGATTCCACTGCCGCATGAACGCACCGATCCGGAGCAACCTCTCGTCGTTGCGGGGCGTGCTTTGCCGCTCGGCGTCGCGCACCGCCGCATCCGGCACCATGCTGCGAAGTTTCCATAATGTGAATACACGATGCCCGACCCCGATGCGCCGCTGGTGAAAGAAAACCGGCCCGCCCGGTGATTCGCGCTTGATCAATACCGCGAGGACAACGAGTAGCGGGGCGGACAGCGCAAGCCCCACGAGGGCGCCGAGCACATCAACCAGCCGCTTCAGCACGCGGCTGAACAGCTTGTTGATGGCGAGGTCTTCGACGCCCAGCACCGGCAGCCGCCCGATCGTTTGCAGCCGCAGTCCGCTCAGGAGGATCTGGAAGGAGTTTGGAATCACTTTCCACTCCACGTAACTGCGCTCACACGTGCCCACGACGCGCAACAGATCGTCCCGGGGCATGTCGGTGCGGGCCGCGATAAGCACGTCGATGCCGTGGCGGGCCAGGGTTTCAGGGAGGGTAGCCAGCGTGCCGATGGCGCCGTCGGGCGGAATTTCCCCGGGGAGCGTGATGACTCCACAAAACTGATACGGGTGAGCCGGCTGAGCCGCGAGTTCGGCCGCGAGTGCCTGCGCCTCCTGATTCCAACCCAGGACCGCCACCTGCTGGCGCAGCCGCTCACGCCAGGCCGGGTGGATGAGGGCCGCGTAAAATACGCTTCGCCACACGAACATCACGAGGAGCACGCAGACATAACCCATCGGCACAAACAGCCGCGAGATGGGTGGATCAAATTTGATCACCAGGGCCAGCGCCAGATACGCGGCCAGCCAGATCGTCGTGCCTTTTATGATGAGCGCGAATCCCTGGTATTTTCGCAGGAGCAGCCGCTCCTCGTACAAATTGAGTTGCGCGAAGCCGGCGATCAGAAAGGCGACGCCCATCGCCAGCAGCGGCACGTACGCGGCGAAGTGCGCATCAGGCACATCGATGAGCGCGAGCTGGCGCAGCGGTGATTCGTACCGCAGCCAGTACGCGAGTGCGAGTGCCGCGAACGCCATCACCGCATCGCCGACCACGAGCCACGCGGGCAGAATGACTTTGCGCAGCCGTGATGAATGGGCCGGATGCGCGGCCGGGCGTGAGGCCGGGATCGTGGAAACGACGCGTGCGGACGAAGAAGCTGGGCTGGCCAATTCATCACCGCGCGCCGGGCGCGGAAGAGTGGCGGGAGGTCTCGGCGGCTCGATCATCAGGTTTGTCCGCGTGCGGTGGATTTAGCCGGGAAAATTCCTGCCCTGTGCGCGCGTTTTCGACCGTAGCGCCAGTCTCCGACTGGCGGAACGCCGGTCAAAGACCGGCGCCACTCCCGGCGGCTGCCCCAGCGTGTGGGATGTTGTCATAAGAGATGCGAAATTTCCGGGTTTAGCCGGCGTGTGGCACGCCGCGTGACATCGCGCTTATCGTCTCCGTTGGCGACATCATTTCGCGTCGACTGACTGGGCGGAGGGAGTCGGGAGCAACCGAATCAGGAAGCGCCCCGGCAGCCAGCCCTTGGGTGGCAGCAGCGGGGCGGCGAAATGGGTGGCAACACGATTCTCCTGCACGATGTAGACGTCCCCGATGAGCGGCCCGTCCGGGTGAAGCGCCAGCACGCCGTATCCAGTCCGCTGACGCCGATAAGTGCGGATGAGCGCGGAGTCATCTTCCGTGGGCGCGGTCAGGAAGGCGTGAAACGAACCGCGGTGCCTTTGTGCGCGGCGTTGCAGGGCGGTGACATAAGCGGTGTCGCGGCCGCCGGCCTTCATAAAACCCGCGGGGTCGTCGGGCTGAAGCCAGGCTGTGTAAACCCGCGCCCAGGGTGCATCGCGCAGCACGGGCGTCCTGGCGTCGACCGCCGGCAGTGATGCGGCAAACGCCCGCGCGTCCGCCGAAAAACCGCGGGCAAATGCACCCTGGTCGTACGATTCGCCGAGCCACCAGCGCGTCCAGGCCTCGGCGGTCCCGGCGGCAGCGTGTCGGTCACGCAATTCTGAATACACGCGGAGCACCTCCGCGCGGATGGCCGGCTGCAGCGGTGCGAGCAGCGGGATCTCCCAGGCGGGCGAACTCATGCTCAAAGGGTCGTTCAGCCATTCGAGGGCGAAGGCGCGGATCGCGGCGCGCTCGTCGTTCGCCGCCTGGAGGGCGAGGCCCAGCCCGAAGTAGACGCCGCCTTTGTCGGGCACGAGCCGGGCGGCGGCGATAAAATGCCGCGTCGCAGGTTGGGCGCGATCCAGTTCGAGGTTGAGCCAGCCCAGATTGAAGTGAGCGACTTCCTGGTGCACGCCCGCGGCCAGCGAATGCTCGAGCCGTTGGATGATCGCGCGCGTGAGTTCGAGGCGCCGCGCCGGATCACTCTCCGATTCTCGTGTCCGCAGCAGCGTGGCCGCCACCTGGTGTTCATAAAACGGATCGTGCGGCGCGAGGGTGATGGCGCGCTCCAATCCCGCCAGCCAACCGGATGTATTCCCCTGGTCCCAGTCGGTCACGGCTGAGTCATAAGCGTAACGGGCACGAAGTTCGCGCAGGAGCGGAATCGCAAACAGCGCCATGCCAGAGGAGAGGCCG
>JBBRCR010000170.1:0-15393 GCA_038204695.1 Opitutales bacterium | reverse complement strand
CTATGGCCCCATATTCGCCGCTCTGGGTAAAACCCCGTTGTGGCGCGCTGCGCGCCGCCGGGGGGGGGCGCGCCCGCTTGGGGTTTACGCCCTATAACAAAATGCCCACCCCCCCGGTGGCGCTCGCCGCCACGGGATGGCGACTCGCTCCACTTGGGGTATTCCGCTTCGCGTTCATTCGCGTCTATTCGCCGTGAAAAAATCAGGCGGTCCGTTTTCGTTCGGCCGCGCCTCTGAAAACTGCCCGAATGCTGGGCGCGACAGCTGATTCCAAGTAGCGTTCATGTTGAGCCGAATGTCGTCTGATGATACGTCACTATACTCTGGCGAATTCGCCTCATCTTGAAAGCAAAGTAGAATGAGTAATGTCGGCCGACCGACTGGGGGTTATACTTCAAGGGGGAATTCCTAGCCTTTCTTCAGCCATTCACCTATTGGTTTCAAGGCAACTATTTGACTATAGTCCGCGCGAGATTTCCTCGGTAGTCATAAGCCATGGGGAGGCCGGGACCTCGCGGAAATTTCCTCAGTTTAGTTTTCAAATCGGGTTTATGGCGAACGCACTTGCACCCACCCACAGCCAAACGACCGCGATGCGAAAAACGCCCCACTGCTGTGTCCAATAAATTAAAGAAATACACCCGGAAATGTGTGCGACAGATGTTTGGGCTGAGTGAAGCGGGACCGCCCCCTTTACCCCTGTTCGGAATCTGCCGCATGCGTTCGCTCTGAATTTTTCCGGAGTCTGCCAGCCAGGATTTGTGTGAAGCCGACAGCATCCCAGTCGCTCAGACCCCACGCCCCTGCCCCCTGAAGGAATCGCCGCGACCTCGTTCGCCTCATGGCCAATCACCTCGCCATCCACTCGTTTTGCCAGTCGCTGTGCGATTTCCTTTCGCAGCGGCACGCGACCTATTCGCCGCCCGCCGGCATCCCGCCTCTTCCTTCCGCCAGCTTTGCCGTCCTGAGTTCGTCGAAGTTCAGCTCCACCGATGCGATCACCGAAACGACGGTTTCGCTCTTCCTGCATCGTATCACCATCAACAATCATCTGCGGAATACGCGCGCTGGCTCCGCGGTCGGTCCGCTCGGTATCGATCTGCATGTGTTGCTGACCGTGTGGGCGGACGACGCCGACGACGAACACATCCTCCTCGCCTGGGCCATGCGGGAACTGCATCAACACGCTTATCTCGATCGCAGTTCGCTGACCGAGGAGGCGGGTTGGGCCGTCGACGAACAGGTCAATATAGCACCCGCCGAACTCTCACCCGAGGAAATGGCGCGCATCTGGGAGGCCGCCCACCGCGGTTACCGGCTGAGTTACCCGTTCGTCGCGCGCGTGATTCGCATCGGGATTGATCGCACGCCTGACGCCGCGCCGGTCGTCGCGACGCGCTTTACCTATACCGACGACCTGAAGGAGACCGCACCATGAAAGAGCGTCTCGATATCCGTATTCTCGGGGCGATTCGCTGGGTCGACGCCATCACCCAGTCGGAAATCCCACTGCCATTGATGGCAAAGGGGAACGGACTCCGCTTCACCCGCAATCTCAGCGGCCTCGCGATTATCACGCATGCGGACGGATTGGAGAGTTACACCCGCACCTTCGATCTCGATCAGCTCGCCGACGAGGATGTGGTCGAGTCCGGTTCGCTCCCGCTCGAGGGCCAGGTGGAGGATCCCACCGGCAATTACATGCCAACGCGATTCACGCTCCATCTGCCGCGCGACGCCTCGCCGGAGGTCTCTCCGTCCGACCCTCTCCGCTGGGCCGATTCGCTTTTCAACACGGTTGATATAGCGCTCCTGCCGTCGCCCGTCTGCCCGCTCGCACCGGGCTGCGCTCAAGTGCGGGTGCTCATTCTCGACGCAGAGGGGGATCCGCTGCCCAACGCACTCGCGCGCGTCGTCGCCACCTCCAACGATGCCGTGCTCGGCTGCGGCCTGGCCGACCACCGCGGCGAAGCGCTGGTGGCAGTGCCGGGTCTGAGGCACTTTGCGCCCGGCCCCACCGAGGACGAGGTGGTGACCGTCGAGACGGAAGCCCGGCTCGAAATCATTCATCCGCCCGCCGGCGAAGACATTGTCGATTGGACGGTTTTGAAAAGCGCGCCGGTCGCCGCGGGCGATACCGACCCCGCGCTTTTGCAGCTCCGGCCCGGCGGGCTCTACAGTCGCCGCTACCCCTTTCCGACCTAGGCCGATCCTGGCCGCGGCCGTCTTCCTCCCCGTAATCCCAACCACACAATAACATGGCAGAATACCTAGCGCCCGGAGTGTTCGTCGAAGAGACCAGCTTCCGGAGCAAGTCCATCGAGGGTGTCAGCACCAGCACGACGGCATTCGTCGGGCCGACGCGCTCCGGCCCGGTCGGTGGAGTTCCCGAGCTCATCACGAGTTTCGCCGATTTCGAGCGCATGCATGGCGGCTTGAACGATCTCACGTACGCGCCCAATACCAACTACCTCGCCCACGCCGCCATGGCGTATTTCAACGAGGGTGGCGCCCGTCTGTACGTCGCGCGCGTGGCCGGTGGCTCCGTGGCCGCCGCGAGCGCCGATCTCGTGACGGGGGAAACGTCCAGGTTTGTCGCGCGTTTTCCGGGCGGCGCCGGCGGCACCACCGCCAAACCCGCCACGGTCACGATCGGCATTCAACCTGCGCCGACCTCGATCGCCGGCGCGGCCGCCACCGTCGAGGGCAGCATGATTCGAATCAACAGCACGACGCCCGCGCACATCGTCAAACGGGCCGGCGCCTGGCGCACCAGCGCGGACGCCGCTCACCCCTTTGTCGCGCAAAATGAAACCGACGGCATGGAGATGCTCACACTTCGCGTCGTCACCACCGATGCCGATGGTCGCAGCACGGAGTACGAGGGGCTCGGACTCGATCCGCTCCACAAGCGCTACATCGGCTCCATTCTGAATCCGAATCCAGCCACGCGCGCGGATCAGATTTCGCAGCCCTTCGCCTTCGATATGGCGGCGACCGTCACCGCTTTCGATCTTATCGGCGCCGCCGCCGCTGACACCGGCAGCACCGTAAAGACGATCACCCTTACCGGTGGCACCGACGTTGCTCCATCGCTGAACGACTACAAGGCGGCCCTCGCCATCGTCGAAGGACTCGAGGACGTCTCGATTGTCGCCTCGCCGGGTTACACCGAGCTCTCCGCCACGGCCGACGCTGTTGCGCTCGAGCTGATCGCCCACGCCGAGAAACGCCGCGCGTATCGCATCGCGGTCCTCGACGTTCCCAAGGCCCGGATCGTCAGCGAGGCCAAAGCCTATAAAGGCAAAATCGACTCGAAATACGCCGGCCTATACTATCCCTGGGTCGTCGCGCCAAATCCGGATTTCAATCCCAACAATCCGAATACACCGGCCGAGCTCGTCCTGCCGCCCTCCAGTTTCGTGTGCGGCATTTATGCCCGCAGCGACATTGAACGCGGCGTGCACAAGGCGCCGGCGAACGAGGTCGTGCGCTCGGCGTTGCGCTTCGAGCGGCTCGTCACGACGGGCGAGCAGGAGGTGCTGAATCCGCTCGGCGTGAATTGTCTCCGCTATTTCGCCGGCCGCGGCCACCGGATCTGGGGCGCGCGGACGACATCGTCCGACCCCGAGTGGAAGTACATCAACATCCGCCGCTACTTCCTCTACCTCGAACACTCAATCGATCGAGGCACGCAATGGGCGGTATTCGAGCCGAACGGCGAACGTCTCTGGGCCAACATCCGCGAGACCGTCACCGACTTCCTGCACAACGAGTGGGTCAACGGCGCGCTCCTCGGCGACAAACCCGAGCAGGCGTTTTTCGTAAGATGCGACCGCTCCACCATGACCCAAAACGACCTCGATAACGGCCGCCTCATCTGCCTCATCGGCGTCGCCGCGATCAAACCGGCCGAGTTCGTCGTCTTCCGCATCGGCCAGAAGACGGCCGACGCGCGTACGTAAGCTGTGCGCGGCGGCTTCGGCCGCCGCCCAATCTCACCGGCTGGACGCCGGTGCCACGCCATCCCAGTCCCCTCGCTCCCGCCAGCCATACTCCCAATCACCATGCCTCGCAGCACTCCCTACGGCGCGTTCAATTTCGCCGTCAACCTCAACTCCCCGGGCATCGACTCCGAGTCCGAGCTCGGCGGCTTTTCCGACGTCTCCGGTCTGGTCACCGAAACCGTCGTCGCCGAATACCGCAACGGCAACGCGAAGGAAAACCACGTCAAAAAAATCCCGCTCATGCACAAGGTGGGCGACGTGACCCTCAAGCGCGGCGTGGTCGACTCGAATGAGTTCTTCGAGTGGCTCAAGCAGACGCGCGAGGAAGGCCACAAGGCCAAGCGCAACGTCGTGATTACCCTGCGCGACGAGACGGGCGCCCCGGTCCGGAAGTGGATTCTCCAAAGCGTTCTCCCGCTCAAGTACACGGGGCCCACGCTCGCCGGCAAGGGCGGCGACGTCGCGATGGAGGAACTCGTCCTTTCCTCCGAAGGCCTGGTCATCGAGTAGGCGCGACTCGCTCACCGCCATCTTGCCCGCGGGTTGGCGGCGCGGGCGTAGGGCCCGCGCCCTCTTCAACCGCAGCCAGATCACTCTTAAATGTCCGGTCTCCTCTTCACCGAGGCCCAGCCCGCCGCGCCGTCGACGCCCAACCGCGCCGACATCGTGTGCTTCATCGGGTTTGTCGGCCGTCGCAGCACGCCGCTGCCCGATCGCGTGAAGCGGTGGCTGCAGGATCAGGGCTGGCGGCCGCATGGCACGCCCGTCGATGACGCCGATCCCGTGCTCGACGTCCCCGTGCCGCTCGAAAGTTTCGATGCGTTCGACCAGCTATATGCCTGGGAAACGCGGCCGCCCGTGCCCCACGTGTTTCCTTTTGCCACCTGGATGGGGGCCGCCGTGCGCTCGTTTTTCCGCCAGGGCGGCGCGCGCTGTTTCGTGGTGCGCGTGGGCGATCCGCGGCCCTACGCCGTTCCGCTGGAAACCGGGGAGACGCCGGACAACAGCGAGCAGCTCGGCCAATTGCTTCCCGGGCTCGCCGCCACCGGCACGACGCCGGCATCGCGCGACGAACGGTCAACGTGGAAGGGTCTCGGGGTGATGCTCGGACTCGACGAGGCAGCCTTTGTCTGCCTGCCGGATTTGCCCGAACTCGTCGCCGATGCCGCCATCGAACCGGCCGGCCTCGCGCCGGTCGAACCCGGCCCCGAAGTCTTCGTCGAATGCACGCCGGAAATCGCGGTCCCGCCCGACGAGGTGCGCCAGATCTCCTCCGCGCCCGCGTGCTTTGAATCCGGATACCTGCGGTGGCGCGCCGCAGCGCACCACGCCGCCACGTTCATCCGGCGGTATCGCCCTGACGCCCAGCTCGTACTGGCTCTTCCACTACCATCGCCCGCGCTCCACCGCGATTACAGCCGGAACCTCGACCGCGCGGTCAATCCGCTGGGGCTCGGCCAGTCGCTCGACGAACCCAATGGGATTGCGACGGCGTTTCTCCAGCTGTGCTTCCCCTGGCTCGTCACGCCGGGCACGGAGGCGCTCCCGGGCGGACTCGAACCGCCCGATGGGGTTTTCGCCGGTGTGCTCGCCCGCACGATCCCGGAACTTGGCGTCGCGCACAGCGTCGGCCGCCAGATTCTCCGCAGCGTCCACGGTTTCGAGCCGGACCTGCCGGGAGCTGATCTCGTGCTCGATACGCCCGGGCAGTCCTCGCCGGCGCTCATCCACCGCGTCTCGCTGCTCGGCCCGTCGCCCGATGCGGTCCGCATTCTCTCCGATGTGACCACCAGCCTCGCGGAATCGCACCGGCCCGCCTGCATTGGCCGGTTAATCGCCGCGGTCCTCCGCACCGCGCGCCAGCTGGGCGACAGCGTGACGTTCGAGCCCTCCGGCGAGGCGCTCTGGCAGAGGATTCGCACCCAACTCGAGCGGCTGCTGGGCGACTTCTATGCCGCCGGCGCGTTTCACGGCGCGGCCGCCGCCGACGCGTATTCGGTCCGCTGCGACGCCACGACGACGACGCAAAACGATCTCGATAACGGCCGCGTCATCGCGGAGGTCCGCTTCGCGCCCGCGCATCCCGTCGGACTCATCCGCGTGGTGCTCGCGCTCCGCGAGGGCACGGTCACCGCGGTCAGCGCGCCCGCCTGATTTTTTTCCATGCCCGAAGTCGACGCCATTCCCGTGGGCAGTTTCCGCTACGAGCTCGTGTTCACCGAGAACCGGCTCGGGGCCGGCGGTAGTGCAGGTTCCGCCCAGCCCGTCGCCGGCGGGGCGTTTGCCGAATGCACCGGCCTCGAGGCCACGATGGAGCCGAAGACGATCAAGGAAGGCGGCCTCAACTACGGAGCGCATCAGCGCGTCGGCCCCGTGAGCTTTGCGACGGTGATTCTGCGCCGCGGCATGACGCTCAACCACGATCTCTGGGCGTGGTTTCACCAGGTGACGCTGCTGGGCGCCTGCACGCACCGCATGGACGTCGACATCCGGCACTTCGACGTGGACGGCAGGACGGTGGTGCGGACGTGGCATCTCGACCGCGCCCTGCCCGTGAAATTCAAGACCAGCGATCTCAATGCCAAAGGCGCCGAGATCGCGATCGAGGAACTGCATCTGGTCCACGAGGGCCTCAAACTCGCATGATCATCGCGCAGGATTTCAAGAAGGGGCAGTTCACCTACGCCGGCGCGGATGGGTCGAGCCAGACCGTGCCGATCGATTTCAATCCGGCGACCCTCGAATACACGATCTCGCTCAACACGCAGGGGGAGGGCGGCCAGGCACAGCAGGCGGCCGGCGTGGCGAGCGCGAAGCTCAATCTGGAACTGCTGTTCGACACGACCGACACCGGCGACGACGTCCGCACGAAGACCAACAAGGTCGAGGTCATGCTCCGCCCTGAGGCGGGCACCGGCGGCACCGACGGTCCGCCGCAGGCACCGCCGATGGTCACGTTCGAGTGGGGCGCCTTCAAGTTCATCGGCGTCGTCGATTCGTTCAAGCAGACGATGGATTTCTTCTCGGCCAACGGCGTGCCGCTGCGCGCGGCGGTTACGCTGTCGATGTCGCAGCCGAACTACCAATTTGATCAACAGGGAGCGACCGGGCCCGACGGGAAGCCGATCAAGGGCAACGTGGATCAGCCGTTCGTCCTCCCGGGTGGCAATCCCTCCGAGCTCGCCGCGGCGGCCGGCGATCCGACGGCGGCCCGCGGGATCGCGTCGGCCAACGGACTGGAAAGTCTGCGGGCCAGCGCTGGCGCGGAAATCGCCGTCGGTGGAAAAGTGTCCATCGGAGCGGCCGCGAGTTTTTCCGCGGGCGCGAGTGCGGGGGCAGGCGCCGGAGCAGGGATCGGCGTGGGACTCTCACTTGGCGCCGGTGCCGGCGGCGGCGCGGGGGCGGGTTTTTCCGCCAGCTTCGGCGCGGGTTCGTCGGCGGGCGTGGCCGCGAGCGCGGGCGCGTTCGGTGGCCTGCACGCGGGCGGCGCTGGCGCGTCTTCCGGAAAATTTCTCGCGCCGCAACGTCTGCTGGCCGCGGCTTCCGCGCCCGGCATCGCGCCGGGTGCGCTGTTCGACGTCACGGGCAAAGCCATCGCCCAAAGTTCCAGCACCTTCAAAGCCGAAGTCGGCACCAGCCGCGGTCTCCGCTTCGACGAACCCTGATCATGCCCATCATCTTCGACGAAGTCACCGCCGAGATCACGCCGCCCACGCCGACCACGAGCGCAAGCGATAGCCAGCGCAACACCGGCCGCGCCGGCGCCAAGGTGGACGCCCAGTCCGTCCTCCGCGAACTCCAACGCATGGCCGAGCGCGCCGCCCGGCTCAGCGCCGACTAGCCCGGAAAATTCCCAGCTCCTATGATAACATCCCACACGCTGGGGCAGCCGCCGGGAGTGGCGCCGGTCTTTGACCGGCGTTCCGCCAGTCGGAGACTGGCGCTACCGTGCGCGCGGCTTGCCCATGGTGCGAAACTTCCGGGGTAACCGCCATGCCTCCTGTCGATCAACCCCGCACCTATGTCGCCCGGCCGACGATTCGCCTCGATGGCGAGGAGCACGACCGCATGGCCTCGCTCATCACCAGCATGGTGATGAACGAACAGGAAGGCGGCCTCTCCTCGCTGGAGCTGCGGCTCTCGAACTCCGCGTCGCTCCGCAGCGGCTCGGTCGAATACGCGTTCGATGCCGGCGGCGAACTCGACTTCGGCGCCCAGCTGATCGTTGGTGCGGGCGACTCATCCGCGCCCGTCGAAATTTTTCGCGGGGTCGTCACCGGCCTCGAAGGCATTTTCGATCAGGAGGCGCCGCCCGAGCTCATCATTCTCGCCGAGGACGGGCTCCAGAAAGCCCGCTGCCATCGCCGCACCAAGGCCTACGAGGATCAATCGCTGGCCGACATTGCGCGCGCCATCGCCAGTGACCACGGGCTCACGCCGCAGATCGACGGGCTCACCCAAAATTTCGGTCCCCAGGTCCAGCTCAACGAAACCGATCTCGGCTTCCTCCGCCGCCTGCTCGCGCGCGTCGACGCCGACCTCCAGATTGTCGGCACCGATCTCCAAATCTCGCCGCGCTCGGATGTGCGGCGCGGCGAACTCGAGCTCGATCTCGGCATGGAATTGAAAAGCGCGCGGATTCTCGCGGACCTCGCGCATCAGATCACGAAGTCCACCGTGAAGGGCTGGGACGTCAGCGCCGGTGAGGCCATGGACGCCGAAGGTGCCGAAAACGCGACCGGACCTGGCGCCGGCCGGAAAGGCGGCGCGATTCTCCCCGATGCGATTGCCGGGCGCACGCATCACAGTTGCCACGTTTTCAGCTTCAACCAGGACGAAGTCGACGCCATCGCCACCACCGTGCGCAACCGCCGGGCGCGGCGCTTTGTTCGCGTGCAGGGCGTCACCACGGGTAGTCCGTCGCTGCGGGTCGGCACGCACGTCACCCTCAACGGCCTCGGTGATTGGTTTTCGAATACGTACTATGTCACGGCGGTGCGCCACCTCTTCGATTTGACGAGCGGCTACCGCACGGAGTTCGAGGCGCAGGGCGCCTTCATCGGAGAAAGCTGAACATGCCTCCCCTCGATCTCCACACCGACGCCGTGCACGCCTGCCATCTCGCGCAGGTGGTTTCGGTCCAGGACCCGCAGGGGCTCGCGCGCGTCAAGGTGAAGCTGCTCACGGTCGACGGTGACGGCGAAGCCGAGATCTGGGCGCGGGTCGCCGTGCCGTTTGCCGGCGCGGATCGCGGCGCGCTTTTCATTCCCGATGTCGGCGACGAAGTGCTCGTCACCTTCATCGCGGGCGACGCGCGCTTCCCGATTGTCATCGGCGGGCTCTGGAACGGCGCGCAGAAGCCACCCGACCAGTTCAATGGCGACCGTGTCGATCGCTGGACGATTACCGGCAAGGCGGGCACGCGCATCGCGATCGTCGAGGAGTCCGCCGGCTCCGCCAAAATAGAATTCAAGACGCCCAACGGTGTCAGCGGCACGCTCACCGATGAGAGCGGCGGCAGCATCAAGTTTGAGGATACGGCCGGCAACAGCATCACGATCGACTCGCAGGGCATCACCCTGCAGTCCTCCGCCAAGGTCAAGGTGCAGGCCAGCCAGGTCGAAGTTCAGGCCGGCATGGTGAAAGTCGATGCGGGCATGTCGCAGTTCTCCGGCGTGGTGAAGTGCGATACGCTCATTGCGACGACGGTGATTGGGACGTCGTACACCCCGGGAGCGGGCAACATATGGTGAGCGCGGCCACAGTTCATGCCGACTGCGCGCACGCGGTGGAACTCGCGGGCGCCTGGCCCGTCCGGTCGGACGATGCGCCCTCGATCATCGCGCGGCACGACGAGGATTTTCTCGCCGCGCTGCTGGAGGAACTCGCGGGCGAAAACCCGTCCGGCCTCGTACCCGCCCACCGCCCCTCCGCCGGCGGGGACGGCCTGCTCCGGCTGCACCAGCCGGTTCATCGCACGTTCAACCTCGCGCTGCTCGAGGCGCACTGTGTTTCGTTCGGCAATCCCCGACTCGGCGCGCAAAAAATCGATTCCGCCGGCCTTGTGGTCCGGCGCGTACGTGCGCACGCCGACGGCACGAAACGTTACGACGCCTGGTGCGCGACCAAGAGCAAAGTCGCCGGCTGGGTGGAACTGCCGGACACCGGGAGCCCCGCTCACTTGCGCGATCCCGACCCGGCCCGTCGCCCGCAAACCCGTTTCACCGGAGACCCCGCGTTCGACCGGGAGAACTTTGGCTCCGGCGACCTCACCGCCGAGGAGTCGACGTCGCTCTTTGTCGCACCGCCGGCCATCGCGACCGCCACCACGCGCACGCTCCTCTACGGCGTGATTCCCGTCAGCAGTTCATCGCGTGCCGGCCCCATGCCGAGAAGCGCCGAGCCCTCCAGTGCCGATTGGAACGCCCATCTGTCCGTTCTGCTCCACGCCTCTTCCAGTTCTCGTGCCCTGTGGCCGGCGGGCAACGCCACCGAACGAGCCGCGCTGCTCAGTCGCGACGACCTCAACCAGCCCGCGATTCTCAATTCAAACGGCACGATCAACACCGACCAGACACGGTTTGCGCTTCTCGTGCGCCAGTTTGCCCAGGAGTTCACGCTGCTCCGGCCGGCCAACACCGCCACGCGCGACGCCCTGCTCGCCACGCTCAATCAGGTGAGCGTGACGCTCGTCGATGGCAGCAGCGCACCGGCCGGCACGTATCTGTTCTCGGCCGCTCGTTTCTATTTTGAGCAACCGGCACCGGGTGGACTCTCCGTGCGGCGACCGCAGACGTGGCCGGCGATCAGCACGACCCTTGCCGATCAAATTGCGACAAAGCTTCGTCAGAGCGCCGGCGAAATCGAACTCGCCACGTTCGCGAGCGACAAGGGTGGCGGCCGCTATGACGATCCGAAGGCGCGGTACGTCGTGCGCGCGTTCATCCGCGTCAAGCAGCCGTGCAACTGCCCGCCGAAGATCGTGTGGAGCCCTTACAGCGAGGAGTTCCGCATCGTACCGTGGCACGAGTCGGGCCCGGTTCCGCCGGTGCCCGTGGCGCTCCCCGATCCGTTCGATCCGGATTTTCTGAAGAACGCAAAACCCAACGTCGCGTTCAATGTTCCCGCCTCGCTCGCAAATTTCCTCAACCAGGACCCGCTCTCGTTCCTCAAGGGCAACGCGAAGAAAGGCGGCTCCAGTTTCACCCTGGATTGGATCTGCGGCTTCAGCATTCCGATCATCACGATCTGCGCGTTCATCGTCCTGAACATCTTCCTCAGCCTGTTCAACCTGATCTTCTTTTGGCTGCCGTTCGTGAAGATCTGCATCCCCTTCCCCCGCCCAAAATGACCGCCGCACCTCTCCTCGGCTGGCCGCTGCTGCCGCTGCCCGACGCCGGCGGGCAGCTTGCGTGGCCCACGCTCGAACAAAGCGTGGCCCAGCAAATCCGCGTGATCCTCCAGACCCGCCCCGGCGAGCAGCTCATGCGCCCCACCTGGGGCGCGGGGCTCGAGAATTTCCTCCACGAGCCCAACACGCTCACCACCCACCGCCGTATCCGGGATCTGGTGTCGTCGTCGCTCGCCCGCTGGGAGCAGCGGATCCTGGTCGACGACATCGCGGTCTCCTCCCCGGCCGACGCTCCCGGGCAGGTCCGCGTTGAAATCGCCTACCGGCTGCGCCGCACCGGCGCCGCCAGCCGCCTCGGCCTAACCCTCGACCTCGGAGGCTGACGGCAATGGCTGAGAGGAGTCAGGAGTCAGGAGCCAGGAATCAGGAATCAGGAAAACTGAAAACCCGAAACCCGAAACCCGAAACTCGAATCCTGAAACGCGAAACGCCAAACGCGAAACGCGAAACGCCAAACGCCAAACGCCAAACGCCAAACGCGAAACGCCAAACGCGAAACGCCAAACGCGAAACTCGAAACTCGAAACCCTGCCCGATAACCGACTGTCGACATGCCCATCCGCGTTCCCTCCCTCGACGATCGCTCATTCCAGAACCTGGTGGACGAGGCGCTCGCGCGCATTCCCGCCCATACTCCGGAATGGACGAATCCCGTGCCCGGCGATCCCGGCCGCACGATCGTCGAACTCTTCGCCTGGCTCACCGATACGCTGCTGTATCGCGTCAACCTCATCCCGGAGCGCCAGCGACTCGCGTTTCTCCGCCTCCTCGGCGTGAAGCTCCGCGCCGCCCGCTCCGCCCGCACGCTCGTTTCCCTCGGCTTCGATGCGCCGGAGAACACGCAGTCCCAGTTCCTCCCGGCGCTCACCCGGATCAAGGGACCGGTGACATTCGAGACGCGCGATCAGGTCACGGTACTGCCGCTCATTGCCGAGACGTACCGCAAACGCCCGCTGTCGCCGGCCGAGACCACCGCGATGAGCGACAAGATCGCCCAGCTCTCGCGGCTGTATCCAGTAAGCAATGTCGCGATTCCCTATCTGACGACGCCGGTCTTTCCGGGCGGCCAGGCCGACCCCGACGGCTTCGATTTGATTTCCGGCACCGTCGACCAGGCGCTGTGGTATGCGTTGCTGGTGCCGCTGGAGGAGGGCGAACCGGCGGAGTTTCCGCCTGTGGTGGACGCGATCAAGACGACGCTCGGCCAGAGTTCATCGGGTGGCCCGCAGTATCTCAACGTCGCCTTCGCGCCCAAGCTCACGCTGCCGGCATTCGACGAGGACATTGGCGAACGCGCGCCCATCCCGCACACGTGGGAACTCACCACGCCGGATCCGGCGAACCCGAAGGGCGTCGCCTATCTTCCGCTCACGGTTGTCAGCGACACGACCGATGGACTCACGACCGATGGCATCGTGCGGCTCAGCCTGCCCGCCAAGGCCTCGTTCTTCGCTCCGCCCAACAACGTGCGCGACGACGTCGATGCCGGCACCGGCGACAAGCCTCCGCGACTCGACGACACGATCAAGGCGGCGCGTCTCGTCGCGTGGCTCCGGCTGCGACCGGCCGTCGATCTCGACTCGTTGCGCATCGCCTGGACCGGGATCAACGCCGTGGAAGCCGATCACCGTCAGAGCACGCTGGGGCTCGTCGCCGGCCAGGGGACGGGCCAGCCCGACCAGACGCTCACGCTGCCCGGTGGAGGGATCGAGGAGGAAAGCTTCATTCTCCAGGTGGAGGAGGCCGGGCTCGGTTATCGGCGCTGGAAACGCATCGACGACCTGGCGCTGGCCGGCGTGCAGGAAGCCGCGTACGAACTCGATCCCGAGGCCGGCGAGATCCGCTTCGGTGATGGCGTGCGCGGAAAGATTCCCGCGCGCGGGGCGCGGTTTCGCATCGAACGGATGCGGCTCGGAGGCGGCGAGGCCGGCAACGTCGCGCCCGGCTCGCTCGCCCAGGTGCAGGTTTCACCCGCGCCGGTCGCGAAGCTGAAGGCCTGGCAGCCGCTGCCGGCCACGGGAGGCCAGGAAGGCGAGACGCTCGCTGAAGCCGAAAAACGGATACCCGCGCTTTTCCGCCACCGCGACCGGGCGGTGACGGCTGACGACTACGAGCACCTCGCCGCCACCACGCCCGGCGTGCGCGTCGGCCGGGTGGAGGTTCTCCCCCGCTTCAAACCGCAGGGCCGCCGCCGCGATGTTCCGGGCGTTGTATCCGTGATGGCGTTACCCTGGCACGGCAGCCTGGACGCGCCGTATCCGCGGGTGGACCGCCCGTTCATCGAAACCGTTTTCAAGCGGCTGACGGACCGCAAGCCAATCGGCACGGAGCTCTACGTCATCGGCTGCGAATACGTGCCGCTCGCGATCTCCGTCGGCATCGACAATCCCGGTGGCCGCGAGGAAACGAACACCGCGGTCAAGGAGGCGCTGAAGAAATACCTCTTCTGCCTGCCGCCGGGTGGACCGCAGGGCCGCGGCTGGCCACTCGGCCGCACGGTCAAGCGCCGCGAACTCGAGATCGTCGTGTCGCGCGTGGACGACGTGATGGGCGTTTTCGGGCCCAATCTTTTCCGCCAGGTCAACGGCGCGTGGGAACGCGTGACGTCGCTCGGCGGCAACGACAACGTCGAGATTACGCTCCAGCCCTGGCAGCTGCCTGAATTGATCGGCGTGGTTGTGGCCGAGGGCGAAGCGCCGGTGGAATTCAAGCCGCCCGCGCCCACCAAGGCCGGCGAAGGCCTCGCCATTCCCGTCGTGCCGGAAGTCTGCTGATGGACGCCAACGGTCAACGTTTCTGGCTCGCCCTTGGCGGCACACCCTGGACGCCGGCGATTCCGGGCTCGCTGGAATTGCGGCCGGAGCACCTGCAGCTCGCGAGCCAGACTGTCGCCACATCGTATCCAGAAAACCCTGCCGACGCGCCGGCGCGGCTCGAGCGGGTGCCCATGACGCGCGATGCGTTTGGCACCCGCGCGTTTGTCGCCCCGGATGGCGTGACGGTGCGCGCAACCGGCGCTTTCTCCGAACCCGAAGCGGTCGGCTCCAGCCCGGTGGTCTTCGCCGCGGCCGCACCGGTGACGGATCTCGCGCTCGGGGCGGATGGTTTTCTCTACGCGGTCACTGACGGGAAAATTCGCATTCATCCGCTCAACAACCGGTACTCGCCGGCGACGATCGAAGCGGCCGCGTTCGCGGCGTGGCGCTTCGCCTCGGCGCCCAACGGCGGCGGCTGGGCCCTCGACCGTGCGGGCCGGAAGCTCGCGCGGCTCTCCGGCCAGCTCTGGCCCGACCCGCTCGCGTTCAGCGCGCCGCCGCCGACGGCGTTTCGCCCGGAACCGGAGAATCCCACGCCGCCTGTCCTCAGCGTGATACCGGATGGCTGGCTCGAAGCCGGCGAAGATCCGGTCGCGCTCGCGTGCAGTCCGGAAGGGAGGCTCGCCGTTCTCCTCTGGACCGCGACGGAGCCGCGCTTGCAGCTGGTGGACGCGTCTGGCCGGCGCAGTCCGGCGGCGACGCTGAAGCAGGTCGAACGTCCCTACAGCCTCGGCTGGCTGTCCAACGAGCGCTTTGCCGTGCTCGCGGCCGGCGTGCCCGAGGCGATCGTCTATACGTGGCGGGAGGGTGAACTTTTTCCGGCCGGCGAAGTGTATCCGCTTCGCGATCACGACGGCGGACCGTTCCTGCACCACGCTTTCGGGTCACGCGCGACCTCGAACGAGCAGACGGTCGAGTATCCTTCGCGCCAGCCAACCACGACGCTGCCGAATCATTTCGCGCCGCGGCCGCTCGTGGCGCTGGCACTCCCGGCGCTTGCGAAGAATGCGATGGGCACGCTCGCGAAGCCGTTCGACAGCGGCGGGACCGGCACCGCGTGGCATCGCCTCTACGTGGAGGCAAACCTGCCGCCCGGCACTGGCTTTACCGTTTACGCGGCCGCGACGGACGCCGATCGGCCGGAGGATGCGCCCACGGA
>JBBRCR010000169.1:0-15400 GCA_038204695.1 Opitutales bacterium | reverse complement strand
CCTTCACGACCTCGATCCGTTCGACGAATGAATAGTCGAAGCCGCCGGCGCTCGTGAAGAGCGAGTCGTCCACGCCGTCGCGTTGCGCCGAGCTGTTGGTGTAGCCACGCAGGGAGAAATCATTCGCGTCCTGATTGCCGTTGCCGGCATTGCCGTGATGCAGGCCGCTGATGAGGTTGAACGTCTCCTCGATGCCGACGGCGACGAGGTCCTCGATCATGCGTTCGTTGATCACCAGGGCGGAGACGGGAATCTCGGTAATCTTTGTCGCAATACGGGACACGGTCATCGACGAACTCGTCGCGTAACCGCTCCCTGGATCCTCCGCGACTTCGAAGGGTGAAAGTTGAATCGTATCGTCGGCCGCTTTGGTGGCGTTGCCGCTGGAGCCGGTCGTGGATGCCGTAGCGAGGGCCGCCGCCGCCTTCACGGTGCCAGCGGACGCTGGCGCGACCTCCGCGGTCGGCGAAGTGGGAGCAGTCTGCGCCGGCCCGCTGCTGGCGGCGAGGGCCAGCAGGGCGGTGGCGCGAAAACACGGGGATGATTTCATGGCGGTGGGAGTTGGGAGCGAGAGGGGAGGCGCCACACGAACACGTGGAACCAGGCGGAAGCGCATGGTTGCAAGTGAAGCGTATAAAAGGTCGCCACCCCGGCGGAGACTGTGTTACGACGGAACGTTGACGGGCGGCAACTGGCTCTGCATTCAATAGCTTGAACGATGGCCGCTCCCGTCAAAGCCCCCACGATGGAAGATGTTGCCCGGGCGGCGGGCTGCCACGCGAGTACCGTGTCGCTCGCGTTGCGCGGAGATCCGCGGATTCTGGGGGAGACCCGGGCGCGCGTGCACGCCGCGGCGGAGCGGCTTGGCTATCGCGTTAACCCGCTGATTTCGGCCTGGGTGAGTGCACGACGGGCGGGCCGCCCAGTCGCCCAACATGTCGCGGCCGCTTATCTGACGTGTCATCCGGGGGCGTTTCGCTGGCAGTCCGATCAGCATTTTCGGAGCATCTTCGATGGCGCCCGGGAGCGGGCGGAACGCTATGGATTTGCGCTCACTGAATTCAGAGCGAGCGACTACCCGCGAGGCCTCGCCCGGCTGAACCAGGTGCTCGTCACGCGCAACGTGCAGGCACTGATCGTCGGGCCGGCACTGGAGCACCACGACTTGGGCGGGCTCGAATGGCCGCGTTTTTCGCTCGTGACGATCGGGTACGGCCTGCGGACGCCGGCGCTCCACCGCGTGACGGAGGATCATTACCTCGGCATGAAGCTCGCATTTCAGTCGTGCCTCGCCAAGGGCCACCGGCGAATCGGGCTGGCGCTGGTGCGGCAGCATAACGCGATGCGCCGTGAGCGCTGGATCGGCGCTTACCTGTACGAGCAGAACCAGCACTTGAAGATCTCCGAGCGGCTGCCGATCTATATTGCTTCGACGGATACGCCGATTGCGGAGGCCACCGGTTGGTTGGAGCGGCACCAGCCCGAAATCGTGCTGGCGGACGATCCGGCCGCCTGGCGCAGCACCGGCGTGGCGACGCTCGGTTTTGCGCTTTCGGCGGCGCATCACCATCCGGGGGTGCACGAAAACAACCGCGGCATCGGTTCACATGCGGCGGACCTGCTCGTGAGCCTCGTGTTGCGAAACGAGCGGGGCATCCCCGCGATGCGCCAGACCGTTCTGGTGGAACCGTCATTGGACTAGGCGTGCATTCAATCCATTGAACTTCGATCGCGTTGCGGAGGATCCAGGCTGCTTCGTATCAACTGAACGTTGTGCCTGCCGGCGTACCACGACTCCGCCGTCGCTCGCAGGTACTGAAAATCACCCCCCCATGAAAACCGTCTCTGCTTTTCTCTTGTCGATGGCCGCACTTCTAGGCAGCGCCGCTGGGGCGCAAGTGTCCGTGCCTCGATTTGCGCCGCATGAGTTCACACTGGACGCGGCAGGACGCTATGCGAATCCGTATGTGGAGTGTTCGGCGGACGCGATTTTCACCGAGCCGGACGGACGCAGCACGCGGATGCTGCCGCTGTTTTGGGATGGCGGACAGAAATGGAAGCTGCGTTTTTCGCCCGACCAGCCCGGGGAGTGGACGTGGTCGGTGAAGAGCACCGATGCCGGGCTGAACGGCCGTTCAGGAACATTCCACTGTGTCGCTTCGAATCGCCGCGGCAGCGTTCGGCCGATGGCGGGCGCACCGCGTCATTTCCAATATGAGAACGGCGAGCGGATGTGGTTTCTCGGTGACACCGAATGGTCACTGGTCACCGATAATCCGGAGGAAGAACATAACCGCGAAAGTGTGGAGCGCTATTTGCGGAATCGTGCCGCTCAAGGCTTCAACGCGGTCCACTTCATGATGCTGAACGAGGCGGGGTGGCCGAATAACGGCGGCCCGCCTTGGCTTGCGATTGGCGAGGAGAAAATCAATCCAGCGTACTTCCAGGAAGCGGATCAGCGGGTGGCATTGGCGAATGCGCAGGGGTTGGTCCTGGGCGTGGCGCTGGCGTGGGGCAACAAAGGGCGCAACGAACCGTGGTCGTGGGGACGGTTGCCAAATCTGCCGGCGCGCCTCCGCTACGCGCGGTATGTCGCGGCGCGCTATGGGGCGTACGCCGTTTACTTTCTCGTGTCCGGCGAGTGGCACGGCGAAATTCGCTCGCGGGCGGCACCTCCGGAGGAGGTGCGGCGCGAGTTCGTGGCAATCGGTGATGCCGTGCAGGCGGCGAACGGCCACCGCAGGATGATTGGCATCCATCCGATGACGGCGCACGGCAGCACGCGGGAGTTCAACGAGGCGGCCCGCTGGATGGGATTTGCCGACTACCAACAAAACTACGCCGATTTGCACGGACGTGCGCTCGCCTCCCGTGTCGTGGAGAAGCCGATCGTGAATTCTGAATACGCGTATTTTCTGCGTGACCAGAACGGCGACGGAGTGGTCGACAAGCATCACAGCTACACCGCGCACGACATCCGCCATGCGACCTGGGATATCGTGATGGCCGGCGCCTATGTGGTGACGGGATTTGGTTCAACCTACATGGGCGGGCACCGACATCCCACGCCGTTCCTGCCGGACGATCCCAAGAACGCGATTTGGGCCGGGCAGATCGGCCGGATGAAGGAGTTTTTTGCGGCGCTGGATTACTGGAAGCTCGCGCCACATGACGAGTTGATCACCGGCGAGACGCCACGCGGGGCTGATCGCCCGGGCCGAGGCGGCGTGGGGGCCCAAGGCGTGGCAACGTTGCGGGGACCGGAAACGACGTATTGGTGCCTGGCCGAGCCTGGGCGCGTCTACGCGGTTTATGTGCGTGGCACGAAACAGCCGCTGACGCTGACCCTCTCAGGAGGCACGGGATGGAAAGCGCGGCGTTTCGATCCGCGCAGTGGACGTTCCGATCCGGTGCCGATCGAGGCGACGAGCGGTCGGTTTCGTCTGGTCGCACCGGATGAGCAGGACTGGGCGTTTGTGCTGCGGACCGAATCGAAATAGACGCGGCGGTTTCCGTGGCGGCAAGCGCCCGCGAGTGGATGTCTTTCCAGAGTGACGTTAGCATCCACTCGCTGGCGCTCCCCGCCACGGGCGGGGGAAGACCGACTGCAATTCCCGGTTGCGACCCCCTGGCCGGTGCCCTCACGTTTCGCGTTCCTACCATGCGCGTCGTTTTCCTTATTACCGCCAGTTTCGTCCTCTTGTCGCACGCGTTTGCCGCACGCACTGAAAAACGTCCGAACGTTCTCCTCATTTGCGTGGACGATTTGAAACCGGTGCTCGGCTGCTACGGGGACCCGCGGGCAAAAACGCCGAATCTGGACCGGCTGGCCTCGCGCGGAATTCGTTTTGAATCCGCCTACTGCAACCAGGCGGTGTGCGCGCCATCCCGGAACAACCTGATGCTGGGTTCGCGTTCCACGAGTCTTGGTATCTACAATCTGAGCACAAACTTTCGCGCCGCGGTGCCGAACGCAGTCACCTTGACGCAATATTTCATGCGGCACGGCTGGCGGGCCGAGGGCATGGGCAAGATTCTGCACGTGGGGCACGGGAACAGCAACGACGCGGCCTCGTGGAGCGTGCCGTTTCATTCGGAGAAACTCGTCGAGTATGTCGATCCCGCGAACCGCGGTCCGGAAACACGGGAAGAGGCGTTGTTCAACAATACGCGGAAAGGTCCCGTGGCCGCGCTGCCCCGCGGCGCCGCCTGGGAATCGCCCGATGTGCCCGATACCGCTTACGCGGACGGACGGATCGCCGGGGAGGCGATTCGCCGGTTGCGGGCGGCCAAGGAGAAGCCGGACGAGCCGCTGTTTCTCGCCGTGGGATTTGTCCGGCCGCATCTGCCGTTTTCCGTGCCGAAGCGGTATTGGGATTTGTATGATCGTGCGAGCATGCCGCTCGCCGCGCGCACGACTCCGCCCGATGGCGCGCCGGCCTACGCGGGGAAGACCACGCTCGAATTGAACCAGTATGAGCCGATTCCAGAGCGTGGCGCCGTGCCCGAGGGCACGCAGCGCGCGCTGATTCACGGCTACCATGCCAGCGTGAGTTTCGTCGACGCGCAGATTGGCCGCGTGCTCGACGAACTGGAGCAGTCACGCATGAGCGATAACACGATCATCCTGCTCTGGGGCGACCATGGGTGGCACCTCGGCGATCACGGGATGTGGACGAAACACACAAACTACGAGCAGGCGATTCGGATTCCGCTGCTGGTGGTGGCTCCGGGCGTGACGCGGCCCGGAACGCGGACCCAGGCGATGGTCGAGACGGTCGATGTTTTTCCGACGCTTTGCGAACTGGCCGGGCTGCCTCCGCCACGCGACGTGCCGCAGCCGATGGACGGCAAGAGCATGGTGCCGGTGCTGAGGGAGCCGACGGCGGCGTTTCGCACTCACATCTATCACGTGTTTCCGCGGAATCGCGGTGCAAAGGGTGAGGCTCTCGGTCGAGCCATCCGTACGCCCCGTTACCGGTTCGTGGAATGGAAGCAGCCCGGCGCGTCCGGGGACACGGCCGATTGGGAGCTTTACGATTACGAAGTGGATCCAGGGGAGACGCGCAACCTGGCCGCCGAGCAGCCCGAAGTGCTCGCACGGATGCGCGCATTGCTCGCCACGCATCCGGAGGCGAAACCGCCGCTGCGACCGCCGGGCGCGAAGTAACGCGCTCCCAGGCCCGGAAGATCCGACGCACTGCAATCCCGCTCAGAAGTATCTGACGTAAATCGCCCCGTTGGGGTCGGTAAACGTGAGACTGTCAGTATCGACTTTTAGGAGACGAATGCCCAGCAGGCGTTCGACGATGTCGTTTACGCGGAAAACACGTTCGTTAATCAGCACGCGGCTGTCCGGTCCGGCAGGGCGGATGCCAGTGACCCGAACGCTGTCGACGTAGGCATAAACTCGAGGGTCCGGCTCAGCCACGGCAGTCCGCGTGCTCGGGTGGGCCACCGCTTCGGTCAGTGCGGTTGATGGCAGGATGATTGGAGTGATGAAAGGAGCCGGAGAAGCTTGGGCGGCTCGCGGGGGTTCGGCTGGCTCACCGACGGCGACTGAAATCGGCGCGGACGGTGCGAGCGCTGCGGGCGCAGTCACGAATGCGGGTGATTTGATGTTTTCGCTTGCCGTCACGGCGGCTGAATTGACGGGCTTGAAGAGGGGTGGGACGATCTGTGGGGCGGTGGTCGGTGCTTCAACCGGCGTCGGAGCGGGCGTCGGCTTGGCGACGGCGATGGTCGCCGCTGAGTCCGATGGCTGATTGAACAAAATGGCGGAGACCACGACCGTCAGCACCACGAGCACCAGTGCACCGGTGACGAAGATGAGCGTGTTGGACCTTCGCGGCGGCGGCCGGCGTGGGACATTGGTCGCGCCGGTTGCGGTTCCGGCCATGGGCGTAACGAAGCCGGCTTCGGAGTCGGACCGCTGCCGCTGGGCCTTCTTCAATGCTTCGTTGATCAAACTCATCGCCAGGAGTGCGTCCTCATCAGTCGGTCAGGTTTGCCATGTCTTTAATGGCACGACGGACGTCCCAATAATTCACCTCGTCAGAGTCGCGGATGAAGGCGGAGAGCATCGCCTTGTCGCATAGATTGTTCACGACGCGGGGTATTCCGCCGCTGCCTCGGTGGATTGCGCGCAGCGCCCAGCTCGTGAAACCCGGTCGGCCGCCGCTGCCCGCCAGCGTCAGCCGGTGCTGGATATAATGCGTTATGTCGCCCGAGGTCAGTGGGAGGAGTTCGTAATGCACCAGAATCCGCTGGCGCAGCTGCCGCAATTCATCCCGGGCGAGGACCACCTTCAGTTCGGGTTGTCCCATGAGCACGATCTGCAGGAGTTTTTGCTTGTCGGTTTCGAGATTCGAGAGAAGCCGGATTTGCTCGAGCACTTCGAATTTCAGGTTTTGCGCCTCATCGATGATCAGGACGATGTCGCGGCCTTTTTCGATTCGTTCCACCAGCACGCGGCTGATTTGCGCCACCAAATCGTTCTGATTCCGGGCAATCTTCGTCTCCCCCAACTCGGTGAGGATCGCCTTCAACATCTGCGTCTCGGTCACGCGGGGATTGAGAATGAGGGCGGTGTCGAAGCGGGCCGGATCCAGCTCGTTGAGGAAACGACGGCAGAGCGTGGTCTTGCCGCAACCGACTTCGCCGACGAGCACGATAAATCCTTTTCGTTCCTGCACCCCGAATTTCAAGTGTTGCAGTGCTTCCTGGTGCGTCGGACTGAGGTAAAGGAACCGGGGATCGGGAGTAATGTTGAAGGGCATCTCTCGAAACCCGTAATAACTCTGATACATGTGGCAGGCAGAGGCTGAATTGGCCGGCCGAAAACGCACGTCAAAATCTCGCAGGAGGAAGTCCGGCAGGAGGCTTTGAAATGTCCTTTACTCAAGGCCGCCGTATCTTGTTGATAAACGCCGGTGAATTCGCGCCGAGTCATTACCGCGGTTTATGTCCTCCTGCTGGCGGGGCTGGGCGTGGGCGCGGGGATATTGTTTCTCGATGCGCGCGCTGAATACAACCAGCTCAAACAGGTGGAGTCGGTGAATCAGCGGCGTCTGGCGGAAACGCGGACGCGCCTGCACGAGCAGGAACGAATTTTGGATCGGCTGCGCAGTGACCCGGCCTTTGTGGAAAAAATCATTCGTCAGAAGCTTCATTACGGTCGCCCAGGAGAAGTGATTTTTCGCTTTGAAAACTGAACCTCGGGCGGTTCTTCGTTTCCATGGCGGTTCTTTCCTGTGAGCCATTCGTTGATCGAAACGTACAAAGCCGCCGACCAGGCGCAGGTTTTCGCATTTTTTGAGCAAATTTCCACCGAGGAACAGCGCCAGCTGCTGGACCAGGCGGCGGAAATCGACCTCGCGGAGATCAGCCAGCTCACGCGGACACTGCTGACGCCATCCGCCGCGGCCGGAGTAAATCTCGAGGGGCTCGCGCCGGCGCCCTACGAGAAACGGCCTGAGCATGGCGGCGATGCGGCGGCCTGGACGAAGGCGAAGGCTGCCGGCGAAGACGCGCTCCGGGCCGGCCGCGTGGCCGCCTTCACGGTGGCGGGGGGGCAGGGGACGCGGCTCGGCTACGACGGACCCAAGGGAACCTTTCGCGTGACACCGGTGAGGCGGAAGCCGCTGTTTCAGGTGTTCGCCGAAAAAATTCGCGCGGCCGGTATCCGGTATGGCCAGCCGTTGCACTGGTTCATCATGACCAGTCACGCGAACCATGCGGCGACCGAGGCGTTTTTTGCGGAGAACCGGTTCTTTGGTTTGGAGCGCGGGCGGGTGCATTTCTTCCGGCAGGGGCGGATGCCGGCGGTGGGATTCGACGGCCGGATCATGCTGGAATCGAAAAGCTCGATCGCCCTCTCGCCGGACGGCCACGGCGGTTCGCTGCGCGCGCTCGAGCGCAGCGGCTCACTCGACCTGATGCAGCGGGAAGGCATTGATACGCTGAGTTACTTCCAGGTCGACAACCCGCTGGTGAGGTGCATCGACCCCGAGTTCATCGGCTGGCACCTGCTCCGCCGCTCGGACATGTCGAGCAAGATGGTGCCCAAGGCGTATCCGGAAGAGAAGGTCGGTCATTTCTGCGTGCAGAACGGCAAGCTGGTGGTCGTCGAATATTCCGACCTGCCGCTGGCCATGCAGCGCGAGACGGATGCACAGGGGCAATTGCGTTATATCGCCGGGAGCATCGCCATTCACGTGCTGGAGCGCGAGTTTGTCCGCCGGATGGCGCAGGGGCAGGGGGGAAAGCAGCCGGATGCCGGCGGCGTGCTCCCGTTTCATCGCGCGGACAAGAAGATTCCGACGGTTGACGAGAGCGGGAAGGCGGTGAAGCCGGAGAAGCCAAATGGCGTGAAGTTCGAAATGTTCGTCTTCGACGCGGTGCCGTTCGCGCGAAACCCGGTGGTCATCGAGACGCGGAGGGAAAATGATTTTTCGCCGGTCAAGAATGCCGAGGGGCTCGACTCGCCGAAAACCTGCCGCGACGACCAGTTGAGGCAGTTTGCCCGCTGGTTGCGGACCCATGGGGCGGAGGTGAAAGCCGATGCGAGTGGTTTGCCGAATGTCACGATCGAAGTGTCTCCGCTTTTCGCATACGACGACGATTCATTCGCCGAGTCGTGGGAGCGACTCGCGCGCAAACCTGAACTCCGCGAGGGATTGTATCTGGAGTGAACATGAGGGAGGCGTTTCCGCCGTGGCGGCGAGCACCGGGGGGCTGCGGGCGCCATTCGTGGCTGCGAGCGCCAGCGAGTGGACGCCCGGCGATTTTCAAACCCATGGCACGGACGTCCCGCCCATGTTTGTCGTAGGTACACCAGTGGCGTCCCGCCCAAGTTCAGCGCAACATGGCGCGACTTGTGTAGCATATAAAGGCATGGCTTCCCGTCGATGTCGTCATTCGCGAATTGATTCCGCGTGCCCGTTCAACGCGGAATCGCCGGGGCATCTTTCGGCAGCGCCACGGCCTTGCCGGTCCGGCCGGATTCGCGCGCCGCGTCGAGGATTTCCGTCACGAGCAGGTTCACTTCGAGCGAGGAGAGGCCTTCCGGCCGGAGCTCACCGCGGACGACGGCGGCCAGATATGAAACCGAATCGGCCTGTCCCTCCGGCAGCGGCGGCACCGGTGAATTCGTTTCGCCCCGCTCGGTGCGGACGCGCAGGACATCGCGCTGCGGGATGAACAACGCCCCGCGCTGGCCGTAGACCTCCATGTCCTTCCGGCTGTAGGGCCAGTTCCATGACGCCTGGATGATGCCCTGCGCCTGCGGATAACTCACCACAATGGTCGCCTCGTCTTCGACTTCCGGATACACAGCAGGCTGGAAACGCTGCAGCACGGCGGACACGGATATTGGTCGCTGGTTGGGAAGCAGCCAGGACATCAGGTTTGCCCCATAACAACCGAAATCCAGCAGCGCGCCGCCCCCGCGCGTGGGATCTTTCAGCCAGCCGAGGAACTCGGGTGGAGAGTTGATGCCCTGCGGGCCGCGGTGCCCGTCATGCACCACAATCTTGCGAATGCCGCCAATCGTGCCCTCCTGGACGGCGCGATACGCCGCCTGATTTCCGGGGTACCAGGTGGTTTCAAAGTTGACGATGACGTGGATTTTGCCGTGCCGGGCGGCGCGCGCGATCGCCAGCGCGTGCTCCAGGTTGATCGCGAGCGGCTTTTCCATCATCACATGAAGGCCGTGCCTCGCACATTCCTCGACGACGCGCGGATGGTCGAAGGTGGACGTGAAGATGGCCACCGCTTCCGGTTTTCCGGCGGCGAGGAGATCTGCGAGGCTCTGGAAGAGAAGCTGCGGGGCGAGTTGGTGGCGCGTTGCGTATTTATTCGCGACCTCCTGGCTCGGTTCGACGATGCCGAGTAGTTTCACGTCGGGCCGCTGGAGTACGGAGGTCAGGAATCCACGGGCGTGCCCGTGTTCCAATCCAACCATGGCGAGCCGCAACGGTGGTTTTGTCGCTTCGGCGCGAATCGGCGCAAGGCCGAGCGTGATGATGAACAACGGGACAAGAAGAGCGGTGCGGAGGCGAAAAGTCATCGTGGAGGAGATCAAGCAATCAGGATTCAGAAAAGCGTCACGCGGTAAGCGAATAAGTTGGATAGCCGGGTCAAGGTGGCTCGTTACGATTCGCGGGCGCGGCGCCGGTGGACCACCGGAGAGGGCGAGACGTCGCTGCGGAGCGGACCTTGCCACGCACCCTTTTTCGTGTGCGCGAACGCAGCGTCGAGCGGAGCCCAGCCCGCCCGCCTTCAGCTTTCGATCCGCCTTGACGCGTACCGTCGAGCCATCCCACCGGCAGGTTTCCTGTCGCAGGGGGGAGCCTCAGGCTGCGATCCGGTGGCTGCGGGCGCACGACTCTATTCGGTCCTTGAGCGAGGGCTCGCCGCCACGATTGGTCCGGATGCTGGCGCTAACAATTCGGGTGCAGGCTGTGCTCGCCGTGGAGGGGCGTCCCGTCTGCGCCGTCGTCTGCTGGTGTGGCTGACGATGTGTATAAAGGTATGGCGTCACGCCCAGGTCCGAACAAAGCACTCGCCGGCGAAAGCGCACTGCGGTGCGGCAGGCGCCTTTAAACTGTGGCCGATGCGTGAGATCGGCAGATGCTCTCTATAGCCGCCGGTATTTCTGCGGCGGGATCTTGATCCGATGACCGGAATCCAAGTCGGTGAAAATGTGCCAGTGACTATCGTGCGTGTCGTGCACGGCGACTTCCATCTTATGGCCTGCTTCGTAGGTGTACTCTTCGAACGCGTAGCCATGATCCTCGGCGAGGATCGCCTCGCCGAGTTCTCCGCTGTGTGGTTCAGTGACCTCGATTTTCCAGGTATTCATTGGGATTGCACTTTGGGTTGAACGTGCGGCAACCGGCCGCTCGGTGGAACGATGCGGACGAGGGCCGCATCGGGAAAGTTATTCAACTGCCGTCATTTTTCATGGCCATTCGTGCCATTGCGCTTCGCTTTCAGTTCATTGAGCAAACGCTGCGCAAACTCCGGCGGCAGCTCGGCGTAATGACTGAAAGCTTCGGTATGTCGGCCGCGCCCACTGGTCAACGCCCGCACATTCGAACTGTAGCGGTAAAGCTCCTTCTGCGGCACCAGGGCTCTGATCAGTTGGAAATGGCCATCGCTTTCGACGCCTTGAATCTGTCCCCGCCGGGATGAAAGATCGCCCATGATTGTACCGACGTAATCTTCCGGCACGGTCACGGTCACCGTGAAAAGCGGCTCGAGCAGAATCGGTCGCGCCGCTTGGAACGCCTCCTTGAACGCGTGATATCCTGCCACTTGAAACGCAATATCCTTCGAGTCCACCGGGTGCATCTTGCCGTCGTAGAAGTCGGCTTTGACATCCGTTACGCGAAAACCCGCCAGGATGCCTTCACGACACGCGGTGCTCACGCCCTTTTCCACCGATGGCACGAACACGCGATCCACGTTGGTGCCCACGAGCGACTGCTTGAATTCGACGCCGCTGTCCCGGGGTCCGGGTTCAACGCGCAGCCAGACCTCGGCAAACTGTCCCGCGCCCCCCGTCTGCTTTTTGTGCCGGTAGCGTGACTCCGCCCGCGAGCGAATCGTCTCGCGATACGGAACATTGGGCTCTTCGAGTTCAACGTGGACGCCGAACCGGCGGGTGAGTCGCTCACCGATGACTTGCAGGTGAATCTCGCCCTGCCCGGAGAGGATCGTCTGGTGAATCTCGTCATCCACGCGATAGTGAAACGTCGGATCCTCCTGGTGCAATGTGCTCAGGCCAACGGCAAGTTTGTCCTCGTCGCCCTTGGACCGAAGCTTCAGGGCACCATGAATATTTGGGGCCGGATACTCGACCGGCGGCAGCACAACCTGGAAGCGCGGGCTGCACAGGGTGTCTCTCGTATGAGTGTCGCGCAATTTCACCACTGCGCCGACATCGCCGGCATGAAGCAATGGCACGGGCACGCGATCGTGACCGTTGAGCACATACAACTGACCGAGGCGCTCGCTGACATTGTGCACCGTGTTGCGCAGCTCATCCCCGCTGCGGATCGTGCCGGAAAAGACGCGGAACAGCGACAGTTCGCCGACCCCGGGCTCGTTCATCGTTTTGAATATATAGACCACCGGCTCCGGCTGCGAGAGCGGCACGGAGCCGGGTAGGCCACTGGAGTCTTTCGCGGGCACCTCCGCGCGATCGAGCGGGGAGGACCCGTATTTTGCAATGAAGTCCATTAGCCGGCTCACCCCCACATTCGTCTCGGAAGAGACCGCGAAGAGCGGCACGAACACCTGATTTTGAATCGTCCGGTGCAGTCCGGCGCGGAATTCCTCCTCGGCCAGCATCCCTTGCGCGAAAAATTTCTCCATCAACGTGTCGTCCGACTCGGCGACATATTCGATCAATTGCTTGTGCATCGCTTGCACCCGGTCCGCTTCCGCGCCCGCTGGTCCCTCCGTATACTTGCCGGTGCCGTTGGGAACATACGTCAGGACTTCGTTGCGCATCACGTCCAGCATGTCGCTGAGGCCCGGCCCCGGATTAATGGGCACGCTCAACGGGAATACATTCTTTCCGAAATGGGTCCGGCAATCCTCGACGAGTTGGTCGAACTTCGTGTTCATCTTGTCGAGCGCCGTGATGACAATCATCTTCGGCAGCCCGTAGCGGGTGGCGTATTCCCAGGCCGCATCCGCGCCCACGCCGAGCCCGTGCGCGGCGTTCACGACGATGAGCGCAAAGTCGCCGACGCGCAACGCCCCGAGCCCCTCGCTGATGAAATCAGCGTAGCCGGGACAATCCAGAATGTTGAATTTCTTTCCCATCCACTCGGCGTTCAAGAGCGAGCAGTGCACCGAAATCTGGTGCTGCTTCTCGCTCGCGTGGTAGTCCGAGGCCGTTGTTCCTGCGGCGATGCTGCCCATCCGGCCAATCTTGCCGGCGCAGGCGAGCATCGCCTCCGTTAATATTGTTTTTCCGGCTGAGGCATGGCCTAGTACGGCGAAGCTTCTCAGGTCTGAAGAGGCATATTCTTTCATGAACCGAGTGGGGAGGGATTTGGGTTGGGACCACGCACGGCGTGGCTGACGTTCGCGCTATTTAGGGGAAAGGGGCGCTCGACTGCTCCGCGTCATTTGCGAGTGTGCCCGCGGATTTTGCTCAAAAATTTCAGAAAGCCAAGTCGTTCGATCACAACGCTGCGAAATTTCCGCCAGATGATGCCACGGAAACCCCGGCGTCCGTGAGATGCCGCCGGCAAGCAGCGCGCCAAAACTCGATCGAAAACGCTTTCCCTCGGGGCACTTGGTCCT
Source organism: Opitutales bacterium (assembly GCA_038204695.1). Classification (GTDB taxonomy): domain Bacteria; phylum Verrucomicrobiota; class Verrucomicrobiia; order Opitutales; family Opitutaceae; genus ER46. The sequence continues at coordinate 2,077 of JBBRCR010000169.1, read as the reverse complement.
GCTGCTCCTACCGTCAAGCACTCGGGAGGGTGGCATCCGCGCTTGCGGCTGCAACCCGCCGATTTGCCCGGGCCGGACGAGCATGCGGGGTCTGGCCAAGGCTAGGCGTGCTGCGTCATATCGCGGGCACTGCGCTGGTGCGCCCGGACAAATCCAGCGATGATCTCAACGGTGGTGTCGACGGGCACCTGCGCTGAGTTGATCACCAGATCGTACGCGGTCGGATCAGCTACATTCGAATCAAACGTCGCCCGGACAAAGCGCTGGCGGGCGGCATCACGCCGGGCGTTGTGCAGAGCAGCGGCATCGACATCCATGCCCAGCCAGCGCGCGGTGCGCTGGGCGCGCCATTGCTCGGGTGCGACCAGCCGGACATGGACGCCGTGATTGATTCCGACGGTCGCAAAGTTCGCACCACGCCCGAGAAGAATCGCATGGCCGGCACAGGCCAGTTGCCGAATCAGATCATTCGTTTTTTGGACCAACACCCACAGGCTCGGGTGAAGTCCGACCAGTTCGCCGACCGCGGAGTCGATCTCTGAGACCCGATCCTCCGGTAGAAATCGCGCGAGGTGGGGCGGCAGTTGGTTGGTCCGGAGCATTTCCTCAATGAGGTTGGCGCTGTAAACCGTCCAAGGGTGAATGTCCTCCTCGCGCGGAAGACGTTCGGCCAGCGTCCGCGCGAGCGTTGTGCCACCGGCACCGGATTCTCTCGAGATGGTGACAAACGGACCTGCCGATTGGGCCGTACCGCCGGGGCCGGAGTGGGTCAGGTGGACCTGCAGATAGGCTTCCGCCTTTTCAAAAACAGGGAGTGCATGCATGGGGGTGAACGGGGTGTACCCTAAACACTAATTTCAACGCGCCTGTCCGCCAATCTGGACGTCAAGCCGCGACGCCATAGCAGAAAAACTGTTCGGCATGATTACTCGCGCTGCGACGCCTCGCGAACGCGACTCCAGCCCGTGCCGCGGCGCGCCTCGACCCGCAACGATGCAGCCGCTCAGCCTTTGGCTGCGCGGCTGCGGTTCAGACCAGTGCGTCGCGACAATACTTAATCGTCCGGGCGATTTCGATCATTCGATCCGAACCCGGAACTTTGTATTCGAATTCGATCGTCGCCTGCATGTTCCACCGATTGTCCCGGATCAGTCGGAGGACTTCCACGATCGGCGTGTCGCCCTCGCCGAACGGGGTGGAGTGTATTGGGAAATCGCTTCCGAAATCCACTCGCTGGCGCTCGCAGCCACGGAATAGCGTGCGTGACGCCCTCTCGTTTGTACTGTGCTCCACAGCGTCGCGACTCGCTTCGCCTCGTCCGCATGAAAATCCGAATCTTTGCTGTTGGTCTGTTCGGCCTGCTCCCGGTCGCCGTATCCGCGGCCCAGGTACCTCTCACTGTGGAGGAGCCGGGCGGCGTCGCGCGGACCGCGTGGCCGGTCACCAGCGGAGTGCCGTTTCCGCAAGGTGCGCTGCGCGATGCGAGCGCCGTCGGTCTGCGCGATGCATACGAACGCGTCGTGCCGCTGCAAACCGACGTGCTGGCACGCTGGCCCGATGGCTCCGTGCGCTGGCTGTTGCTCGATTTCCAGATCGATCTCGCCGCTCGACAAATCGCGCGGCTGACTTTGCAGCCTGGCGCGCAGGCGATCGTCACGCCTGAGTCGACTCCGCTGCGCGTCACGACGGCCGCGGAGCGCACGTTGATCGAAACCGGTCCGCTGCGGATCGAGTTCTCCCGTGACGGCTGTGATCCGTTCGGCGCCGTGTGGCTGGATCGCAATCACGATGGTCGCTTCTCGGCGGAGGAACGGGTCACTCGCGATGGCGGCGGCCTCTTCGTCCGCGATCCGCAAGGGCGGCGATTCGAGTCCGGTCGCGGGCCGGCTGAGATTATGGTCGAGGAGTCGGGGCCGTTGCGGGCCTGCGTGCGCATCACCGGACGGCACGCGGCGGAAGATGGCACGCTTTTCAGCTATGTTCTTCGGCTGCATGCCTTCCGCGGCCAGCCGTATGTACGATGCAGTTACACTTTCATCAATGACGAGCAGGGCGCGGTCATGAGCAGCATCAAGGA